>NZ_DS022298.1:1368826-1674228 GCF_000153805.1 Synechococcus sp. BL107 | reverse complement strand
AATTTCCTGCCCACCAGTCATAGCTGACTGATGGATTTCCATAGGATTGCATGTAAACAAACCATTGTGCTTTCACAGAGTACGAATTAAGTAACCCCCTGCTTCAGTGTTGTTAACACTACTTTTCCTGACTGAATCATTGGTCATTTGTTTTATGACAATTTATACATAATGCGGCATCGTGTTTTACGTGCTTCGAGATGAATTTCCCAGCTCCATTCTTGCGAGTGCTTTTTGCTACCTCCCTATTTGTCTTTGTTTACAACTCATTTACTGTCTATTCTCATCTATCTTTTTTGGTTGCCGTGCATGATTCCCGCTCGTTTTTCTATGCCATTCGCTTATTCCAGGTCTTTCCTTGATCGACAAACCGCCAGTTTGTTCTGCCTCGCCAATAACACGCGTTCACCTTCTCCTCACCTATTTTTGCATTAATATATTATAAATTTCAATTAGTCGTTGCATCCTGTCTCCCATTCAGCAAATAAAGCCCGAGCTTCTTTGGTCTTTGACACTGAGGATAGATGTGCAATTCGGCAACGCCACCAAATGCCATAGTTATCATATGCAAATTCTAAAAATGTAGGCTCGGCCCACTTTTCCGGAAATGAATGCATTGTGTTACTTGTTCTTAATTTAGAGATTAGCCGTACAGCCACTCTGCTCTGCTGTAATTGTTTACCAATGTTGCGGCATATATTACTTTATTGGCATCCAAATAACTCTTTCGCTTGTTCTTTTTGCCTGAGTTTTGTTTTCTCTTTCCATTTTTTGTCAAAATAAATCTTGTCGTGCCATGGAAATTTATTGGATCATGGTTTCTTCGCTTCGGCTCTTTGTCTAAAGTGGTTCGCGGTAAAACCATTCGTTTGTTAATTTAAGCAGTTTTAAGTTAGCTTGATGTGTTGATTTTTTAATCAACAATAGTTAATTGACTGCAACTTCACCATCCTCAGTGATGTGTTGAAATTTGTATGTTCAGCCTTTGAGATCACCACTTTTGAAGCCTTTGATTTATTCCTTGTTGAGACGCACGCTTCAGTTAAGTTGTTGGCCCACTTGTTGACTTTTTCTGGCCTGGATCTCTGGTGTAGCCCGTTGGTATGAGTAGACCTGATTCAGGGTGGAGGCTTTCGTTGGACCAATCTACGAAGAATACCCTCAACAATTTGAATCATGCCGATGGTTCCCCACCTCTCCTTTGTATTTGTGGTGGGTCGGCATCTGGCAAGACTCATTTTGTGAATGGTCTGGTGCGACAGCTCGAATCAATCGGGCTTACTGCCCTTTCCTTGCATTGCGACAACTACTACCGAAGTCGGTACAAGCCTGATCCGATCACTGGGTTTGACACGATCAATGCGATTGATACAGAGGCTCTTCTGGCCGATCTGCAAGCGGCCAGAGAGGGAACGCTCACTCATTTGCGTCACTACGACATGTCCTCGCGCGTGGTTGTTTACCGGCCCATTGGAGAAAGCTGCCTTACCGCTGGTTATGACCTGATTGTTGTGGAGGGTGCCTACGGGCCTCAAGCGATCCTTCCCAGAGTTTTGATCGCTGTCGTGGTGTATCTCGAAACACCACTTTGGCGTCGTATTTGGCGACGACTTTGCCGTGATGTTCGTGAGCGTGGGCGTTCTCCGATCTCTGTTCTTCACCAAACGTTTTGGCAAATGCTTCCTGGGGAGCGCCGCTTCATCGTTCCACTACGACAGCAGGCCCATGTTGTGGTGCGTGATCCTGTTGAAGGTTGCCGTGCGGTTTTGGCGCGGATCACCAGTCACGGCTAACAACGGGTCAGGTGGTTTTGATTATGGCCTCTTACACGATCAGCATCGAAGGTGGTAGCAGCTTCGAGTGCGAAGACGACGTCTACATTCTCGATGCCGCTGATGCGGCGGGTGTTGACTTGCCATCCTCCTGTCGGGCCGGCGCCTGTTCAACCTGCGCTGGAAAAATTCTCACGGGGTCTGTAGACCAATCCGATCAAAGTTTTTTAGATGACGATCAGATGGGTCAGGGCTATGCCCTGTTGTGCGTGAGTTATCCAACGGCAAATTGCACCATTCAGTCGGATAGCCAAAACGACTTCAACTAATCACGCCTTCTGCGTGATCACTGCTTTTCGACGCTTGGGGAAGAGTTCTTTGCAGAGAGGGCAGATCGTTCCATTACATCCCCGTGCTGAGCAGTACTCCCTGCCGTAAAAAATGATTTGCAGGTGAAGTCGATTCCACTGGCTTTTTGGAAAGAGTCGTTTGAGGTCTTGTTCTGTGGTGGCTACGGATGAACCATTGGTCAAGCCCCAGCGTTGGGCAAGGCGGTGGATGTGGGTATCGACGGGAAAGGCAGGGACGCCAAAGGCCTGGGACATCACAACGCTGGCCGTTTTGTGCCCCACGCCTGGAAGTGCTTCGAGGGCCTTGAAGCTGTTGGGTACAGCCCCGGCATGCTCGCTGATTAACAGTTCAGAGAGCCGGCGAACGTGTTTGGCCTTTGTCTTTGCCAGGCCGAGTTGACGGATGAAGCTCAAAATCTCTGTTTCATCGAGAGATGCCATCGCCTGTGGTGTTGGCCCTGCAGCAAAGAGTGCTGGTGTGACTTCATTCACCTTTTTGTCTGTGCATTGAGCACTCAGGAGAACTGCGATCAGAAGGGTGAACGGATCGGAGTGGTCTAGGGGAATGGGTGTTTCGGGGTAGTGCTGATTAAGTCGCTCCAAAACAAGCTGAGCCCGCTCTGCTTTGCGCAAGACAGTCCTGCATCACAAATGGCAACTTAGGCAGCTTGTGGCGTGAAGTGTTGGCACGATATAAACACTAAATAGTGTCAGTATAGATAAAATATTGTGTTCCTAAGTCTTTGCTCCTGGCTGCGATGCCTCCGTTGCATCCATGTGGCAGACATAGTGGGTCTATGGGGATTCGTCTGATCTCGAGAGCTGCAGCTGTTGTGCTGGGTCTGGGCGTCATCGTTGCGGGTTGTGTTGATCGTTCCCGTGTGTCACGGGACGATTCACGGCCACGGGTTCTCACCACATTCACGGTGCTCGCTGATTTGGCGCGCAATGTGGCTGGCGATCGCCTTCAGGTGCATTCGATCGTGAAAGAGGGAGCGGAAATTCATGGATATCAGCCCACGCCCAGTGATATTGAGCGGTCTGTTGGTGCAGATCTTTTAGTTGAGAATGGGTTGGGCCTCGAGCTTTGGGCCCGTCGTTTTACGGCTGCGGCAGGAGACATCCCCACCGTCACCTTGTCGGAAGGGATGGAGCCACTTCTCATCCGCGCAGACGCTTACGCCGGAAAACCCAATCCCCATGCCTGGATGTCGCCGAAGCGGGCTATGGACTATGTCGATCGTCTTCGGGATGCCTTCACCAATTTGGACCCTGATGGTGCGGAGGACTACGCCAATAATGCTGAGGCCTACAACAAAAAGCTTCAAGCCTTAGATGGTGAATTGCGCGAAGTTCTTGCCACCATCCCACCGCAACATCGGGTGTTGGTGAGCTGTGAAGGTGCTTTCACTTATCTCGCGACGGATTACGGACTCGAGGAAGCTTTCCTTTGGCCTGTGAATGCCGAAAGTGAGATCACTCCAAAACGAATGGCGCGATTGATCAATATCGTGCGTGAGCGTGCAGTCCCTGCGGTGTTCTGCGAAAGCACTGTGAGTGATAAGGCTCAACGAGAAGTCGCTGCCGCAGCTAACTCTCGGTTTGGAGGGACGTTTTTTGTGGATTCGCTTTCGAAGCCTGATGGCCCGGCGCCCACCCTCTTGGAATTGCAGCGTCACAATGTGAAACTGATACTTGATGGTTTAACAGACAGGGGGGGAGACGGTTGATGCGCATCGACGCCGATCAACTCTGTGTTGACTACAACGGCACGGTGGCGCTCTATGACGCCAGTCTCCATTTGCCTGCTGGTTGTATTTGTGGTCTTGTCGGGATGAATGGGGCTGGCAAGTCCACCTTGTTTAAGGCTCTAACAGGCTTCGTCCGACCTTCTCGAGGCTTGATTCGCATCAATGGCCGCAGTGTCAAAGAGGCCCAGCGTGAGCAAGCCGTTGCCTACGTCCCGCAGAGTGAGGGAATCGATTGTCAGTTTCCTGTCTCGGTTTGGGATGTGGTGATGATGGGTCGCTATGGCGCGATGAACTTCCTCAGGATTCCACGCGGTTCCGATCGCGTAGCCGTTCGACATGCCCTGGAACGAGTTGAGTTGTTGGAGCTGCGCAACCGACCGATCGGTACCCTTTCCGGTGGTCAACGCAAGCGTGCGTTTTTGGCTCGTGCTATTGCGCAAAGAGCAGATGTTCTTTTATTGGATGAGCCTTTTAATGGAGTAGATGTAAGAACTGAGAAATTAATGGCCCAGTTATTTATTCAGTTTCGTGAAGAAGGTCGTACGATTTTGATTTCCACCCACGACCTCAGTCATGTGCGTGATTTCTGTGATTCAGTTGTCTTAATTAACAAAACTGTGCTCGCTTATGGTGAGACGTCTGAAGTCTTTACGCCTGAGAATCTTGCTATGACTTTTGGCGGGTTTCCTCCTAATCTATTAACAGGTCGCAGCTCTTCAGGCGATTCTGTTGAGCCAATTAATTAAGGATCTTGGTTTAATCTTTTTTCAATAATGATGCTGGCCAATGATCTTGTTAAGTCGTTGAGATGGTCAATCATATTTTTAATTACTACTAGTGTGAGATATTAAGGCTTAATGACAGTTCTCGAAGCTGAGCAGACTGGTTATCGCGCGGTTCAAATTTGTTTGATTTGATTTGATCTGATCTGAAATGTGATTGCTGTATCTGAGATTTAGGGGTTAAAAAATGCTTTCGGGTTAAATTTTTTAAGTGTGGGCCTAAGACTCGTGATGGGAGTCGGTTTTTTGGTCAATCGAAGTAGTCTTCGGTGCGACAAGCCAGGTAAAGATAGAGGTTGATGAATTGAGAGCAACATTCATGACTCCCTCTCCATCACTCAATCAAGACTAAGAGTGGTTGTCATCGTTGAACAATGATCGCTCATGCTTGATCGCCCGCCTCGTGCTTTCGGTCCGCTTCCATTGCTCGGACGAAGCCGTCTTTGCGTCAGTCAAATGTGTTGTGAAAGAGGCAGTAGGCGTGACCCAACCCACCAATACAAGCAACCACGCCTGATTGGTCTCCCTTTCACCTCAACATCATAGAGACGAAGTGCGATTTCGTCCTTGGCTCGTTGATCTCGATTCTGGGCCAGGCATGATTGGGATAACCCAATTCATCCTTCTAGAAGAATAGTCCTTAAATCTGTGCAAATTATTTTTTAAATCGCCCTGCGATCGCGTCTTTTAAATTATTGATGGTTCAATTATTCTCACGATTGGAGGCTTTATGAGCTACGGTTAAATGACCTATTTAAAGTGAAACATGAATGACATCAATGATGGCAAGGATAGATTTATTCTTATGGGAACCTTATTTATTGTTCTCTTTCTTTTTCTCCTGTAAAATACGCTTGCATCAGCTGAAAGCACTCCAAGCAATGATCGTTTTGTGTTTTGAAGATGTCTGAATTCTTTGAAGCGATTTGGCAGGGTGAAGGCATTGGTGATGGTGGTGACCTCGAGGAAGCACTTCAATCGTTTGTTGCGGTGAAGCCTGACGATGGAGATTGGGTTGCGGCCTGTGCTGCTGACGGTGCCTCGCCCCATGTGGAACGCTTTGCCTCGTTTGATGCCTATCTCGATAACAAGGATGCGTTGGAAACCATTTCTGTTCAGGCTCAAATGATTATTGATGCCTTGTCTGATCTCTAAAACGATTTGTTCTCCGTGAGAATTTCAATCGCTTCTTTCGGGGTTTTGCTTCTTCTCCAATGTTTTTTGGGGATACACCGACCCTCTGCCTCGGCACAATTGTGTTGATCTCCACGATCGCGAATGGCTGATTCATCGCTCGACTTCGCTGCGTTATCGCCAGTCAATGATCTTTGGCCAGCTTTTGTGGAGCGGCTCGGCATGGAGCGGGCCCAGCGCGCTGTCCTTCAGGCGTTGGATTTACAACGGATGCGTGGGCATGGCAGCACCTTGCCTGTACTCGTCACCGAGACCTGTGGTTTGGCTTTGGCGAGTACCGATTTAGTCCGTGAGCAAACCGGCTTAAACGCCCATGGCGAGCGGATGGTGCTCCTGCTGAGTACGCAGGATCAGGCGATCCAGCTGTTGCAACATGCTTAAGCCTGGACCACGGGAATATCCCTTAAACGGGTGGTCGCGGCACGACTCAATTGGTCGCGACGCATGGCCCATCCGGGTTCCAGTCCACAGGCCGCCCAGTGCACGGAGCCTCGCCCATAGCGTCGGTTGAGCTGGTCGATGGTTTGCATCAGGCTCTCCCGTTTGTCTTGTTGCTCGGCACTCATCGGTACCAACAAGTGGGATTGAAGGGTGTCGATGCTCTGGAGGTGTTGCATCAAGACCCCCGCTTTCGCGAGGGGGCGGTGCGGGCGAAAGATGTGATCGACCAGGGGCAGCGCCGCTTGGAGCAGAACAGCAGTGTCGTTGCTGGGTAGATCCAATTGGCGGCTGGCAGCACGGCTGTAAAAGTTGGGCTTGAAGGGACTGGTGCGGGTGTAGATCGTGAAGGCCGAGGTGCGTTGCTGTTGCTTACGCAATTTTTCGGCTGCGCGCACCACATAGGTCGCGATCGACTGGCGCAGCTCTTCGCGGGTGGTTACCGGTTGGCTGAAGCTACGGCTCACACATGTTTCTTGTTTGGCTGCGGGTGCCAAATCCATGGGCAGGCAGGCATATCCCCGCAGTTCCCATTGGAGTCGTAACCCCACCACGCCACATTTCGCTTTGAGCTCTCCTTGGGGCATATCCCTCAGTTGGCGTGCGTTGCTGATGCCTCTCCGCTGACACCACGCCGCCAATTGCCGGCCGATCCCCCAAACGTCTTCGATCGCAATCGTTTCCAGCCATTGATCTGGGTTGTGGCAAGTCCCGAAATCGAAGACCCCCGCATGATTAGGGACCGCTTTTGCCAGCCGGTTCGCCAGTTTGGCTTGACTTTTGCTCGCGCCCAATCCGATCGCAATGGGCAGTCCCAGATTTTGGCGTACCCGTGCGCGAAGTTGGCGCGCCCAGGGAATCAGGGCCCCATTGTTGGGCCGCCTTAGTCGTCCAAAGGCTTCATCGATGGAATAGATCTCAACGTCGTCGCAATGGGCCTCAAGCAGGCTCATCATCCGTTGGCTCATATCGGCGTAGAGGGCATAGTTCGAGCTGCGCACCACAACGTTTTGGCGTTCAAGCTCCCGGCGCGCCTTGAAGTACGGCGTCCCCATGCGGATGCCAAGCGCCCGCGCTTCGGCACTTCGAGCCACGATGCAACCGTCGTTATTGGAGAGCACCACCACCGGCCGACCAACCAGGGCTGGGTCCAGGCTCTGTTCGCAGGATGCATAGAAATTGTTCCCGTCAATGAGGGCGGTGACCTGAGCCATGTCACTCAGAGTGGGTGGATGACATAAATGGCGATGCCCCAGATCTGCACATCGCTGCAGTGTTGGAGTTCCAAGGGGGGGTAGTCCGGATGGGCTGCTTCCAGTCGGAGACGCCCGTGATGACGGGCCAAGCGTTTCAGCGTGAAGGCCCCGTCCAGCACGGCCACGACGACGCGTCCGGGCCGTGGGTCGAGGCTGCGGTCGACGACCAGCAAGTCGCCGTCATGGATGCCGGCTTCCGTCATCGATTCGCCGCTCACCTTCAAGAAAAAGGTGCTGCCGGGATGGCGGATTAATTGTTCATTGAGGTCAATGCCCATCTCCACGTAATCGTCGGCCGGGGATGGGAACCCGGCTGGAACGCGCTCGCTCACCAAAGGGAGGATCTGCTGCGTCCGGCTGGCGTGTAGCGGTCGCGGGATGCGCTGGAAGTCCAAGGCCAACAGCAACGAATTCTTGAATAGTACAAATGTACTTTCTTTTTTGCCCCCGTGCCGGTGAGGATGGGGGTTCTTGTGTGGTTTGCGGTGGCTGATACCCCGTATTTAATTGCGTTGGCGTTGTTTGATCAGCAAGGGCGACGGGCGTTGCCCTTGGCGGGGCGGTCGCAGGCGGAGGTGGTGCCTGAAGGTGAGGTGCCGCAGGTGCTAGGCCATGCGTTGGTGCTTGAGCTGTTACTTCGGGTGTGGCAGCGCAGTGACGAGGGTGCCTTGCAGCGGGCTGCTGGGTTGCACAGCCTCCTGCTGGTAGAGCTGCCGATCGAGCGATTGCCGGAAGATTTGCCGGCGGCCAAGGCGGCTTGGCTGAGAACGGGTGATACGGAGGAGTTGAAGATGGCTCTGCAGGCCATGTCGTCACGTGCTTGGACGATGGCCGTGGAGAAGTTCAAGCCGGTGGCGCTGACTCCTGCGTGGTGAGGGGTTCGCTCTGCCAGATGTTGACGGCAATGGAATAGCGCTCACCTTCGAATGGGTTGATTCGGTGCACGATTCCGGGGGAAAACGCCACCAAGCGATTCACCACCGGAGGGATCGAAATCACAGATCGGAACCGTGGTGGCGGGGCGGTTTGGCCTTCCTTCACCGGTGGATTGTCGGCGACAAGAAGTTCACCACCTGCGCAGCTCACGTGGGGGTAAAACACGGTGGAGAGGAGAGGCAGCGCGTATTGACCACTGCGCCTGTATTCGGCCTCATCTTTATCGATGTGCCAGTCGAGGTCATTGTTGGTGTTGCACCACCATTCCACGCCAGTCGCGGTGGGGCTCCACGGGGCGAGGAGAGGGCGCAAAAATTCGCTGAGATAGTGCTCCATCACGGCTTGCTGCTCTGGCGCGTGGGCGGATCGGGGGGTGCCGTGGTCGGGTCTCCAGCTGAACAGCTGGTTTTCGAGTTGGTTCTGCCTCAGTGCTCCATGAGCGTCACATAGCTGTTGAAGTGACTGCACCAGAGTGGTCGGCAGCCAATTGTCGATCACCTGCAACATCGTTAAAAACACTCTCCTGTTGCTTTAGCTTGTAAGCGCTTTAAATAACGGAAAGCCTTGCTGTTTGGATCGCGACCGATCTTTTTGAGTCCAAAATAATCTCCAAACCATAGATGTTGAGAGATCGTTTTGCGGTCTATCTTTTCTTTTGGATTACGAATTAAAGGTAGTTCAAATTCACGCCCTTGGCCCGCTAGGAGTTGTAAAATTGTTGGGATAGCAATCTCTGTAATTGGCCAAAATGCGTTTTGGTTCTTATCAAAAAAAGTATCGTTAAAGTAATAGTTGTACATCACGCCGAAAGATTTGAATAAATCCCATGGCATGAAGCTCCCACAGACACGCCCAACCCTCAAAGAGGCAGGATCTCCATCTAACATTTCTAAAATTAGGCGATCAATTCTAGGATCAGCTTTCGCCTTTGAGCACCATTTCCAGCCACGGTTGCTGAATCGAAAGGGTTTGTTTCCGCAGCCAATGGAGTGCTGCTGTAAGTGAGTTTTTATGCCTTCGGAGAATAGAAGATCGGTATCTGTATGGATCAGAACTTTGTCATGTCTAATATTGTCTTTAAGAGTTGTCTTGATTAATTCGCAAAGGGCATTGGATGTGCAGGGGCGCCATGTGGAGCGAGATTTTTTGCAAATGACGATGTCATGGCCATTTTGATCGGCAAATTCAAGCAGATTTGATTTTAGGTCTGGGCTGCTATCAAGGGATATATGTAAGTAATGCCGAAGCGCAAATGGTGCAAGAAATGCTTTGTAGTTGTCCAATTGCTGGGCAATATGGTCGATCGACTGTCCATGCACGGGCGACAACAAGGCGAGGCGCATCGATGTGCTTTTACAGACGTACTGGTGTGTAATTTTATAGGTCTGCTCGTGTTGTTTTCCTCTTCAAGCGCGATGGTACGGGCTGCCTTGAAGGATGGACTGGGCGCGGAAGAGCTGTTCCACCAGCATCAAGCGGGCCAGTTCATGGGGAAAGGTCATCGGCGACAGGCTCAGCTGCCAGTGGGCTTGGGCCTTGATCTCCTCGGTTAGGCCATCGGCACCACCGATTACGAACACGAGTCGTTCGTTGCCGTAATGGTTGAGCCGTTTTGCGAATGGAATCGAAGCGAGGACGTCTCCCTGTTCCATTAACACGATCAGGGTTTCGTCAGAACGAATGGCTGATCGGATTGCTTCAGCTTCCTTGGCTGCTGAGCTATCACGCAATTCGGTGATGCTGAAGCCGGGCAATCGCTTTAAGTAGAGATCAATCCCGTCTTGAATCCAACCGCGACGAACCTTGCCGACGGCAACGATCCGACAGCGCGCGGGATTCAATCGCTGACCTCATCGTCTTCGAGTAGGAGTTGCCCAAAGGCCACATACAAACTTTCCTCTTCACTTCCAGGGGGAACATTCGGTGGTTGTGGCCGGGTGGTTTTCCCTGGGCCCGCATGGTTTCTGGGTAGGGGCGGTAAATCGCGAGCTGCTGCACCGGTGGTTGTATTGGTTGGCGCAGGGATACGGCGCTGCTCAAGTTCTTTGAGACGGGCCATTAGGTGCTCAGGAACCGTTCCATCCGGGCTCACTTGCATTAACTCTTGAAAGAGCAAATCGGGATCTTGCTCGGTTTCGACTTTGTGGCGCACTTGACGTGCCTTGGGCGTTACAGCGGGCTCGGGCTCAGGCAGCCGTTTCGGCAAGCTTCTGCCCAATTCACGTAAGCGGTCCAAGCTGCGGGAATCGAAACTCATCGCTCAGCTGCAGCCAAGGCTTTCGCGGGTGCTCCGGCCGGTGACGGGGTTGGTTCCATCAGCAACACTGCAAAGACTTTTCAGCTGATCAGGACGCATGGGGACATCGGTGAAGTCAGCCCCGGTAATCACAACGTCTTTAAAACGGGTGTTGAAGGCAAAGGCACCTTCCATCACTGCATTGCTGAGATTGGTGCCGGTCATGACCGCTGAATCCAAGGTGGCTTCACGAAGGTCGGTGTCGCTGAGGTCGGCATCCTGGAGCTTGGCCCCGTACAAACTGGCTCCACGAAGGTCGGAGCCGGAGAGATCGGCTTCACGAAGATTGCTGAGGTTGAAGGTGGCCCCGACGAGATCTTTGTTGGCGTAATCAGCGCCAATCAACACTTGCTTCGCGACATCCACCGCCGCGAACACTGGCGCTGCGGCGTAAAGAAGAGGCGAAAGCAGAAGAAGCAATGCAGCTAACAAAGCCAGCGGTCGGCGACGCATTGGTTCCATCCCGTGATGGCCTAACCCTAGGCCGACTCTGAAGACAGCGACTCGCGTCGCGATGTGACGCCCTGGGAATTCAGGCAGACAGTGAGGGCATCAGGGTTTGACCAAGCAGCAGATACAAGGGGATCGAGCCGAAGAGATCGCGTTCAAGCTCCTGCAAGGGAAGGGGTGGGTGTTGCTCGATCGGAATTGGACTTGCCGTTGGGGGGAATTGGATCTGGTGCTGCAGAAAGATCAACGCTTGTTGGTTGTGGAGGTGAAAGGTCGGACGGCACGACGGCATGACCGTGGCGGTTTGGATGCCTTTCACAGTCGTAAGCGGCGACGCTTGGCGCGGGCGATTAACTGTTGGAGATCCGATCATCCAGACGCTGATCATCAGCTCCTTCAGGTGGTTTTAGCCCTCGTCAACCTGTCCGGCTCCGCCACATCCGTGCGCTGGTTGGCCATTCATCAATTGAGTTGACCGCTGCCGTTGACCGCTGCCGTTGTGATTGATCACCAGCTCGTCCCGGCCTCGGGCACAGTGAATGAATCCAGTTCGGGAATCCCGAAACCGAGATGTCCTTTTCAGGCCATACCGCCCGTAAGCGTTTTGGCCAGCACTGGCTGCGTGATGCGCGGGTGCTGGATCAGATCGTTAGCGCTGCCCGTCTGCAGCAAGACGACCGCGTGTTGGAGGTCGGTCCTGGTCGTGGTGCTTTGACAGAACGTTTGCTGGCCTCAGCGGCGGCCCAAATCCATGCGATCGAATTGGACCGCGACTTGGTGCAGGGTTTACACGATCGCTTCGGAGCCCAGAGCAGGTTCAGCCTTCGCGAGGGCGATGTCTTGGATGCACCGCTACACCTGGGGGATGGCGGATTTGCCAACAAAGTAGTTGCCAATATTCCTTACAACATCACGGGTCCGTTGCTGGCGCGACTGATTGGCCGCCTCGATCGTCCAGTCGAGCCCACCTATGACTGTCTTGTACTGCTTCTACAGAAAGAAGTGGCCGAACGGATTCGCGCCCAGCCCGGGCGGAGCAGCTTCAGTGCTTTAAGTGTTCGCATGCAGCTTTTGGCGGATTGTTCCTTGGTCTGCCCCGTTCCGCCCCGTTGTTTTCAGCCACCACCGAAGGTGCAGTCAGAAGTCATCCTTCTTAAGCCATTTCCTCCAGAGAGGCGCCTGCCCATCGATCTTGCGAGTCGCGTTGAAGCATTGCTGAAGCAAGCCTTTCAAGCGCGGCGGAAGATGTTGCGCAACACCCTGGCCGGTGTCATCGAACCTCAGATTTTGGAACCGTTGGCGGCATCAGTGGGAATCAGCCTGCAGCAACGTCCCCAAGAGGTGGCCGCTGAGGCCTGGGTTGCCCTCGCCAGGGGTTTGAATCAAGACGTTTGAACCGCCTTCCGATCGCCATGCTCACTGTGACGGCACCGGCCAAGGTGAATTTGCACTTGGAGGTGTTGGGACTGCGGTCCGATGGCTTTCATGAATTGGCGATGGTGATGCAGAGCATCGACCTGGCCGATTCCCTCCAGTTCACCAACACTGCTGACGCACAAATCACGCTTCGTTGTGACGATCCCAGCCTGAGTACTGGTGCCGACAACTTGGTGCTGAAAGCGGCAATGCTGCTGCGGTCCAGGTCGGGCTTCAGCGAGCTGGGGGTTTCGATGCATCTGGAGAAGCGAATTCCCATTGGGGCAGGCTTGGCGGGAGGCTCTAGCGACGGCGCAGCGGCTCTGGTGGGGCTGAATGCGTTGTGGGGACTTGGCTACACCCCAGCTGCCCTCGAGTCCATGGCTGCTGAACTCGGCTCGGATATGCCGTTTTGTGTGGCTGGAGGCACACAGCTTTGTTTTGGTCGTGGTGAGTTATTGGAACCCGTGGCTCCAACAACGGAGGGATTGGCTGTGCTTTTGGTGAAGGATCCCCTGGTGAGTGTGTCCACTCCCTGGGCCTATCAACGCTGTAAAGAGCTCAAAGGCATGGATTACCTAGAGGGGGAGATGGCGTTTGAGCAGTGCCGACAGAACCTGCGGGAGGCCCCATGGCTTCAGCCGTTACGGGCTGAGTGCCCACCGCCTCTCCGGAATGATTTGCAGGTGGTGGTGGCACCGGAAACGCAGGCGGTTCAGGCGTCGCTTCAGTTGCTCAAAATGCTCCCCAATACCCTCGCGGTTGCCATGAGCGGCTCGGGCCCCAGTTGTTTTGCCTTGTTTCGCGATCAAGACCAGTGTGATCAGGCTGCTGCTGACCTGGGTCCACAGCTCAAGGCAGCCGGATTAAAAGCTTGGACTTGCTCGTTTCGAAGCGATGGCGTGAGGATTGCGTCATGACTGACCCCACTCCGACCGATTCAGTCGAAGAACCGCGGGATCCGAGAAAAGGGCCTCTCAGCTTTTTGTCTGGGGCCCTCACGGCAGGCGTCCTGGCTTGGCTTGCCCTGGGGTTAAGTCGGCGAATGGTGGTGTACTTCGCCGTCCATCCCCCGCACTACAGCTCACCGATTGCCACAAATATCGCCGTCACGTTGAAGACGCTGTTGGTGGGGTTGTCGTTCATCGCCACCTTCAGCACAAGCTTTGTGGCCCTTGGTTTGACGTTGGTGTTCCTTCGCAGTCTTTTTGCAAGCAAGGATCAGAACCCTGCCTAGCGTCGATTCATCTTGCAGTGGTTGGATGACGCCCCATGACCTCGGTCAACTGGTGCTGCTGTTGTCGCCAGCGATGTTGTTGTCAGTTTTGTTGCTCTTTACCTTCGCGGCAGGCGGTTGAGCTTGCGCAGGCTGAGATAGCTTGGCTTCATTCCCCGGATTAGCCGGGATCACAGTGAAGCCGTGGCAGGAACACTTCTCTTCAACGCTCTGCGCGAAGCCATCGATGAGGAGATGGCCCGCGATCCCTACGTCTGCGTGATGGGGGAAGACGTCGGCCAATACGGCGGCAGTTACAAGGTCACCAAAGACCTCTACGAGAAATACGGCGAACTACGGGTTCTCGATACCCCAATCGCTGAGAACGGTTTCACAGGCATGGCTGTGGGTGCTGCCATGACCGGCCTGCGGCCGATTGTTGAAGGCATGAATATGGGCTTTTTGCTCCTCGCCTTCAACCAAATCTCCAACAACATGGGGATGTTGAGGTACACGAGTGGGGGCAATTTCACGATTCCGACCGTGGTGCGCGGTCCGGGTGGTGTAGGCCGTCAACTGGGTGCTGAGCACAGCCAAAGGCTCGAGGCTTACTTCCATGCGGTGCCCGGCATCAAAATCGTGGCTTGCAGTACTCCCACGAATGCAAAAGGCCTGATGAAGGCCGCGATTCGAGATAACAATCCCGTGCTCTTCTTTGAGCATGTGCTGCTCTACAACCTCACAGAAGAGCTGCCAGAAGGCGACTACACCTGTGCCCTCGATCAAGCTGATCTCGTGCAGGAGGGGAGTGACATCACGATCATCACCTACTCGAGAATGCGGTATCACTGCCTGAAGGCGGTTGAGCAGTTAGAGGCCGAAGGCGTGAGTGTTGAGCTGATTGATCTGATCAGCTTGAAGCCACTGGATATGGACACCATCAGTCAATCGATTCGGAAGACTCACCGCGTGATTGTGGTGGAAGAGTGCATGAAAACTGGCGGAATTGGCGCTGAGCTACTTGCGCTGATTACGGAGCACTGTTTCGACGATCTCGATGCCCGTCCGATTCGGCTGTCGAGTCAAGACATTCCAACGCCCTACAACGGCTCCCTTGAAAATCTGACCATCATTCAGCCCCATCAAATTGTTGAGGCGGCGAAAGAGATGGTCACCAAGGGTCTCTGACGTTGATGGCGCGTTATCAGGGTTGGTTTGCGTTTGTTCTTGCCTTGGCCATAGCGGCTGGGATGTTTTTGCTTCGGACTCCGTTGGAATTGGGTCTTGATTTACGCGGGGGTAGTCAGCTCACCGTGCAGGTGCAGCCGGCTGGGGAGATTACCCGCGTGGGCTCCGAGGAAATGGAGGCGGTGAAAGCGGTGCTGGAGCGCCGTGTCAATGGTCTTGGTGTAGCCGAGTCGACGCTTCAAACCGTGGGTGATACCCAGTTGGTGCTTCAACTCCCCGGCGAACAGGATCCAACCCGAGCGGCAAGGGTGCTTGGCAGCACCGCGATGTTGGAGTTCCGTGCACAAAAGCCAGGTGCGGAGGGAGATCTCAGAAGTTTGCGTCAGTTGCGATCGCAAGTCCGCGCCATTTTGCGGTTGCGAGAAGAACAAGCTCTTAATGGCGATATCGATGACAACGATGGGATCGATTTCGACCAATTGGCTGAGGCCCAGAAGCTCTTTGGTCTCGATGGTGAGGCCACCAGCGAAACCGATCAGTTGCAACAGCTCCTCGAGAAGGTGAATGAGGAAATCGTTCAACAGTTCGAGCCCGCTGCCTTAACGGGTAAGGATTTGGTTACGGCAGGTCGTCAGCCGTTGCAAAACAACCCCAATAGTTGGGAAGTCACCCTGTCGTTCAACAGTGACGGGGCTGAGGCGTTTGCTGAGCTCACGAAATCCATTGCTGGAACCGACCGGCTGCTCGGCATCGTTCTTGATGGTCAAGCCATCAGCGAAGCCAGTGTTGGCCCCCAGTTCGAAGCTGCCGGCATCTCCGGTGGTGCCGCCAGTATCAGTGGAAACTTCACCGCTGAAGAAGCGAGAGAGTTGGAAGTTCAGCTCCGCGGTGGATCGCTGCCTCTACCCGTTGAAATCATTGAAGTTCGCACCATTGGTCCAACCCTTGGTGCCGAAAACATCCGTCGAAGCTTGGTGGCGGCCCTATCTGGTCTGGCCTTTGTGGCGGTCTTTATGGTCTTGGCCTACAGGCTCCCTGGGGCCGTGGCGGTGGTTGCTTTGAGCTTGTACGCCCTTTTTAACTTGGCAATGTATGCCTTGATTCCTGTCACCCTCACGCTCCCTGGGATTGCAGGTTTCATTCTCAGTATTGGCATGGCGGTGGATGCCAACGTGTTGATTTTTGAGCGGATTAAGGATGAATTGAGGCGTGGCAACACGCTAATTCGTTCGATTGATACAGGCTTTTCCGAGGCCTTTTCATCCATTGTTGATGGTCATCTCACCACGCTGATCAGCTGCGCAGCCTTGTTCTTCCTTGGCACGGGTTTGGTGAAGGGTTTCGCTGCAACGTTGGGGATTGGCGTTTTGCTCAGCCTGTTTACGGCACTCACGTGTACCCGCACGCTGTTGCGATTCCTGATGGGTTATTCGGGTCTTCGTTCCCCGAATAATTTCTTGCCCAACAGTCAGCTCCCTACCCCCTCCGCCTGATCCATGGTTGACGCGTCTTCCCCCGCGACGGCCGAAGTCCGTCAGTTGCGCTGGTCTTTGAGCTCGATGCGACAACGCGTGTGGCTGATTTCAGCAGCGGTTGTTGTGGTGAGCCTGATTGGTTTAGTGACCAGTTGGCTGGATCCAGCGATTCGTGCACCGCTGCGTCCTGGCCTTGATTTCACGGGTGGCACCCAAATCCAGCTTGAGCGCAATTGCGACCCAACCTGCTCCGATCTCAAAGCGATTGCCGTATCGGATGTCATCCGTGGATTGGCTCTTCCCAAAGAGGGCAATGCGCCGTTACCGCAACTGAATGCACCTCGGGTGCAGTTGCTCGATGCGGGCCAATCGCTGTTGTTGCGGCTCCCCACGCTGTCTGCCGCCCAGGGACAAGCGGTCATTCAGGCCGTTGAACCGGTCGCTGGTCCGTTCAGGGATGGTGGTCAATCGGTTGACACCATTGGGCCAAGCCTGGGGCGCCAGTTATTGCAAAGCAGCTTGGTGTCCTTGCTGGTGGCGTTTGCGGGGATCGCCGTCTACATCTCCTTCCGCTACGACCGGCGATATGCATTCTTGGCACTGGTCGCCTTGGCCCATGACGTTGTCATCGTCTGCGGCATTTTTGCTTGGCTCGGATTGTTCTTTCAGCTGGAAGTCGACAGCCTGTTTGCCGTGGCACTGCTTACCATTGCCGGCTACTCCGTGAACGACACGGTTGTGGTATTCGATCGGATCCGTGAACGCACCCAACAAGGGTCTGATTTGCCCCTGAAGCTTCAGGTGGATCAGGCCGTATCAGCCACCCTGACCCGGACGCTTTACACCAGTGGAACCACCTTGATGCCTTTGCTGGCCTTGGTGTTTTTCGGTGGCTCCACCCTGTATTGGTTTGCGATTGCCCTTGCCCTGGGCGTGGTGGTGGGGAGTTGGTCGAGTATTGCCCTTGCTCCCTCATTGCTCACGTTGTGGCAACCACAGGGTGATTAACAAGCTGATGAACTCCGCACGACCCCTGCTGCAGCGTCGTTCAGCTGGATGGTTTCCTCTCCTACTGATCCTGCTGGCGTTTGGTGACTTGCGCACAGAGCTCATTCTCCTTGCGGATCACTTCACTCTGACGGCGATGACCTATGCGATCCGCGATCATCAACTGGCGATTGTTGTTCTGCTGAGCTCTGTCTCTTTATGGCGGCGCTATCGCTGAACGTCCTTAGGACCAAATTCGTTCCAAAGTGAATTCCAGGTTCGTTCTTTGATGGCCTCATTCCATTCCCCCTGACTGTTATTGGATGACCACCATGATTCGAAGAGGTCATGGGCTTCTTCGCGAAGAAGTTCGGGATCAAAGTTGTCGCGCTGGAGTTGCTGCACGGCCTCTCGCAGCTCCTCGTAACGGGAAAAATTAAAAATGACGTCCAACTCGATCGTATGAAGGTGATCACAATCCACCGTATGTAACCGTCGGACCTAGGCCCATCGATCCATGATTTGCTGCACAACGACCCGTTGCATCAGCACTTGCAGCACAACAACCAAGGGAAGAGCCAAAAGTACACCGGGTAAACCGAGCAAAGCCCCCAGGCTGAATTGCGCCATCAACGCCACTGTTGGGAGAAGATTGACCGTTTTCCGAAGCAGTAGCGGTGTGAGCAGAAAAGCTTCGAGGTTTTGAAGAATGAGACGGAACACCAGAACAGACACCATCAGTTGTGGTGACTGGAGAAGCGCTAGCCCGGTCGGGAGAAGAGTGGCGGCCGTTGGCCCAATGGTGGGAACAAAGGTGAGGAATCCACAAACCAGCGCACTTAAGAGGGCAAGCGGTGCTTTGAGGACAAGTAATCCGCCCCATGTCAGCAGAAAGACAGTTGTGGCTGAGAGGGTCATTCCGCTGAGCCAACCGCCCAGTGCATGTCTGCATTCATCCAGAAGCTGGTCCAACTGTTCCCTGGCTGGCCGTGGGCAAGCCGCAAGCAGCATGCGGCGGTGGGCACCGGGATCCAGCGCAAGAAGAATCGCCAGCAGAACCATCAGCAAGAGCTGGATCAACGTGTTGGCAGCCCCACCTGCAAAACCAAGTAGGGGTTGAAGTCCTTTGAGATTGATGGCTGAGCCAATGGCCTCGTCAAACTGCTCTAGACGGGGGTCGCTGCTGATCAGATCAGACAACTTTCCAACCAATTGGGGAAGGTCTCGCCCCAATTGCCGGAACTGATCGAGCAATTCCGGTAGAAGGAGCTGACCAAGGAACGCTCCCGCTAAGAGCAAGAGGCCCAGCACAACAGCGAGCGCTGCGGGACGCTCCAGCTTTGTGCATTTTTGAAGGCTTTGGATCAGCACATCCAGGGCCACCGCCACCACCACGGCGCCAAACAACACCAACAACACCCAGCGCAAGTGCCATGTCAGTAAGGTCAGCACCACGAGGCTTAGGGCCACCAAGACGCTTCTTGCCGTCATGGCGTCGCTCCAGAGTTGGTCCAATGATCCAAAACGTCGTGGATCAAGACTTCACGAATCACGACTTGAAAAACTACGGCTAAGGGCAATGCCAAGAGCAACCCCAGCGGTCCAAACATCAATGTGAATACGAACTGGGCGGCCAAGGTCAAGCCAGGGAGCAATTTCACTTGGTGATGCATCACCGATGGGGTGATCACATAACTCTCCATGTTTTGGATCACCACATACGCTCCAAGCACTGCGATCGATTTCCAGGGAGCATCCAACACGGCAACCGCCATAGGAAACACCGTGCTCATCGTTGGTCCCACATTGGGGATGATGTTTAAAAGTCCAGCAAGCAGGGCGTTAGCGAGTACTAATTTCACACCCAAAAGCGATAAAGCGATGCCACACAGTGCTGAGACAGCGACTGAACTGATCAACACTCCCACCATCCAACTGCTCAGAGCTTGTCCACATCGATCCAAGACCTCTGCAGCCCGGCGTCGATAAAACGACGGAACCAATTGCAAGCCCACGCCGCGATAGGCCTGGGGTTGCACACTCACCATGAGTGCTACTGCAACCACGAAGAGCAGGCGCAATACGGCATTACCCACGTTGCCGGCCAGACCAAGGAGGCCGAGCACACCGCTGCCAAGCCCGGCTGCGATGGACTGACCATCTGGCACCAATTTGCTCGGGTCGGAGACGCCAAGCTCGTCAAGATTGGAAGCGGAATCAGCTCCGTAGATCGCTTGGCTGATGCCATCGATCCAGTCCATCAACAACCCCAAGAGTGTTTGCGCTGCTTTAGGAAGTTGCTGCAAAAGAACAGCGAATTCCTCCAAAAAAGGGGGGATCACCACTGTGAGAATGACGGTGAAAATCGTCAAAAGACCGCCCAAGCAGATCACGAGTGCGAGGGAACGACCCATGGGGCGACGTTCACGCAAGATGCCTACAAGCGTGCAAAGGGCCATTGCCACCACAACCCCCGCGAACAGGAGCAGCAAGACCTCACGCAACGACCACAGCAGAACTGTTGCTGCAATTAAGGCTGTAAGTGACAGCCAGTGAGGCAATCTCAAGCTTGTTCTTCGGTTGCTGCGTCTGATTGATCAGACTTTTGATTTTGTGAGTAACCAAGTCCGTTGGAATCGGCATAGCGCTGGGCGAAGCGCATAAACCGTTCAAAATCTTCTTCTGTCTTCCAGGTGTAGGTGGCTTCGAGGGCGCTAGGAATGCCGTTGACGAATTTTCCGTTTACTTCACGGGTGACCATTTCCCCTTCTTCATCCACCATCCACATGCCTCCGATGTTCCCGAAGGTTTCTGGGGCCAGGGCTTGAGGTTGCTCGAACACGAATGTGGCTTGGCCGGTTCTCCCATCACGGCTGCGAGTGAGACGAATATCGGGGACGACCGGCTCATCGACGCCTCTGAAAAATTGAATCGATGCCGTTCCTTTTGCCTCGGCCATAGGATCCCCTTTCTTGAAGCGGGATCTTAGGCGGAAAGTTCCACAAGTTTGGCTTTGAGCAGCGTCTCTGCGGCCACTGCCGCGGTTTGCCCGGTCAAATCAACGCTATTTCTGTCGGGGCAGCGTGCCAGTTCGTGGTCGTAGCAGCGGTCGTAGTAATCGAGTGTGGCTCGACAGGCTGTCGCCCAGTCTTGGGCTGCAATGGCCTCCAAAGCCTGCTGAGTGCGTTGGGGACCCAGTCGACGACTAATTCTGTTGGTGGCTTCTGCTAAGCCCTCAGAGCCCTGTTGTCCATAGACCTCCACCAGCTGCTCAACGCGTTCGTCGAGGTTGCGCTGGATTTCGAGAACAGGTGCGGTTTGCATTTGATCAAAAAGACCTTTTGGGATGCGGCAGCGTCCGACCTGAATGCTTTCCGCCTCGAGCCAGATGGAACCGGCACCCTGGCGCCGATGGTGATCAAGAACCTCAGCGAGAAGATTTTCGTAGTGCTCAGTGCTGGGTTGAGCTGGTAGTCCAAGACCTCCGAAACTGCTGCCGCGATGGTTGGCAAGACCCTCAAGATCTAAAACGGCAACACCTTTGATCTGCAGAGCCAGCAGCAGATCGGTTTTTCCCGTACCGGTGCGACCACCCATGATCCTTAAGGGCCATTCCTGATCGAAACTTGATTGAGCCCAATGGCGATAGGCCTTGTATCCCCCTTGAAGCAGCAGAGGGTTGAGGTCAATTTGATGCGCAAGCCAAGCCATGCTTGCTGAGCGCATCCCGCCTCTCCAGCAATACAGTCTCAACTGTTCTGCCCCCCTGTATTGGTCGAGCTGTTCGGCTAAGACCGCCATCTTCGGTCCAGTAATCCGCAGCCCCAGGTGAATGGCTTTCAATCGCCCGTCTTGCTTGTAACTGGTCCCAACGGCGGCGCGCTCGTCGTCGCTGAATAAGGGGAGGTTCACAGCCCCTGGCCAATGCCCCTTCTCGAATTCGGAGGGACTTCTGACATCGATCAGCGGTCCATGGAGTTGCCGCAGCTGTTCGATTGAAGTGAAATGGTCATCTCCCATGCCTGACATAGTGGGATAACGCCGTGCTCGACAAAGCCGGTTGCGAAAAATGCTTTCCGGTTCTTCTCCCACCACGTCCCTCAGCGTTGAGATGCTCATTGAGCGCTTCGCCGCTGGTAATCCCCGTCAGCGCCGGCCGCTGATCAAGACGATTGAATCTCGGGTCGATGACCTGGTGACGTTGGATGCTTCCGAATTGCTGCCCTTTGACCCCAAGGGTGACGATTGGGCGCCTGGTTGGATCCTTCAGGTGATCCAGCGCCATCGTCCTGCCGCCTTATCGGAGCTGCTGAAGGGTTCCACGGCCGGCTGGTTAAGCGTGGAATCAGCCATGGGTCTCGATTTTGTTGCGTTGCAGCGAGATCTTTTGAATCAAGACTTTGAGGCGGCAGATCGTCTTACGAGCAGCATGTTGCGTGAGCTCGCGGGAGATGCTGCGGTTCAGCGTGGTTACGTTTATTTCAGTGAAGTGCCCGCCATGCAGGGCGTTGATCTCGTCAGCATTGATCGTCTTTGGACGGTGTATTCCCAGGGACGGTTTGGCTTTACGAGCCAGGCGAGGTTGTTAACCACCTTGGATGGTCGCTTTGACCAACTTTGGCCGCGTATTGGCTGGAAACGGGAAGGTGTGTGGACCCGATATCCCCGGTCATTCACGTGGTCGTTAGAAGCACCTGAGGGCCACATGCCTTTGATCAATCAACTGCGGGGTGTACGCCTGATGGATGCAGTTCTGAAGCACCCAGCCTTGATAGCCCGTCGAGCCTAATTGCTCCTGTCATCGGGTGTCGAACGAGGTAGGTTCAAAAGAGGTCGTTGCCGCCGGGCGAATCGTGCCGTTTCATCGATTCCGCTGGGCAGACTTTGTTTTGCCGTCCACGCTTCAGCTGGCTCCCCTGTTGGAGCTTTTGGTTGAACCTGTCGGCTGTGAAATGACCAGTCAGAAAGTCGAGCTTGGCTTACACGAAGCGTTGGTTAATGCTGTGCGTCATGGCAATTCCGAAAACCCCCAAAAACAACTCCGCGTCCGTCGAATTCTGACTCCCAATTGGTTGATTTGGCAGGTGCAGGATGAGGGTTGTGGATTACCTCCGACGGCTCGTGCCGCTGAGCTTCCCCTATCTGTAGACGCCCAACATGGGCGTGGCTTGTTTCTGATTCATCAATGTTTTGATGATGTTCGTTGGAGCCGGCGTGGAAATCGGCTTCAACTCGCCTGTCGCCGTCCTGATTAGTGGCGCGGACAACCGGGATCTTTCAGGTCTCCTTTGATCCATCCCAGCGCTTGATTGGTGAGAGCAGCCACATCCTCAGGGTTGCCGTCTTGAATTAACTGAACCAGGGCTGCTGCAAGGAGTTCGGCGGCGCGTCGGTTCGATTGTGATTTCAACCGGTGCCAATCACGATCACCAATTTTCAAGAGGCTATGGAGCTCAGTCGATTTGGCCTGGGTTTGCTCCGGCCAGATCGAATCTGGTTTAGCCATGGCGATGCGATGTAGTGGATCTAGTTTCGGAGTTGAAGGAGGCGAGCGGATGCCACCAAACCCACGTCGTCGTGAACAGCGACAGTTGAAATGGCTTCATGGCCTCTCCCGATTGATCCAACAGGGAGAATGTCAACATCAGCCGGTGTTGGGCGTTCGGGGACGCCGTTGGAAGCAACGGCAGTCGTTCGCTCAACAGTTGCTCGATCGCGACTTCAAAGGATGGCTTCATCCTCAGCTTTCGGGATCACGTTTTTGGAGAGGGCTGCGCTGGGGAGGAGCAGGATTTGTTGTGGCTTGGGTTATGGCCCATCTTTAAACCAACTCAAGCCACCAATTGGCGATGTCCTTCGCCAACAACAACGAGTGAGTTGGGAAGACTCTCCTCAGAATTCGCGTTCGAATAACGCGTCTCCTTGTTGGGCGACAGAGCATCTTGCCCCCGAATCCAAGCTTGTCGCATCGCTCTTCTGCGGCGATCTTCATCCAAAACCAGTCGATCAGCTGCCGCTTGAGGTGTTTCCTGAGGACGAACGGGTGTTCGAAGGGTGATGCCAAACCCTTGGGCTTCAATTTGAACGTGACCTTCCATCAGGACCACTTGAAAGGTCCAACCTTCTAACCAACGCAACCGAAAGGGATTTGTCATGAATACCCTTTGGGTTTGAATTCACCATATGGCGGCCAGCCTTGTGGGCACAGGGCATGTCAGCGAATCCGCTCAGGTGTGGCTGGAGATCGGCTTCCGTGCAGACCAAATCCTCGTCATGAAGTGGGATTCAGCCGTGACCCCTTCAAATCCAGCGGTGTGGAGTCGAGCCTCAATGTCATCGCCGATGTAATCGCGGTAGTAGGGCTCGTGGAAGAACTTGCGAAAGTTCTCCATCACCACACTGAATTCCGGTGTGTCCGCTAATTGAATCGAATCGGCCAACACGAGCACTCCACCGGGCTCCAACACCCTCCAGGCTTCGTTGATCACGTTTTGACGCGCTTCTCCAGGAAGTTCATGCAGCAAGAACACGCAGGTCACCCCCTGCAAGCATCCATTCGCCAAAGGGAGTGATTCTCCGTTGGCGCGAATCAGTTGTACGAGGGACGATTGGGCACTATTGAGCCAACGATTGGCCTGTCGCAAGTAGGCGTCAGATAAATCTGTTCCGATGAGCTCGGCGTTGGGAAGAGCGGCTCTGATTTGGTGCAGAGTTCGACCCGTTCCTGTTGCTACATCAAGGATGCGTACAGAGGCAGGACTGCGGTCTGAGAAATGCTTCAAACCACGCTTCAAAGGCGCAATAACGCGACGACGCATCGCATCAGCGGTGCCGTTGAAAAGAATTTCAACCTGTAGGTCGTACAAACCTGCCGAATGATCACTGAGGTAACCGTCGGTTTGGTGATGAAAATTTTGAAGGTAGTACTCAGGGAAAAGGGCTGGATCGGTGTCTTTAGGAAGATCACGCACATTGCGTTCTTTCCTCCGATTCCAGATCGAGGGCAGGTCAAGCCAAACCTGGGGGTAGCGACTGGCCCAATCCAGCCAGGGTGCATCGAATAACAGTGATGTTGGATAGACGCCCTGCTCAGCTTCTTGCCAATCACGCTCCTCGAGCTGTGCCATGGCATTGCGCAACGTTTGCAGAATGTCTGGTGACACCGACTCGGTGGTCGGCATCGCCTCTGGAGCCACCAGCTCCATCAGTTTGGTGCTTAGCTCCTTATGGGCCAGTCCAGCGATGCTTTTGCCCTGTTGAAGGGTCTGGTAAGCCAATTTGCTGAAGGGCGTGGTCGCCATCGAGACATCGCACAAGACCACTATTCCAACGAATGCGACAGAAAAATGCGGCTTTGAGTAGGCACTAAAAAGCCCGCCTCAATTGAGGCGGGCTTTGGAGACTCCAACTACCTAAATCAGGCGTCGTAATACATCGTGAATTCGTGGGGGTGTGGGCGCTGGCGCAATTGCTGAACTTCCTCGTATTTGAGGTCGATCCAGTTGTCGATGAAGTCGTCGGTGAAGACGCCACCTTCGGTTAAGAAGGCGCGGTCAGCACTCAGAGCTTCTAGAGCACCATTCAATGAAGGCGGCACCGTTGCGATCTTCTGGAGTTCCTCAGCACTCAGTTCAAACAGATCGCGATCTTCACCATCGCCGGGATCAATTTGATTTTTGATGCCGTCTAACCCAGCCATCATCATGGCGCTGAAGGCCAAGTAAGGATTGGCGAGGGCATCACCTGATCGGAACTCCAAGCGCTTGGCCTTTGGGCTTGGACCCGTTAGAGGAATGCGAACAGCGGCGGAGCGGTTGCCTTCGGAATACACCAAATTCACCGGGGCTTCAAAACCTGGAACCAGGCGTTTGTAGCTGTTGGTGGTTGGGTTGGTGAAGGCGAGGAATGCCGGCGCGTGCTTCAAGATGCCACCGATATACCAACGTGCTGTCTGAGACAGGTTGGCGTAGGTGCCTTCACCGAAGAACAACGGTTCACCGCCCTTCCAAAGGCTTTGGTGAACATGCATGCCTGTGCCGTTGTCGTTAAACACCGGCTTCGGCATAAAGGTGGCGGTTTTGCCGTATTTCTTGGCAACGTTCCGAACGACGTACTTGTAAATCATGACGTTGTCGGCAGCTTCAATCAGCTGCGCGAACTTCATGCCCAGTTCGTGCTGTCCCGCACCGGCCACTTCGTGGTGGTGCTTTTCAATAGGAATGCCCAGTTGGGCCATGAGCAGCAGCATTTCGGAGCGAATGTCCTGAGCTGTGTCATTCGGAGCTACAGGGAAGTAGCCCTCTTTGGTTTGGATTTTGTACGCAAGGTTGCCACCCTCCTCGATGCGGCCTGTGTTCCAGCCGGCCTCAATGGTGTCAACGCTGTAGAAGGATCCACCCTCTGACGAGTTGTAGCGAACGTCGTCGAAGATGAAAAATTCAGGCTCAGGTCCGAAAAATGCCGTGTCGGCAAGCCCGGTGTTGTTGAGGTGGTTGAGAGCGCGTTGCGCTAATGCCCTTGGACAACGGTCGTAATCCTGACCGGTGCGAGGGTCTTGAATTGAGCAAATCATGCTCAACGTTTTATGGCGGTAAAACGGATCGATCCATGCTGAATTTGGATCCGGCACCATCGCCATGTCCGAGGCGTTAATGGCCTTCCATCCACGAATGGAGGATCCATCGAAGGCCAGTCCTTCGGTGAACGACTCTTCCTCCAGCAACTCAGTGCATACCGTCAGGTGCTGCCACTTGCCGTGAAGGTCAGTGAATTTCAGATCAATTAGCTCTATGCCTTCGTCCTTAATTTGACGAAGGACTTCCTGGGGGGTTTTGGCCATGAAAAACGGGCGCCAAAGACGGAATTAGAGAGACCGTAAAGATCTCGATGGCTCCATCTTGTATCAAGGGGGACATTCCGGCTTCTGAATGTGGATCGCGTAACCGTTTCTGTCAAAAAGACAGGATCACAGGCCTGCCAGGGTTTCTCAGCTGTAAAGCGGTGTTAGCGTCCAAATCGGGGTAGTCCTGAGTTCCAAGACATGCGCGATGCCATTGGTGGTCTGATCGGTCGCTACGACCAGCTGGGCCGCTATTTCGACAGGTCGGCGATCGACAGCATTGAGTCATACCTCGATGAATCGGAGCTGCGCATCCGTGCTGTTGAGTTGATCAACTCCAACTCGGCTGAAATTGTGCGCGAAGCCAGTCAGCGCCTTTTTCAAGATGAACCAGATTTGCTTTTGCCCGGAGGGAATGCCTACACCACTCGGCGCCTTGCGGCATGTTTGCGGGATATGGATTACTTCCTGCGTTACGCGAGCTATGCGCTTGTGGCCGGAGACAGCACGATCCTCAATGAACGTGTTCTGAACGGGTTGGACGATACGTATAAGAGTCTTGGCGTTCCGACCGGTCCGACTGTGCGCAGCATTGTTTTACTGGGCGAAGTAGTTGCTGAGAGCCTTCTGCAACAGGGTGTTCCTGCTGACAAGCTCGGCTCAGTGATGCAACCCTTTGATCATCTGGCCCGTGGGTTGGGGGAGACCAACCTTCGTCAGCGCTGAATCAAGGTTTCAGCAGGTTTGCAATCGCCCCGTTTGGGTGCCGATTCGGAACGATGACTGCGTAGGCTCTGTTCTCAGAAATAACGTTCAAGGCCTTGGCGACGTCGCAATCTCTTCTCCATGTTGACGATCGTCATCGCAAGTCCTTTGCTCCGATCGCAACACCCGACCGATTGTTGTTGGGTCCGGGTCCGTCCAACGCCCACCCAACTGTTCTTCAAGCGTTAGCGCGCACGCCCATCGGTCACCTCGATCCGCTCTATGTGGAGTTGATGGGTGAAGTTCAAGAACTTCTTCGCTATGCCTGGCAAACCGATAACCGTCTCACCCTGCCGATGAGCGGCACGGGGAGTGCGGCCATGGAAGCCACGATTGCTAACACGGTCGAACCCGGCGACACGGTTCTGGTTGCAGTGAAGGGGTATTTCGGTCTTCGTCTTGTCGATATGGCCGGCCGTTATCGGGCCAATGTCAAAACCATTGAAAAGCCCTGGGGTGAGTGGTTCTCCCTCGAAGAACTCGAAGCGGCTCTGATTGAGCACAAGCCAACAATGTTGGCAATCGTCCACGCTGAAACCTCAACGGGCGTCTGTCAGCCCATGGAAGGGGTTGGTGACCTTTGCAGAAAGCATGACTGCCTACTGCTGCTGGACACGGTGACGTCTTTGGGCGGGGTGCCGCTCTACATCGATGAATGGAAGGTGGATTTGGCCTACAGCTGCAGCCAAAAGGGGCTGAGCTGTCCTCCCGGGTTGGGTCCCTTCACCATGGGGCCAAGGGCTGAAGCCAAGATGGAAGCTCGTACGGACAAAGTTCCGAACTGGTATCTCGATGTTTCTCTGCTGAACAAGTACTGGGGGAGCGACCGTGTCTATCACCACACGGCCCCCGTCAACATGAACTTCGGGATGCGGGAGGCGCTACGGCTTCTAGCCGAAGAAGGCGTCGAGCAATCTTGGGCCCGCCACCGCCATAACGCTGAAGCGTTATGGAACGGATTGGAGAGCCTTGGTTTGTCGATGCATGTTCCAGCCGATCGTCGGCTTCCCACGCTGACGACGGTTCGAATTCCGGAAGGTGTGGACGGTAAGGCCTTTAGTCAGCACCTCTTGAACCAACACGGCATCGAAATCGGTGGTGGTTTGGGATCTTTGGCCGGCAAGATTTGGCGGATCGGCTTGATGGGCTACAACTCCAATCCAGAAAACGTGACCCACCTGCTCAATTTGTTTGAGTCCGAGCTGCCGAAATTCAGCGGTTCCGTTGCCTCCGCTGCTTGAACCATTGCTCCAGTTGGGTGGAAGCTTCGGCCTCCATCACTCCGCCGATCACCGTCATTTTGTGATGGGCACTGGGGTGGGTTGAGAGGTTCATCGTGCCTCCCAGACCTCCCCTTTTCCGATCATGGGCTCCAAAAACAACGGTCCCCATTCGGGCCTGAACTAGAGCTCCGGCACACATCGGACAGGGCTCGAGCGTCACGATCAAGCAACATTGGTTGAAGCGCCAATCTCCAAGTATCAACGCGGCTTGTCGAAGCGCGACCAATTCCGCATGGCCCAGGGGATCTTGTTCGGTTTCACGTCGATTTCGGCCATGGCCGATGGCTCGACCATCCGGACCCAATACCACTGCAGCAACAGGAACCTCACCGCTGAGGCCGTTGACCTGAGCCCGCTGCAACAGCACCTTCATCCACTCGTGGAATCGATCGGTTTGATCCACTCCGAATCGCAGGCACGGCTGTGAGCACCATCCCACGAAGGGCGAGGATTAGGTCAGTTCAGCCCTCGCTCTTGCACGCCGGTTCCGATCCAAATCCTTCAACGGCACGATTGGCACCGTTTGCGGCTCCCTATGCAACGGATCCTGTGCTGCAGGATTTTCTGCACAGGACGGCGGATCTGCTTTGTGCCTGGATTGGATCGGCGGAGCAGCACAGTCCTTTGCCTCTGATGCGTCCCCAGCCGTCGATTGCACCGAATACTGAGGCGGCGGATCTTGATGCTCTTCTCCACGATTTGCAGGTGGTGATGGATGGGGCCTTCCAGCCATCCCATCCAGGCTCTCTCGCCCATCTCGATCCACCACCCCTAACGGCATCCATTGCGGCGGAACTGGTCTGTGCGGGGCTCAATAACAACCTGTTGGCGGATGAGTTGTCACCAGGCCTATCCAGCTTGGAACAGGAATTGTGCCGCTGGTTTTGTCAGCGACTTGGGCTTCCCAAAGGAGCTGGTGGTGTCCTTGCGAGCGGTGGCACCCTCAGCAACTTGATGGCACTGGTCACGGCGCGTGCCTGTGGGCAAGGCCTTCGCGATGGGGTGATCCTGTGTAGTTGCGATTCCCATGTGTCGTTGGTCAAGGCAACGCGGGTGATGGGTTTGCCGGATGAAGCCCTTGTCTTGCTGCCAACGGACGACGCTGGACGACTGTGTGTTGCTGCGGTTGAGCAAAAGCTGAATCACTTGCGTCGTCTGCAGCGTCCATGTCTGGCGGTGGTGGCCACAGCAGGAACCACGGTTCGCGGTGCGATTGATCCTTTGCTTCAGTTGGCAGATCTCTGTCGACTGCACAGTGTTTGGCTTCATGTTGACGCAGCTATCGGCGGCGTCTTTGCCCTGAGTGCCGAGCATGCGTCCTTGATGAGAGGTTTGGATCAGGCGGATTCGATCACGCTGAACCCCCAAAAGCTGCTTGGCATCACTAAGGCCTCATCGCTGCTCCTGCTTCGTGATGGGCATCAACTCAGCACAACGTTCGGCACCGGACTTCCATACATGGAACGACCGACCGGTGAACACCATGGCGGAGAGGTGGGCCTGCAGGGAACGCGTCCAGCTGAAGTTCTCAAGCTTTGGCTTGGTCTTCGCCAGCTGGGAGAGGTGGGCATCGAAACGATTCTGTCCAATGCCTTGGCGCGACGAGCGGCATTTGCCAGTCAATTGGACAGCACTCGCCTCACCTTGTTGCCAGGTGAGTTGCATATTCAGGCGTTTCGTCTCAACCAAAGCGATTCAGCAAGCGGTGATGCCTGGAGCGATCATCTGCGTCAGCAGCTGTTGTCAGCGGGGTACATGCTTTCGCGGCCGTTCTATGGGGATCGCTTCTGTTTGAAGGGGGTTTTTGGTAACCCCCACACCACGCCAGAGCATCTGACCGAACTGGCACAACTGATCAATGGCTCGGTGCGTTGATCCAATCGACCACAATCGATTCATTGCTTCAACAGCCCATGCCGGAACAGTCGCAGCGACCCCGCTGGATCGCCATCGTGACCGGCGCAATTTCTGTGGCGATTGGACTGCTCTATCTCTTGATGATCACCGCTCTTGATGCCCGCGGTCCGCTGCTCCCCCCTCCTCCCGAGGCCCTGGCTGGGGCGGAAGTTGTCGCTTCGCCGACCGCTGAAGTGGCGCCACCACCTGACGCATCGCGGTTTCCAAAAAGCGTTGCAGCGATGTTTCCCGCCGATTGAGCTGAAACGCCTCTTGAACGGCGTCTTGCATGCCGCCATCTCCCCAATCTTGGTCTTGTTCAAAAAAGCGAATGAAGCTGCTTCCCGCGACTCGGGTGAGCCATGCCGCTGTCACTCCCTGGATCGCACGACCCACCAACAGGGTCGGCAAATGTACGGTGAGCGCAGTACCCAGCAAGCTCATGGCACCTTTCACCATGCCAAGGGTTGCCAGGGTGCGTCCTACCGAAACGGCGAGTTCCTTGGCGCGCTCTTTTGACATTTCAATGCCGTAGATGCCCGCCATTTCCACCACCATTTGGGCATTGACCGCAGCCGTACTGAGGAGGTCGACACCCGGCAGTGGATTGGCGGCTACGACCCCTGCTCCGATCCAGCAATAGCGATCGACGCACCGCTTCGCTTCGCGGATGCGTTGTTGGTTTAACAAGTCTCGACCGCGGGAATCAAGGTTGCGGCACTGGAGAAGAATGTTGTCGGCGATGAGTTCTTCTCCCTCAGCCTGCAACACAACCGCTAAGCGTTGCAGCAGATCCATCACGTCGGGCTTGGGTTGTAGGGGCCGCCGACCTGGTTGTGGGATCGATTGAGGGGCGGCACTGCACGCCAAAACATCCGCGTTCGACAACAGACCTGTGCAGCGAGATCGCAACACTTGCAGGAGTTGTTTCTCTTCATCCACTCCCCGTAAATCGCGTTTGTTGAGAACAAGGAGAAGCCGTTTTCCAAGATCAGCAATCGAGCGCACGACCGCCAGTTCCGACGCTCGGAGATCGCCATCCACCACCACCAAAAGCAAGTCGGCTCGAATTGCGCGTCGTCGTGCTTGATCTTCTCGACTCAGACCGTCGTCGCCTGCTTCAAGAATCCCAGGGGTATCCACGAGTTGCAGTCCTCGACTTAACCCTTTGAGGCGCAACCTGTAACTGCGCGTTTCTTTGGTGAGCCCCATTGGAGCCCCCACGTCTCCGACCATTTTTTGCAGGAGGGCTCTGATTAAAGATGTTTTGCCGCTGGAGCCGGTGCCAAAGACGACGACCACCAGGTCTCCACGCTGCAGTTCTTCGTTGACCCGATCTCGCTCAGCCTGAAGGCTTTCGCGGGCAATATCACTTTCAAGCCTCTCGATCAAACGGTCGATATTGCTCAGGCTTTGGTCAGCGGCATCGCGCCGATTGGTTGGCGCCTGCAGGGGTTGCGTGGGGCGGCGTTGTGCCGTTGTTTGTCGTTGCTTCCACCAAGGCAGACCCACCTGGACAACGGCGGTTGCGATGAGAACGAGTCCGAGCAGCAGAATTGGGGTGAGAAGCCAAGGGGGCAGGAAATAACTGAGATCCCAAAGCAGGGTGCGGACGGCCTGTAAAACAACTCCCACGATCACCATGGCCAGCAAGGCACAGGCGAGTCCAAGTAGTAGCCGTGTGCGACCTTTCATGGTTTGGCTTGGCTTATTCGGCCCCTAGCGGCAAAGACCATTTCGCCCCGTAGGCCAACGGCGATCGCCATTGATCCCAGGGTTGGGTTGTGGACTTTTGAATGTTCTCCCGAGGTGGGTCTAAGCATGGTCTCCGTCATGGCGATTGAGCCAGAGATCAATGCCGAAGCAGAGCACCGCAAAATTGATGGCGATATCTGCAGCGTTGAAAATGGGGAAGTTAATTGGCACCAGCGCTAGAAAGTCCACCACGTAGCCAAGGCGCCACCGGTCCAATCCATTTCCGAGCGTTCCGCCCAACAGGCATGCTGTCGCTAAGCCTTGCCAAAAAGGTATCGCGCGCTGTCGCCCAATCCATACCAGGATTCCCAGACTCACCAACAGACTGAGTAGGCCAAGAAGTTCTGTGGATCCGCTGAATAGGCTGAAAGCAGCGCCGCTGTTGTGAACGAGTTGCAGGGAGAGGATCCCGGGAATAGCGGGGATCGATCTGCCATCAACCAAGATCGCCGAGAGTCCCGCTTTACTCAGCTGATCGATCAGCACGATGGCTGCAGCAATCGACAAGGTTGTGGATCGTTGCAGCAACCTGCTCATGATTCAACGATCAGTAAGCGGCGCAAAATCACAGCAAGCAAGCCTGATGCAATGCACAGGAGAATTTGTGCCGGTAGAGGGTTGACGGAGTACTGCATGATCAGGCTCAGCAACGGTGAACTCCACCGCCCGAGTAGCGCACCCAAACCGAGGTTGAGAAGGCCACACAACTGCAAAACCAAAAGGCCAGCTCCGGCAGAGAGGCATTGCTTTGATAGGTCCTGCATTCCCGTTTGATGCGCCAGTCGGCCGGTTAACCATGCGGCTGGAACAAAGCCTGCCAAATATCCAAAGCCTGGCTCAAGCAGGTAATTCAACCCCCCACCACCGTGGAACACCGGAAGGTTGGTGAAGCCCATGCTCAAGTAAGCCACCGCTGCAATAACGCCAGCGCGAGGGCCACTCACCATGGCGCAGACCAACAGTGCGGAGACTTGCCAGGTTGCAGGGAGATCAAGAACCGCGATCTCTGGAGTCGGTAGGAGAAGGGCCGCTGGCACAAGGCTGCCAATCAAAATGGCCATCAGCCCAGCCAGGGCACCGCTCCAGATGGCGAGAGCCCTCACGTTCCACGAGCAACTGGGCCCATCCTGCTCGAGAATGAATGTCCTGCCTAGAGATCATGACGGCCTCCATTGGTGACAGGTTGCGACTGAAGCGACAAGTTCCTTATTTGAAAACCGCCGACCCCATGCCGATGTTGCGTCCATCGGACCTTGTCAGCCTGGATGAGTTGGGTGAAGTCGTCGCGCTTCATCCGTTCGACACCGTTGCTGTTCGGTTTCGCCGCGGAACCTATTTAATTTCCCTCGATCAACTTGAGGCTGCTTCTCAAGACGATGCTTCTCAAGACGATGCCACCACAAAAGATGCCGATACCGATACCGATGCCGATGACGTGATCGAGTGATGTCTTGACGCCGTGATCTCGTTATGAATGTCGTTCAGCCCAAACCCGTTCGAGCGTTTCCAATGATTCTGGAGGGCCACAGAGGCTGAGCTGGGGTTTCTGAAACCAGCGTTGGCAGGTTGCTTGGATTTGATCAACCGTGATCGCCTGAATGGCGTCCATGCAGCGCTGGTCGTGGTCATCGCGCAGTCCCATGGCGCGAAGTTGAACCCTCCGCTCAGCGCGTTGAGAGCAGGTTTGTCGTGCCTGCGCCATCTGACCGATGAACTTGGCGCGGGCAAGGGTGAGATCGGTTTGGCTCAGAGTGGTTTGTCTGAGTTCGTCCCAGCTTTGAAGGAGGAGGCGCAGACTGAGTTCTGCCCGCTCCATTCCTGTAGCAGCCAGGAGCACAAATGGGGCTGGTCCTATGAGTTGTGGATAGTGCACCGCAACTTCATAGGCAACACCGTGTTCCTCTCGAAGACGTCGAAACAGAAGGCTCGACATCCCAACCCCGAGATGACATTGGAGCAAACGCAACACCAGATCATCGGGATGTCCGTGGGGGACCGTTGCTTGTCCAAGCATCAGAACCACCTGTTCGGTGTCCATGGATTCAAGGTGAATCGTTTCGCACGCAGGCGTTCCGTAATTGAGACGACAAACGTTTGATTCTTCAACGACTAAGGGCCAGCCACGGAATCCATCCATGGCATGAATGTGGTGCTCAATGTCATCGGGTAAGCAGCCCGCCAGGCTCAAAACGCTTCGCCCGTTGGGGAGTCGCTGGGCCAGGGGAAGAATCTGCTGACGCTCGATGCTTTGGAGGTCGCATTCCACTCCCATCGGATCATGGCCATAGCCGCCAGCGCCGAATGCCAGTTCTCGCCAGGCGATGGCTGCCATGTGGAATGGGTCTTCCCGCTGCCGTTGCAGCATTTGCAGGGTAAGGCTTTTTTCAAGGGCGACCTGATCCGGTGCGAGATGCGGTTCCAGCACCATCCACGCCAATAACGGAAGAAGCAGCTCAGCGTCTTCCAGGGTGCTGCGAAGGCTCAGCAGCAGCCCATCCTCTTGGGCATCGCAGCGCAGCCCTGCTCCACATCCTTCGACAACATCGGCGAGTTCCCTTGGGTTGTAAGGGCCGCAGCCCCGGCTCAGAAGCGATGCCAATAAGTCGTGGGCACCGCGCTGATCTTTGGCATCGCAAGCACTGCCAAATGGCAGCCAAAGCTTTGCGGCCATCACGCCCGGTGACGCGAGAGGTTCGACCAGAACATCCAGTGCTGATTTCACTGGTGATCTCCCGGGCGAGCAATCAATACACAGGCCTTTTCAGGCAGAAGCGCAGGAAATAGTTCGGTCTGTAGTCGGTCGGTACTCCAGTGGCCTAGGAGGTTTAGGGGAGATAACAAGTCTTGGTGGCGATGCCAAAGCACGTGGCTGGCACAAAGACCGGTCACATGTCCGACAGATTCCAACGAATAGCGGAGGCTATTGCTCACAAGTTGATAACCACGCCGTAACTCTTGTTCTGAGACGGCTTCGTTTGCCACTTGATGCAGCACTGCACTGATCTCTTGTTCGACGGCGGACAATGCGTCCTCTTGGCAGATCACTTCAAGGGTGATGAGGCTCCCCTCCTCCAAGGCTGTGAGATCCATCGAGATGCTCTCAACCAATTGAAGCTCTTCCCGTAAACGCTCCACCAAACGGCTTCTTCTTCCCTCACCTAATAATGTTGTTGCGAGATCTGCTCCCATGACGGCGTCCTGGTTGTGGGCGGGAGCTGTCGTCCAAAGCATCAATATTCGCGCCGACTCCAATCGGTCGACCCGTTGCGTGTGGCGGCCGGCTTGAAGCATCAACGGCAAGGGTTGATGCGAGCTGGGCTTGTTTTGATCTGCTGGTAGGTCCGCTAGAGCCGATGCTGCGATGGCCGGTTTGAGAGTTTCTGGGGCAGGGCCAGCCAGGGCAAGTGTGCAATTCGGCCCGAGATAACGCCGTTGGTGAAACCGCTGCATCAGGCTGGGCTCCATGGCGTTGAGGGTTGCAACGTCGCCAAGAATGGGTCTGCCATAGGCGTGGTCTCCACAACCCAAGCTCAAGATGCTTTGCAGCACTTGCTCGGTGGGTTGGTCGGCATATTGGGCAATCTCTTCGAGCACCACATCTCTTTCTGTGGCAAAGCCCTGCGGTTCGAGAGCTGGTTTCAGCACAAGTTCGAGAAGCAAATCCAGAGCCTCTGCTGCTCGATCTGGTGGGACCAAAACGTGAAAGTGCACGTCGTCGAATCCAGTGGCTGCATTGCTGCTGCCTCCAAGCGCTTCGATGGCTTCATCGAATGCCCCAGCGGCTAGACGACCACTTCCCTTGAACACCATGTGTTCAAGAAAATGGGCGATGCCTTCCTCACCAGACCGCTCACTGCTGCTGCCGGCTTGGCACCAAAAATCAATGCAGGTGAGCGGTGCATCGGGCATCGCTGCCGCCACGCAACGGGTGCCGTTGGGCAAAGTCCAGTTGTCCAACTTGGGAGCGAAGAACGAACGGTTCAGAACTGCGTGGCAAAGTTCTATTCTGTGCCTGCCGGCCTTGATGCAGCCTCAGTCGAAGGATCCCTGTCAGGAACTGCATCCTCTGGTGTTGACGCTCGCAGCGTCCATCCGTTCGTCTTGGCAAAAACTTCCAGAACTTGCACCGTTAAGCACCGCTGAAGACCTCAAGGCGATTCATGGAGAACTCGATGGTGAAACGCTTTTTATCGGCAATGAGCTGTATCAGTGCCGAGGTTTTCGCAAAATTCATCTGGAAATAGCAAGACTCGGTAACGGCTTGCAGATTCTTCACTGCGTTTGGTTTCCTGATCCCCGATACGACCTACCGATTTTTGGTGCCGATATCGTTGCGGGTCCTGCGGGAATATCAGCAGCGATTGTGGATCTATCGCCCACATCGGGACGATTACCCGATCCTGTGTTCGAAGGCCTTGAGTCGATCGAAAGGCCAGCATTTCGTCAGGTGCGAGACCTGCCTGGCTGGGGGACCATTTTTTCGAGCAAGGTGTGTTTTATTCGGCCGGATGGAGCCGATGAGGAGGCTCTTTTTAATCAGGTCGTCACCGACTATCTCAAGGTCCTTACTGACTGCGCATCGCGCGCGATTCCCGAATCACCAAGAGCTGTTTCTACGATTGCTCGGTATGAAGGCCAACTGAACTACTGCCTTCAACAGAAGCGCAACGACAAAACCCGCCGGGTGCTCGAGAAAGCGTTCGATCCAGAGTGGGCCGATCGATACATCGAGCTTCTGCTGTTTGATAACCCGCCAACTCTTTAATGCTCCAGATTCCTCGTCCTTTGATCGCAGCCACTGCAGTCGTTGTTGCGGCTGGCGGTTGTTGGTTACTGCGTCCAAAGCCTTCAGAGCTTCAAAGCGCGCCAGTTGTTCCAGAGCAGGCGCTTCCTAGGAAAGCTGAAGCGGTGGCAGCCCTCGGTCAACTGGAGCCCGCCGGCGATATTCGTAGTCTTGCGGCACCGACCGCGGGCATCGCGGGAACGCCTCGAATCGCAGCCCTTCATGTGAATGAAGGTGCGCTGATTCAACGTGGTGAGGTGTTGGCCACCTTTGATCACCGCCAGGGACTCTTGGCAGATCTAGAGGAAATCAACGCAAAATTACAAAGTCTTCAGCTGCAAATAGCTCTGCAAACGGTTGAGGTCAGTCGCTTTCAAAAAGCAGCTGAGTCGGGGGCTGCTGAACGGGTGTTGGTGGATAACAAACGTGAAGAGCTGATCCGGATGCAGGGTCAACGCTTAGAGGCATTGGCGGCTCGAAAGGGTTTGCAAACAGATCTTGAATTGAGCCAACTCACCTCGCCGATTGACGGCCTAGTGCTTGAAATTCATGCCCATGAGGGAGAACGCCCTGGCAGCGATGGCGTCATGGATGTTGGGGCCAGTCAAAAGATGGAAGCCAAAATTGAGGTTTATGAGTCGGATGTTGCGCGTATCCGGATGGGTCAAATCGTGCTTTTAACGAGTGAAAATGGTGGTTTCAAAGGCAATCTGAATGGTCGCGTGATTCGGATTAGTCCCCAGGTTGAGCAGCGTGCTGTGTTGTCGACCGACCCCACCGGCGATGCGGATGCCCGGGTGGTGCAGGTTGATGTTGGTTTGGATCCTGCTGATGCCAAAAGGGTGATGCGCTTGGCTGGGTTGAAAGTGATTGCCCGTTTCCAGCCCACCCCATGACTTGGTCTTGGCAGGGACGTCGTATTCCCCTTTCGTGGATGTTGCTCACCCGACAACCTGTGCGGTTGTTGGTGGCCCTGGCTGGCATCAGTTTCGCCGGGATCCTGATGTTCATGCAGCTCGGTTTTCGGGATGGCTTGTTCGATGCGAGCGTCACGGTTCACCGCCTGTTTGATGCCGACTTAGTGCTGATCAGCCCCCGTTCGGCGAGCTCGGTGCGGATGGCGGGATTCCCGCGACGACGACTCATTCAAACCCTGGCTGACCCCTCGGTCGAAGGCGTCACACCTGTTCATTGGGGTCTGATGTTGTGGCGCAATCCAGAAACCCGTCGAAACCGAGCCATCCTTGCCCTGGGCTTCAATCCTGATGATCCCTTCTTTTTGGACCCTGGACTTGCGGATCAAACCGGGGTGTTGAAGCAAAAAGGCCGAATCCTCTTTGACCGGCTGTCGCGTCCTGAATTTGGCCCGATTGCCGATTGGTACAACGAGGGGAAGGTTGTGGAAACAGAGATCTCTGGGAACCGCGTTCGTGTGGAAGGGTTGGTGAGCTTGGGCACCAGCTTTGGTGCGGATGGAAATTTGCTGACGAGCACCGAAACGTTTTTGGACTTGATGCCTCAAAAATCGCCTGGTGGCATTGAGGTGGGCCTGATTCGCTTAAAGCCTGGAACCAATCCCGATCTCGCTGTGGAGCGTCTTCAGCAACGCTTGCCCGGTGACGTCACGGTTCTGACGAAACAAGGTTTTATTGATTTCGAGCAGAACTACTGGAAAAGCAGCACATCCATTGGCTTCATCTTCACCCTGGGGGCTGCCATGGGCTTCGTGGTGGGTTGCGTGATTGTGTATCAGGTGTTGTACACCGATGTGAGTGATCATCTGCCCGAATACGCCACCTTGATGGCGATGGGATATCGCATCAGTCACCTGCTCGGGGTTGTGATGCGAGAAGGCTTTTATCTTGCAGCGCTTGGTTATGTGCCCGCTTATCTCGCTGGACAAGGTCTCTATTGGTTTGTTCGCGACGCCACAAAACTTCCCGTGGGGATGGACCCTGCCCGCGCCATCACTGTTCTGGTGATGATTCTTGTGATGTGCATGCTGTCGTCGCTGTTGGCCATGCGCCGTTTGATCGATGCCGATCCTGCGGAGATCTTCTGATATGCCTGTTGTTCAAGACTTTGATTCGGTGCTCCCGGCGGTGTCGATTGACACGTTGAGCCACTCCTACGGACAAGGTGCGATGCGCCGTCAGGTTCTTGAAGACATTTCCCTGCGCATCAACCCTGGAGAAGTTGTGCTGCTCACCGGCCCTTCGGGATGCGGCAAAACCACATTGCTCACGCTGATTGGTGCTCTACGCACGGTGCAACAGGGGTCGGTGCATGTGCTCGGTCAACGATTAGACGGTGCAGGACGCCGCAGCCGCCAACAAGTGCGCCGTCGCATTGGAATGATTTTTCAGGGCCACAACCTATTGCGCTGCCTAACGGCAGAACAAAACGTGCAAATGGGTGCAGATCTGCTGCCGGATCTCAGTTATCGGGCGCGAAGGAACGAAGCACGCACTTGGCTTAGGGCGGTTGGTTTGGATGATCATCAAATGGGCCAGTTGCCCCATGATCTGTCGGGTGGCCAAAAACAGCGTGTTGCGATAGCCCGTGCCCTCGCTGCCCATCCGCGTTTGCTTTTGGCTGATGAACCCACCGCAGCACTCGACAGCAGAACCGGACGGGAAGTGGTGGATCTCCTCAAGAAACTGGCCCGGGAGCAATCCTGTGCGGTGTTGATGGTGACCCACGATCCGCGCATTTTGGATGTGGCCGACCGTCTTCTTCAAATGGAAGATGGCTGTTTATTGCCTGCTGTTCAGTAAGATGGTGGAAATTGAATGTGACACCAACGGATGGCCAAGCGCAGAAACCTGAAGAAAGAGAAACAGGAGCGCAACCGCGCTTATGCGCGCAAATTTAAAAAGCGTAAAATGCGTAACGATGGCCGGGGCGAAGGTGCCGGCAATGGTGTAACTGGAACTGCCAACAACGGTGGCGCTGCCGATTAATCGTTCTAACCAGTCTTTGAAGAACGATTTTTTAAAAGAGGGGGGTTTAGCCCCCCTCTTTTTGTGTCCGTAGGCTGGGGGTCTCCTTGTTTCGGCCGTCGCGATGTTCGTAAGCGTCGTTATTCCGACCTACAACCGCCGGCCGATTCTCGAGAAGTGTCTCGATGCATTAGAGCGCCAGCATTTAGCGGATGCTCTTGATCAGTACGAGGTGGTTGTCGTCGACGACGGCTCCACCGATGGCACCCCCACATGGCTGCTTGGGCAGGTGGATCGTTTCCCCCATGTTCGTTTGGTGGAACAGCAGCACGGTGGTCCTGCGGAAGGGCGTAATCGCGGAGTCGATCACGCTAGAGGCGATGTGATTGTCTTTATCGACAGTGATTTGGTGGTCACTGAGTCGTTTTTGGCTTGTCATGCCAAAGCTTTGCAACGCAGTTGGAAGCAGCGTGGCGATCGCCTTTGCTTCACCTACGGGGCGGTTGTGAATACTGCCAATTTTGAAGACCCCACATCGGAACGACACAAGCTTCGAGATCTTTCATGGGCTTATTTCGCCACGGGCAATGTGGCGATCGACCGTGGAGTTTTGGAGCGCTCTGGCCTTTTCGATTGTTCGTTCCGTCTGTATGGATGGGAAGACTTGGAACTGGGGGAACGATTACGGCGGATGGGGGTTGGCTTAATTAAGTGTCCAGAGGCCGTGGGGTATCACTGGCATCCAGCCCTCACCCTCGACCAGATTCCCAAGTTGATCCGTGTTGAGGGTGAACGGGCACGAATGGGACTGGTGTTCTTTCGAAAACACCCCACCCGTCGGGTGCGTTTCATTATTCAGTTCACTTGGTTGCATCGATTGCTCTGGGAGCTCTTAACGCTTGGGGGTCTAGTGAATCAACACAGTCTTCGACCGTTGCTGCGCTGGTTGATTCATAACGGCTATACGGGCACTGCGATGGAGGTCTTGCGACTTCCTTTGAACAGGATTGGCGTTCGTACTCTTTTTCAAGTGGCAAAGGCGGAAGGACTGCGCTAATTGCGATCGATTTGGTAACTTCAAGGGGTACCTAACACCGCACACTTGCCCGTTTCGGGTGTACTTGGATGATTTTCAGCCTTTCGCTGTGATTGTTCAGTCCCTGGCAGGTGGAGGCGAACCCGAAACCCTCAAACCATGGCTGTTGTCACTCTCTCCGAAATGATGGAGGCGGGTGCCCACTTTGGGCACCAAACCCGTCGTTGGAATCCCAAGATGTCGCGCTACATCTACTGCGCGCGAAATGGGGTTCACATCATTGACCTCGTTAAGACCGCTGTGTGCATGAACAATGCATACAAGTGGACTCGTTCTGCGGCCCGAAGCGGCAAACGTTTCCTCTTTGTTGGCACCAAAAAACAGGCCTCCGAAGTAGTTGCTTTGGAAGCTGCTCGTTGTGGGGCGGCCTACGTCAACCAGCGTTGGTTGGGCGGCATGCTCACCAACTGGACCACGATGAAGGCGCGCATCGATCGTCTGAAAGACCTCGAACGCATGGAATCCAGCGGTGCCATTGCGATGCGTCCGAAGAAGGAAGGAGCTGTTCTTCGCCGAGAGCTCGAGCGTCTTCAGAAGTACCTCGGTGGTCTGAAGACCATGCGTCGTCTTCCTGATGTTGTCGTTTTGGTCGACCAACGCCGCGAATCCAACGCCGTTCTCGAGGCCCGCAAACTTGATATCCCGTTGGTGTCGATGTTGGACACCAATTGCGATCCGGATCTCTGTGAGGTGCCGATCCCTTGCAACGACGATGCAGTTCGTTCTGTTCAACTCGTCCTTGGTCGCTTGGCTGACGCGATCAATGAAGGCCGCCATGGCTCAAATGAGCAAAGAGGCGGAGACGATTACGAGGGCTAAGCCCTTGATCCGCTAAGTTCTCGCCGCCGATCTGCTTGCAGATTGGCGGCGTCATGTTTCCTTTTTATCTCCTTTTAATCCGATGGCTGCCGTAACCGCAAAGCTTGTCAAAGAACTGCGCGACAAGACAGGCGCGGGAATGATGGACTGCAAGAAAGCTCTTGCAGCCACCGACGGTGATACCGACAAAGCTGTTGAGTGGCTGCGCCAAAAGGGTATTGCCAGTGCCGAGAAAAAATCTGGTCGAACCGCCGCAGAGGGGTCGATCGGGAGCTACATCCACACCGGTGCTCGGGTGGGAGTGTTGATCGAAATCAACTGTGAAACAGATTTCGTCGCCCGTGGCGACATGTTCCAAGAGCTGCTCCGGGATGTGTCGATGCAGGTGGCTGCCTGTCCCAATGTGGAGTACGTCACCACCGATGAAATTCCAGCAGAGATCAGTGAGCGCGAGAAAGCGATTGAAATGGGTCGGGATGATCTGGAAGGGAAGCCCGAGAAGATGAAGGAAAAGATCGTGGAGGGTCGCATTGCTAAGCGCCTGAAAGAGCTAGCTCTGATGGAACAACCCTTTATCAAAGACAGCTCGATCACCGTTGCGGAATTGGTGAAGCAGGCTGCCGGCAAGATCGGTGAGAACGTCAAAGTCCGTCGTTTCACCCGTTACACCCTCGGCGAAGGCATTGAAGTCGAAGACAACGACTTCGCCGCTGAAGTGGCATCCATGCAGAACGCCGGCTGATCCCGGTGTCAGCCCTGGACATCCAGTCCGCCTACGACCCATCTGAGCAGCTGGCACTCCTACAACGGCAGTGCCGGCAGAGATCGGTTGCCATCTATCGGGATCAAGCGCTTTATCTGCAGGTTTTGCGCGATGAAGTGCAAACTGCCACGCGTCAGGCGCTGTTCAGTTTGTTGAGCGAGGTTGATCCAGCACGATTTAGTCGACTAAGTGCCGGAGAGCGGAGCCGTTTTCACGCGGCGATTCAGGACCTCACCAAGCGGTGCTCCGTTTTACTGACGGTTGAGCAACTCATCCATCTCGTCAACCAAATGCATGATGAGCAGCGTCGCCAACAGGCGCATGCAAGTCGTGAGATGTTTCAGGGTCTCTCCAAAAATCTTCAAGAGACCAAAGCAGCAACACAATCGGACCAACCCGATTCGTCGCGGTTGAACCGAAGTGATCCTGCGGGGTCCGTTCATTTGAGTTTGGCGTCTCCGCTGGGCACCCCTCCTGTCGCACCGCGCCATGTTTCTGATGAAAGTCAGAACGAAGCCAGCGATGCGTCAGATGCCGTCATGCCTGGGGACGAGGAGGAACCACAACAGAGTTCTGATCTCGACGTCTTGCAATCGTTATTTCAGCTGGCTGGTGATGTCATGCAACCGTCTGATCCTGTGGAGGATTGGATGCTGGATGCACCGAGCAGCCCCTCGTCCGAAGGGGATGACTATTTGCTTCCGACACGTCCGGATGCCCTGCTTCATTGGATGCAGTCCATGGATCTGGCCCTCTCTCGGCGTCTGCGTAATTTGTCCCATGCCGTCAATGTTCAGATGTTGAGGGCGGGGCTTGCGCAAGCCCTTCTCCCCATCACCCTTTTGGAGGCCGTTCAGCGGGGACAAATGGAAACCCAGCCGACGGCGAGCAATGTTTTACGCATTCGATTGCCCTTGGCCATGGGTGAACTTGAGCCAGGCATGGATGTGTTTTCGATTTTGATTCGAACCAGTGAGTTGGAATTCGACAGTCATCGGTTGCGCCGTTGCCGCAGCCGTTTACGCCAACACCATCAAGACTTGACCAAAATGGTCGGACAGCAACGTCATTGGGAGCGTCGCTCCCTGGATCGCGAGGCCCGGACCCATTGGCAGACCCCATCCGATTCGACCCCACTCGACTCGACTGCACGCGACTCGAGATCAACGCCGACCGTGGACTGACAAGCGCTCAGCTAGCGCTGTTCCTCGACTGGTTGCGTCCACTGCAGCAGTCGTTGGGTTTGGAGGTGGATCGCGGTTTTCAAAATCTCCAGGGACGTCAACAGCGTTTTCACCAATTTTTATCGCAACAGTTGTCGGCGCCTCCCCCGATACCCATGCCCCGTGGCGCTGTGGAACGGATGGAGCGTTTGCGCAGCTCCTTTGATGCGTATCCGCAGCTCTCAGATGTCGCCCGTCGTCGGCTCGTCACTGATGCCCGTCAGTGGCTGTTCGAGTTACGCCATCGCTTGGAACCATCGGCTCCGATGGCACCACCGCGCTTAAAACTGCAAACCGCTTCTGGGCCACAACCAAACGAACGTCCCAGCCTTGATCTTGAGAGTCCGATCACCCGCATTAAAGGGGTGGGACCGAAGTTGGCCAGTCGCTTGGCCTCACTCAATTTATTGCTGGTGAAAGATCTGTTGCGTCATTACCCCCGCGACCACGTCGATTACTCGTCCATGCGACGGATTGAGGCCTTGGTTGCAGGGGAAACAGCCACCATCGTGGCCACGATTCGCCGTTGTAATGGCTTTGTAAGCCCACGCAATCCCAACCTCGCCATTCTTGAACTTCAGCTGCAGGACCCAACAGGGCGGCTCAAGGTGACGCGCTTTCTCGCCGGGAAACGCTTTAGTTCACAGGCATACCTCAAAGGTCAACAACGCCTTTATCCAGCTGGAGCCAGCGTGGCTGTGAGTGGTCTTGTGAAAGATGGTGCCTATGGGTTGTCGTTTCAGGATCCATTGATTGAGGTTCTTGAGAACCCCTCCTCGCCAGTGAAGTCGGCCAGCATTGGACGTCTTCTTCCGGTGTACGCCCTCACAGAGGGTGTGGGGGCTGATCGATTTAGAGGCCTGATTGAACAGGTGTTACCCCTTACAGAGCAATGGACCGAACCTCTGCCAGAGGCATTACGGCAGACGTTTGATCTTTTGTCGGTTTCAGAGGCATTGCAGGCGCTCCATGCTCCGAAGGATCGGACCACGCTGGACCGTGGTCGTCATCGTTTGGTCTTCGACGAATTTCTGCTGTTGCAACTGGGCTTGTTGAGGCGTCGCCAGGCGTTGCGCTCTCGTCCTGGTCCTGAGCTCGGCCTTCTCCCCTCCACTCAGGGACTTGTCCAGGATTTCAGGGATTTGCTGTCGTTCCAGTTCACCGAGGCTCAACAGCGGGTGTTGCATGAAATCGAGGCTGATTTGGCCCAGTCGAAACCCATGGCACGTCTGGTCCAAGGCGATGTGGGCTCAGGGAAAACCGTCGTTGCGATTGCAGCTCTACTCAGCACCATCGCCTCTGGCTGGCAGGGCGCATTGATGGCACCCACCGAAGTGTTGGCTGAGCAGCACCATCGCAATCTGTGTCATTGGTTGCCCCAACTTCACATCACAGTTGAGTTGCTTACGGGCTCAACGCCCCGTCCCCGTCGGCGTCAGCTCCTCGACGACCTGGCCAGTGGCTCGTTGAAATTATTGGTGGGCACCCATGCTCTCTTGGAGGATCCCGTGGTGTTTGAACGGCTTGGACTTGTGGTGGTTGATGAGCAACATCGCTTTGGCGTTCATCAACGGGACCGACTGCTGAACAAAGGTCTGCAGCCGCATCTGCTCACGATGACGGCAACTCCAATTCCCAGAACATTGGCACTGTCTGTTCATGGTGATTTGGATGTGAGCCAAATTGATGAATTGCCGCCAGGTCGAACGCCGATCAAGACGGCGATGCTGTCCGCCGGACAACGGGAGAAGGCCTATGCCTTGATCCGGGACGAAGTGTCGAAAGGTCAGCGCGCCTATGTGGTGCTGCCACTCGTGGAGGAATCCGAGAAATTGGAATTGCGTTCAGCGGTTGAAGTGCATGCTGAGCTGGTGTCGGAGGTGTTCCCAGATCTGCAGGTTGGCTTGCTGCACGGTCGGTTGAGCAGTGTGGAGAAACAAGAGGTGCTTGCCTCGTTCTCGTCCGGAGCCTGTCAGGTGCTGGTGTCGACAACCGTCGTGGAAGTGGGGGTGGATGTGCCTGAAGCGAGCGTGATGATGATCGACCACGCAGAGCGGTTTGGCCTGGCCCAACTCCACCAGTTGCGCGGACGGGTGGGGCGTGGGGCGGCTGCATCCCACTGTTTATTGATCAATGGCAGTTCCAACCCCTTGGCCCGTCAGCGGCTCGATGTTTTGGTCCGATCCACCGATGGATTTGAAATTGCTGAAATGGATTTGAGGTTGCGTGGTCCTGGACAGGTGCTGGGCACGCGCCAATCCGGTTTGCCAGATTTGGCCCTGGCAAGCCTCGCCGATGATGCAGCTGTTTTGGAGGATGCCCGAACTGCAGCCCAGGATCTACTCCGTGATGATCCAAATCTTGAACGTTGCCCCCAACTTCGAGCCTTGCTGGATGATCAACAACGTCGCCTCAGTGGTGGCACGCCACTGAATTAATCATTATTCACTGGATTCCATTCAACTTTGGACATCCACATCACCGAATCTTCAACCCATGCGTCCTTGGAGTGATCGTCCGATCCAAGATTGCTTGGAACCATTGGATCATTTACCGCCGCCATTGTTTCGAATTGAGCCCCATCCCTATGCGTCTGTGGGAGCGCCCTATGGCCAAAATAAGGACCCCTTTCGTCTCCGATCCGGTGTCGTTAGTCGATTACTTGAGGCGCAGGATCAATTGCGTAATCGTGCCCCCCATCTCCATTTCGCAATCTTCGATGCATGGAGGCCGATCAGCGTTCAGGCCTTCATGGTGAATTACACCGTCGATCAGCTGTGCCGAGAACGGGGTATCGATCGCGATGATCCTGGTCAAAAAGCTGACTTACACAACGTGGAATCTGAGGTGGGGCGCTTTTGGGCTCCACCGAGTCGAAATCCTCAAACCCCTCCCCCCCATAGCACTGGAGCTGCAGTCGATCTCACCCTCGCAACGGATGCTGGAGAGCTGCTGGAGATGGGTGGACCAATTGATGCCATTGGAGCCGTTTCAGAACCTGATTACTTCGCTAAAGCATTCGATCCAGCGGAGCAGTTGTTTCATCAACGACGAGAACTTTTGCGCTCGGTGATGGCGTCTGCCGGGTTTGCTCAACACCCAAATGAGTGGTGGCACTATTCCTATGGCGACCAATTGTGGGCTTGGCGGACTGGGGCCGAAGTAGCGATCTACGCGGAAGTAGGAAGCAATTCAGCAACCCCTTGATCGCCAAGTTTGTTGATGTGATCTCCAAAACTTCGACGGCCACCAGCAGCTTTCCAGCTCAGCAACAGTGGCTCAATGGTTTGCTCTAGATCCTTGAGTGGAAGCTTCTCCACGTAAGGGCGTGCCAGATTTTGCAAATTCGGAGTACCTCCTAGCCAGAGCTGGTATTGATTCACCCCATTCCCCACCAAGGCGAGCTCAGCCATGTACGGCCGAGCACAACCATTGGGGCAGCCAGTCATACGCACCAGTAGGGATTTCTCAATCTCCAGTCGCCTGAGCTGGGCATCGAGTCGATCCAACACATTGGGAAGAATCCGCTCGGATTCTGTAATCGCTAAACCGCATGTCGGCAGAGCTGGACAGGCAATCGCGTGTCGGGCCAAGGGTGCCGGCGACTCCGGTACTTCAAAGCCCAGTTCAGCTAGTGCCGATCGAATGCCGGCGCGTTGCGCGGTTCCGATGTTGCAGAGCAGTAAATCCTGGTTCGCCGTGAGCCTGATTTCCAGTTGATAGGTCTCCACGAGCTGTCGAAGCCCTTGTTTCAGTTCTCCTTCCAACCGCCCGCAAAGCAGGGGTAGTCCCACAAACCAGAGCCCGGCCCGCTGACGGTGCCAACCCAGATAGTCGAGAAGTTTGGGTTTGGGTTCGTTACGGAGTCCTGTGAGCTCAGCCTTGAAATAATCCCGCTGCAACGTCTGGCGGAACCATTGAATCCCTTTGTCGTGCAGCAAATATTTCATTCGGGCGTGGGGCCGGATGATCCGATCGCCATGATCTCGCTGTAGCGCAAGGATCGACTGAACCACGTCTAAGACGTGCTCTGCTGCTACGTATCCGAGGGGATCAGCGATGCGAGCGAACGTCTCATCTTTGTTGTGGGTGCGTCCCATACCACCGCCCACATAAACGTTGCAACCTTTCAACTCCCCAGATGGATGGGTAAAGACCACCAATCCGATGTCTTGCGTGAGCAGATCGATGGAGTTGTCGCCTGGCACGGTGACGCCGACTTTGAATTTCCTCGGTAAGTAGGTGTCTCCATAAAGAGGTTCAGCCTCACTTCCGGAGAAGACCCCACCTTCCGACTGGCGCTTGCGTACCTGTTTCACCGCCTTGGATGGTTTGAAGCGATAGCTGAGATCGCCATCTACCCAAAGGTCGAGATACGAACCTTCAGCCGCTTCTGGACTGAGTAGGTCGGCAATCTCGTCAGCTAGCTGCCGAGCTGCGGGGTATCCACCTTTTTCAAAAGGGGCAGGCGGCGCCATCACATTTCTGTTGATGTCGCCACAGGCAGCAAGGGTGGATCCCAAGTTGCGCACGATGGTGCCGATCACCTCTTTCAGATCAGCCTTTGGGATCCCGTGCATCTGGAAGGCCTGCCGGGTTGTGGTCCGAAGGGTTCCATCTCCAATACGGTTGGAGAGCTCATCGAGGGCTAAAAACAACTGGGCAGGGATTCGACCACCCGGGCTGCGAAGCCGCAGCATCATTTGCCAACTACGGACCTTGTCGGTTTTTCTGAGTTCCCTGTGGTGCTGCTGGTAGCTGCCATGAAATTTGAGGAGCTGAACAGCGTCTTCGCTGAAGCGAACCTCATCGTTGCCAAGTTCCGTTAACAACGGCTCGCGCAGATGGTCGCTGTCGAGCTTGCGCTGCTCTGCTTTTGAGAGGCTGTTGGTTTGAGGTTCCGCCACGTCCACAGAGCCTTCTCTTGCTCAGATCAGGAGTTACTAACTGACCGTAGCGAAACGGCTTCCAATACAGTCGGATTGGCTCATGTCCGTGTCGTGACAACAACGTTTCTTCTTGAAATCGGCACTGAAGAATTGCCGGCGGATTTTGCGCGTCAAGCGCTCGATCAACTCCGAGACCGGGTTCTGCACGATCTTGCAGAAGCTCGGTTGAGCCATGGATCGATTTCGATCTTTGGAACGCCGCGCCGTCTCGTGGTGTCGGTCCCCAACCTGGACGACCATCAACCAGATCTCCGTGAAGAGCGAAAAGGTCCTCCAGTCGCTCAGGCTTTCAAAGATGGTGTTCCAGGCCCTGCTGCGATTGGCTTTGCCAAACGTTGCGGCATCGATGCTTCGCAGCTCGAGCAACGCGATACACCCAAAGGACCGTGTGTCTTTGCCACTGTGTTGACGGCAGGACGCGACGGTGTGTCTCTCCTTCGCGACCTGATCCCAACCTGGATTGACGCATTGCAAGGTCGTCGCTTTATGCGATGGGGGACGGGGACCCAGCGCTTCAGTCGACCAATTCGTTGGCTGGTTGCTCTCCATGGCGACGACGTGATCGATGTGGAGATGCCTGGAGCAGATCCCGTGGTTCAAAGTGATCGCTTCAGCCGTAGCCATCGTCTCCATGGCGATCAACCGCTGTGCATTGCGTCGGCGGATCAATACGTCAAAACCCTGCAACAGGCTGGGGTTCTGGTGGATCGTGATGAACGATCTCGTTTGATTCGAGCGTCGATTGATCAAGGGGCTGAGGCCGCAAATGGGGAGGCCAACTGCCCAGACCGACTGTTTGAAGAACTCGTTGATCTTGTCGAGGGTCCCAGGATTTTGCAGGGGCAAATTGCGGAACAATTTCTGCACTTACCGCCTGAGGTGATTTCCACCGTGATGCAAGCGCATCAGCGCTACGTGCCGTTGCAGATTCCTGGACTTACCCCTGACCCGCTGCGACTCACGGCAGAGGCGGTGCTGCGCCCTGAGTTTCTGCTAGTGGCGAATGGTCTTGAGCAGGCTTCTGCGTTGATTATCCGCGGCAATGAGCGGGTCTTGGGTGCTCGTCTTGCCGACGCAGAGTTTTTCCTCGAGGTTGATCGACGTCAGGCCAGTGCAACGCGTCGTGATGCTTTAAGCCGCGTCACGTTTGCCGAGGGGATTGGAAGTCTTCGTGATCGGTGTGACCGGATTGAACGCCTCACGGACCAGCTATTGACTGACCTTGGGCTGTCGGATTCAGTTGCGACGGCGTCGCGTCGTGCGGCGCATCTGTGCAAGCACGATCTTGTCAGTCAGATGGTGGGTGAATTCCCTGAACTTCAGGGGTTGATGGGTGGGAAATATCTACTGGAGGAAGGCGAATCGCGTGATGTGGCGCTGGCCGTGGTGGAGCACTATCTACCGCGGGGTGCGGGAGACGATTTGCCCAGCACCGACGCTGGGGCCGTGGTGGCCCTCGCCGAGCGGTTTGAATTGCTCCTCAGCATTTATGCCAAGGGGGAACGTCCCACTGGCTCATCCGATCCTTATGCCCTGCGACGGGCGGGGAACGGTGTGCTCCTGATTCTTTGGAATCAAGGCTGGAAACTCGATCTCAATGGTTTTCTTGCCAAAGCTGTTGAAGCCTGGAAAGAGCTGTTCCCTGCGTTCGCGGTGGATACAGCCCAACTGGTTGGTGATCTCTCAGCCCTGTTGCGACAGCGCATCACCTCGCAACTCGAAGACGATGGCTACGCCGCCGATTTGGTTCAGGCGGTCGCTGGCGACACCGTTTCGACGACACGGCTGTTGTGGGATCCCCTGGATGTGCGGGTTCGTATTCAAATGCTGCGGGGCTTGAGAGATCAGGGGCGATTAACTGCAGTGCAAGCCGTCGTTCAGCGGGCTTCTCGATTGGCTGAGAAGGGTGATCTCCCTTCAGGTGTGTTGTCCAGCTCTGATGTGGTCGACCCTGCGCTGTTTGAGTCGGCCAGTGAGCAGGGGTTGTTCGATGCCACACAACGCTTGAACCCGCTTGCGGCAAGTGGTGCTTATCAACAACTTTGTGACGTCCTTGTGGAATCCACACCGGCCTTGGAGGCATTCTTTGATGGTGATCAGAGTGTGATGGTGATGGCCGATGATCCGGCCCTTCGGACGAACCGACTTAATTTGCTCGGGGTGTTACGCAATCAAGCGGCTGTCTTCGCTCAATTCGAGTTGATTCAAAGTTGACGATTTCCTTGGCAGCAGTGTCTTAAACGAATATCGAGACGCTGCTGAATTTTTTCAAAATGACCGATCAAGAGAACGCATCAGGAACGGGCTCTCAGCAACAAGCTCTCAGCAACAAGCTCCCGTCGTGATTCATCTGGAGGGAAACGCATTGGGAACGATTGTGGCGGAATTGATCATTGCCGGTGCGGCGATGTACGCCATCAATGTGTGGTCAACCACCAAAAAAGAAACTGCTCCAGGCAAGAACCTGGAGCAGGGAATCGAACGGCTGAAGGATGCCGCGGCGAAAGCAATGGAATCTCGCCGGTGAGGCTGGAGGCAAGCTGGAGTTAATTCACTTTGGCTTTTTCTTTGCTCTCCTGTTCTTTTGCTTGAGCTTTGATTTGTTGGGAGGCTTCTTCCGCCAGGAAATCACCATCAGACCGACCGACGGCCGAAGGTACTGGCTTGTACACCGGAGGAGCTAGTGCTTCTCCGCGAAGCAAACTTCCAAGGGTGCGAAGCGTGAGCTTCACCTGCTGCCATGGATTCATCAGCACCACTCGCTTGTAGAGGTAGCTGTCAAAGGTGAGGCGTTGGACATCTTTGTCGTCACACATTTCGACGAAGGCTTCCCGTGCGGCGTCATTTCGATAAAAAATGCGCTGCAAAATATCGAGCACGGCATAGGTTGCGCCGTATTTGCGATCCCAACGCTTGAGGTAGGTGGATTTGATCTGCTTCTCCGTCGGAACGTTCGCACCGTTGTTGGAGATTTCAACAATCGCTTCCGCGCACATCCGGCCACTTTTGGCAGCGAAGTAAATCCCTTCTCCAGAACTTTTGGTGACGTATCCAGCGGCATCACCCACAAGCGCCATGCGTCCCACGACGCGGCGAGGCCGCGGATGCTCTGGGATGGGGTGAGCTTCAACCTTGATCACTTCACCTTTGAAGAGGCGTTTGGTGGCGCGTTCACGGATGCCCTTCTGCAAACCCTTAATCAGGCTTTGGTTTTGTTGCATCGTGCCGGTACCAACCGCCACATGGTCGTACTTCGGGAACACCCAGGCATAGAAGTCCGGCGATACGTCTGTACCGACGTACATCTCCGCGAGATCCTCGTAATAAGTCATCTCCTCAGGCGGAAGTTTGATCCGTTCCTGGAAGGCAATCGCCACGTTGTAATCACCGGCGTCCATCGCCTTCGCCACTCGGGAGTTGGCTCCATCGGCACCGATGATCAGATCCACATCAAGGGTTTTAGGCTCGCCTGTCGGACCGCCACTGCTGTAATCGGCGTAATGAATGCAATACGGCCCCTGACGGTTTTTGCCGGTGTCGATTTTTTGCACCAGGCCATTGATCAACGTGGTGCCTAGGTCTGCCGCGCGGTTCCTTAGGAAGGCATCAAACACTTCCCTTCGGCACATGCCGATGTAGGCGTTCTCGTCGTAACCGAGGGGATCGAGCTGAATATCCACCTCACGATTGGAGGGGGAAATCATTTTCATGTTCCGCACCTTTCGATCGATGATCGAATCAGGCAGGTTGAATTCTTCAACCATGCAGAGCGGAATAGCACCACCACAGGGTTTGGCGTTGTCGAGTTTTCGCTCGAACAACCAAGTTTCAATCCCAGCCTTCGCGAGAATTTCCGCCGCGCAAGAACCACTTGGTCCTCCGCCAATCACTGCGACTTTCAACATCTCAGCAAAACTCCGCTGGTCTGTTTTTTAAAGCTACTACCGAGAAATGAACTTGTCTTGGTAGCACGGGCTTACACCCTTACGATCGAAACAACATGCATCAGCGCTGTGGTTCGGCCATCCTCTGCGCGACGCACCGAGCGCGATGACATTCCCGTTGCCCAACGCTCTCGACCGCCACGTCAACGCAAATCAAACAGTGGACTTGGTCTCCTAATGGGATGTCTTTTCGTTGGCGGTGGAAGTGTTCTGGCCGTGATGGTGGCTCCACAGTTGTTGATGGGCATGGCACCAAGTGAACCGTTTGAAATTCGTGGGTTCCGTGAACGTCCCGATTCAGATGGTCGTTTGTTGGGTCACTTTCCGTACCGTGAGGCACTAACCGATGAGCTGATTGTTTTTCAACCCGGCGTGGAATTGCATGTTGATACGGCAGCGGCATTGAATTCGATGATGAATGCTGCCCTTGCCGACGGTGTTGATCTTCGTCTGCTCAGTGGGTACCGCTCTCAAGCACTTCAGGAATCAATCTTTTTTGATGTGGCATCGGAACGTAATCAAACGCCTGAAGAGCGCGCACAGGTTTCAGCTCCCCCTGGCTATTCCGAACACAGCACTGGTTATGCAATCGATCTCGGCGATGGGGAGGCTCAAGAAACCAACTTGTCCACGCAGTTTCAAAACACCCAAGCCTTCCGATGGCTTCAAGATCACGCTGCTCGATATCACTTTGTGCTCTCCTTCCCTGATGGGAACGATCAAGGGGTGATGTACGAGCCTTGGCATTGGCGATATGAGGGCTCCGCGGACGCCCTGCGTCTGTTTGAGGCTGCTCGTCGCTTTTCCCGTCCGCTTCCGTGACGTTTCCTGAGCTGTTATCGCCAGCTGGCGACTGGGCTGCACTGAAGGCGGCCGTTGCATCTGGCGCCGACGCGGTTTACTTCGGCGTTGATGCTTTTAACGCAAGACAGCGCGCCGAAAATTTTCGTGTGGAAGAGCTGCCGCAATTGATGCATTGGCTGCATCAGCGCGGTGTGCGGGGCTTCCTTACCTTCAACGTTCTGGTGTTCACCGATGAGTTGGAGTCAGCGGCCCAGTTGCTGCTTGCTGCAGATCAAGCCGGTGTCGATGCGGTGATTGTTCAAGACGTTGGCCTTTGCCGTTTAGCCCAACGGTTGGTGCCGCGATTAACCCTGCACGGTTCGACGCAGATGTCGATCACCAGTGCCGCGGGGGTGGCCCAAGCCGCTGCCTTGGGTTGTGAACGGGTTGTCTTGGCTCGTGAGCTGTCCTTGCAGGATCTTGAGCGGCTTCAAAATCAGCTCACCCAGAGGCATTTGCAGATTCCTTTGGAAGTGTTTGTGCATGGCGCACTATGTGTGGCGTATTCAGGACAGTGCCTCACGAGTGAATCGTTGGGGCAGCGCAGTGCCAACCGTGGCGAATGCGCCCAAGCCTGTCGCCTCCCCTATGAAATGGTCGTGGATGGCACGTCCCATTCCCTTGAAGATCAACGTTATTTGCTCTCACCACAGGATCTTGCCGCCTGGGAACTGCTTCCTGAATTGCAGCGCATTGGTATCGCCAGTCTCAAAATTGAGGGTCGTTTAAAAGACGCCACCTATGTGGCTGCTGTGACGGAGGCTTACCGCAATCGGCTGGATCAGCAGGATGAAGACCCTTTAGCTGTTCGACGACAACTGGAGCTTGCTTTTTCCCGGGGTTTGTCCACCGGTTGGTTGGGGGGGGTCAACCACCGTCAATTGGTGCACGGGCGTTGGAGTAAGAAGCGAGGCCCGTTGGTGGGGCAACTCCTCGCTGTTGAGCGGGGCGGCTGGCTTCAAATTCGAAGTCGTGAGCGGATTCGGGCAGGTCAAGGTGTTGTCTTGGAGGTGTTGTCGCCTGATCCATTAACCCCACCCCGCGAGATCGGTGGACGGGTGATGGCCTGTGAGCAGATCGGTCGTGAGCGCTTGAAACTTCGTCTAGGACCTCACCGTCTTAAGACCGACGCGCTGAGGGCTGGTGCATCGGTATGGCTGACAAGCGATCCAGCTTGGCAAGCTCAGTGGCAACGGGCCTCCCGCCGCATCGTCGAGCCCGTATCCACCCCTTTGGTGGTGTCGGTAACTGGCGCGGTGAATCAGCCCCTAACAATCGAATTACTGCAACCGAGCACCGCAGGGCTCAGCGTAAAAAGCGGGATGCCTCTTCAAGTTGCGAGCCAAAGGCCACTGGATCATCAGCGTCTGACTGAGCAACTGGGACGGCTGGGTGGCACGGCTTGGCGGTTAGAGCGCCTTGAGCTGCATTTGGAAGGGGATCTCTTCTTACCTGTCGCTGAACTGAATCGGATGCGTCGTCAACTGCTGGATTCCCTTGAGACCCTTGCCGTTGCTGATGAAGCCCCGACGGCAGATCGTGAAGTGACTGAAGACAGTGCGCGGTGTGTGCAGGACGTCCTCGTCCCGATGCTCAGCCCCATAGCGGGATCTCCCACTCCTTCAAATCCTGCGGACCCCCAGGAGCCGGGGCTGGTGGTGCTCGTGCGCAGTCTTCAGCAGCTCAGGGCTTTGAAGGCGTTGCCGGCAGCCCTGGCCCCCATTCGTTCGGTGGTGGCAGACCTCGAGCATCCGCGAGATTTGCGTGAAGCCGTTGCCATGGGGCGTGGGCATTGGCCGGAGGGGATCTGGCTGTCTGGTGCCCGTGTCACACGACCGAATGAACGGTGGACTTTGGATCCTTTGATTCGAGCGCGACCTGATGGATTTCTGGTTCGTAATGCCGATCAATTGGAAACTTTGTCTCCGTTAGCTCCTTGCATTGGTGATTTCTCCCTGAACATCGCCAATCCCTTGGCGATGTCTTGGTATCGCGAACATTGGGGCTTGAAACGCGTGACAGCGAGTTACGACCTGAATTTGCAGCAACTGCTTGATTTGACATCCCATGTCGATGGAACCGCGCTGGAGGTCACGCTCCATCAACACATGCCCTTATTTCACATGGAGCACTGTTTGTTTTGCGCCTTCCTTTCGGACGGACAGGACCACACAGATTGCGGACGTCCTTGTGAGCAACACACGGTGACACTGAGGGATCGCAGCGGTGTTGAACATCCGCTACGCGCTGATTTGGGATGCCGCAATACGCTTTTTAATGGCATTGCTCAGACAGGGGTTGAGGCTTTACCCGCCCTAAGAAAGGCAGGTGTGACCTCCTTTCGTCTCGAGTTATTGGATGAGGATGCTGAGTCGACGTTGAGGCGAGTCCGTCTTTATGCCGATGCGCTGGCGGGTCGACTCGCATCGAAGGATGTTTGGCGTCAGGAGCGGATCCACGATCAACTTGGCGTTACGCGAGGGAGCCTGTTGGTGAAGGGGCCGGAAAAGACCAGTCGCGTCTCACGTTGAGATAACCTTTCGCAGCGCCGTCGTGGCGTTCTTCACAATTCCTGACGAATATCCCGTATGAGCGCCCAGCAAAAGGCGATTCGCAATATCGCGATCATCGCCCACGTTGATCATGGCAAAACGACCTTGGTCGACGCATTGCTGGCGCAATCCGGAATTTTCCGCGACAACGAAGCTGTGCCGACGTGTGTTTTGGACTCCAACGATTTGGAGCGTGAGCGCGGCATCACCATTCTTTCGAAGAACGCAGCTGTTACCTACAACGAGACTCGGATCAACATTGTTGATACCCCTGGTCACGCCGATTTTGGTGGCGAGGTGGAGCGGGTGCTCGGCATGGTTGATGGGTGCCTGCTCATCGTTGACGCCAACGAGGGTCCGATGCCCCAAACCCGCTTTGTTCTGAAGAAAGCACTGGAGCAGGGGTTAAGACCGATCATCTTTGTGAACAAGATTGATCGAGCCCGGGTCGATCCCGAAACCGCAGTCGACAAGGTGCTCGATCTGTTTATTGAGCTTGGTGCAGATGATGACCAGTGTGATTTCCCTTATTTATTTGGTAGCGGTCTTGGTGGTTTTGCCAAGCCAGATATGAAAACAGAGAGCGATAATATGCGTCCTCTCTTTGATGCAATTCTCCGTCATGTCCCGCCCCCAGTTGGTGATGTAACCAAGCCACTCCAGCTTCAAATTACAACTCTGGATTATTCAGACTTTTTGGGTCGAATCATCATTGGTCGAGTTCATAATGGTGTGATTCGGAAAGGGCAAAATGCGTCCTTGATTAAGGATGACGGAAATCTTAAAAAGGGAAGAATTAGCAAATTATTAGGGTTTGAAGGCCTTCAACGGGTTGATATTGATGAAGCCTCCGCTGGTGACCTTGTTGCGGTTGCTGGCTTTGATGATGTCAACATCGGCGAAACGATTGCCTGCCCAGATGAACCGAAGGCTTTGCCTCTGATCAAGGTAGACGAACCTACCCTCCAGATGACATTCGTTGTCAACGATTCTCCGTTTGCTGGAAAAGAAGGAAAGTTCGTCACAAGTCGCCAGATCCGAGACCGTTTGCAGCGAGAATTACTAACGAACGTCGCTCTAAGAGTTGAAGATACGGATTCTCCTGACAGCTTCGCTGTCAGCGGACGGGGAGAACTCCACCTGGGAATTTTGATTGAAACGATGCGCCGCGAGGGGTTTGAGTTTCAAGTGTCCCAACCTCAGGTGATCTTTCGCACAATTGATGGAACGCCTTGCGAGCCAGTTGAAACCCTGGTCATGGATGTGCCTGAGGCTGCGGTTGGATCCTGTATCGAAAAGCTTGGAACCCGTAAGGCAGAAATGCAAAATATGGAAACAGGAACTGATGGCCGAACCCAGCTGGAGTTTGTTGTTCCTTCACGGGGATTGATTGGTTTCCGTGGTGAATTTATTCGTGCCACAAGAGGTGAGGGAATTATGAGCCACTCCTTCTTTGAGTATCGCCCAATGTGTGGTGACTTTGATACACGTAGAAATGGTGTTTTGATTGCTTTTGAAGAAGGAACAGCAACGTTCTATGCATTGAAGAATGCCGAAGATCGTGGCCAATTCTTTATCACGCCTGGTACAAAGGTCTACAAAGGAATGATTATTGGTGAAAATACCCGTCCGCAAGATATGGAAATCAATATTTGTAAGGCAAAGCAAGTAACGAATATTCGTTCAGCAGGTGCTGATGTTCTCGATACTCTTCAGTCTCCAATTCAGATGACCCTGGAGCGCGCACTCGAGTACATCGGACCTGATGAAATGCTTGAAGTCACGCCTGAGTCGATTCGTTTACGCAAGCTACCGGCCAAGAAGATGGCAAAGCGTTGATGGTTGAGGGTCCTCAAGCAGATCCCCGCTTTAAGAAAGCTGTTGAACTCTTCAACGACGGTGAGTGGTACGACGCTCATGATGTTTTTGAAGAGCTATGGCATGAAACTGCCGATCCCCATCGACGGTGCTTGCAAGGTGTTCTTCAAGTTGCTGTGGCTCAACTCCATTTGCAGCGCGACAATCGTCGCGGTGCAACCATCCTTTTTGGAGAAGCTCTTGGCCGTTTAAAACGTCCAGGAACACCTGATCTGGGTCTTGACATCAAAGGGCTTTGTACGTGTGTTGAGCAGCGGCTTCGATCTCTTCAACTCGAGGAGGATCCCGAGTTGTGCACTGTCCCCGTTCTGCGGGTTGTCGACTGAAAGAAGGTTAAAATTCGAATATCTTGCTGCATGTGGCGTGAACGCTTTAGGGCCGCTCCGATTGAAAAATATTTGTTCACTTAGTCTTCTGGCTTCGTTATCGCTTTTTCCTGTAATCGTTAGGGCTCAACAATCAACTGAAACTGGTTTAATTACGATTGAATCGGATCAGCAAACTGCAGATAACTCGATTGGAGTTGTGACTGCTCAAGGAAATGTTCGTCTTATTCATATTGATCGTGGCATTGTGGCCACTGGTCGTCAGGCCCAATATTTCATCAAAGAAGAGAGCATTGTCTTGAGTGGAGATGTTGATATTGTGCAAAAGAATGGCGACTTACTTCAAGCCGATAGGATTGTGTATTCCTTGGTTGATGAGCGTGCCTTGGCGACACCTTCTGAGAATGAGCAAGTCTTTAGTCAATGGAGTTTCGGTACTAACGCAGATGATTCAACCCAGGTAATTCCATGAGTCTGGAGCTTCAAAATGTCTCCATCTCTTTAGGTGGGCGGCAGCTCGTTAAGTCCGTCAATGTCGACCTGTCACCGGGAGAGGTCGTTGGTCTGCTTGGTCCGAACGGCGCTGGTAAAACAACTACATTCAATCTTGTGATTGGATTACTTCGACCCGACGTCGGTCAGGTATTGCTGGATGGTGAAGAAGTCACCGAACTGTCGATGCCAGAACGTGCGAGGTGCGGTATCGGTTATTTGCCTCAAGAAGCTAGTATTTTTCGGCAACTTACTGTGCGGCAAAATCTTGATCTTGCCCTTGATCAAACAGATTTAACATCAAAAGAGCGTCGTGATCGTCGCAACCAACTCATCGATGAGTTTCACCTCAATGATTTTATTGATCGCTGCGGTTTTCAGCTGTCCGGTGGAGAGCGTCGACGCTGTGAAGTCGCAAGGGCTTTAGCGGTTGGCCGTGATGGTCCTCAATATCTTCTTCTAGATGAACCATTTGCGGGTGTTGATCCTCTGGCAGTGGCCGATCTGCAGAGCTTGATTCAATCGTTGCGGAACCGTGGTATGGGAATTTTGATCACCGATCACAACGTGAGGGAAACGCTGGCGATTACGGATCGAGCCACAATCCTCAACGATGGTGCAATTTTGGCATCAGGTCGGGCTGAGCATGTCTCGAACGATCCTTTGGTACGTCGTTACTACTTGGGAGAGGACTTTCAGCTGTGATCAGAACCTTCACCCGCTGGATTCATAAAATACCTCTTCTCGACCAGTGGTTACTGGCAGAGATCGCTGCGCCACTGCTCTTCGCCATTGCCTCTTTTACGGTTTTAGGGCTCTCCATTGGAGTGATGTTTGAGCTTGCAAGACGTCTTGTTGATGGTTTACCGATCTTGGTGGCGTTGCAGTTACTCTTGCTGAATATTCCAAGTTTTTTAGTTCTCTCACTACCGATGGCGACCTTGTTCGCAACGCTGCTTGCTTACAGCAAGTTGTCATCGAACAGTGAGCTGACGGCCCTTCGTAGCCTTGGTGTTTCAACCACGCGACTCGTTGTACCCGCCTTAGCTCTATCAATCTTTCTAACTGGCCTCACGTTTGTATTTAATGATGTCATTGTTCCAAGAGCCAATACCCAGGCTGAAATAACGTTGCAGAAGGGGCTTGGACGTGCCCTTGCCACTGAGAAAGGAAAAGATATTACTTTCAACAGCTTTGGCAAAATTTATGATCCAAAAACTGAAACAAGTTCTAGGGGCTTGCGCCAATTGTTTTACGCAAGACGTTTTGAACAAGGCGAAATGTTGGATGTCACCCTTCTCGACTTCTCCCGCGCCGATTACCGCCAGATGTGGATTGCAGAGCGTGCTGTGTATAACGAAGCAAAAGCCATGTGGGAATTCTTTAATGGACAAGTTCTAACGTTGAATCCCAACGGAAGTACGACGCGGTTGGCCTTTGACGAAAACTTTTATCCGTTGAGTTCCGGCCCTCTTCAAGTTGCAAAATTGCCAGATGATGCCAATGACATGACTCTATCTCAGGCGATTTCTGCAGAAAAAATTGAATCTGATGCCGGCAATATTAAAGCTGCACGTAAATTAAGAGTTCGCATTCAAGAGAAATTCTCCTTTCCAATGGCGTGCATCGTCTTTGGCCTTATCGGTAGCAGTCTTGGTGCACGGCCTGGATCCCGCACCAGTCGAAGCCAGGGGTTTGGTGTCAGTATCCTTCTGATTCTTGGTTATTACGCTCTGAGCGTTAGTTTTAGTTCTTTAGGCGTGAGCGGAATCCTTCCACCGTTTTTTGCCGCTTGGCTTCCAGTTCTCATCTCACTTGGAGCTGGTGGTTTGCTTTTGCGTCAGGCCAGTCGCTAGCGATTCACGCCAGACTCATCACTACCCCTTGATTTGGTTTGTTGAACGCTCCGTTTGAACTAGTGACAGGCCTTGGGTTTGCGGCTTTTGTTCTTCTGTTAATTGCACTGCCCGTAGCGTTCTGGTCAGTCTCCAGCGACACCAGGCCAGGTGTTGTTCGTTTGCTTGTAGCAGTCGCGAATCTGTTGCTGACGGCCCAGCTCGTTCTTCGCTGGTGGCAGTCGGGTCACTTCCCGATCAGCAACCTGTATGAATCCCTTTGTTTCCTTGCCTGGGCCTGCACCCTTACGCAGTTGCTTGTCGAACGTGCCTGGCCATCACCCATCGTTGCTGCTGCAGCGACACCCATGGGTTTGGGGTGCATCGCGTTTGCGAGTTTTGCATTGCCTGATCAGTTGCAGTCGGCAGCTCCTTTGGTGCCCGCTTTGCGATCGAGTTGGTTGGTGATGCATGTCAGTGTGATCATGGTGAGCTATGCCGCCCTACTGGTGGGTTCGTTGCTGTCGTTAGCTGTTTTGGTGATGGATCGCGGCGAAGCGTTGGAACTACGAAGCAGTTCCATCGGCAGTGGTGGATTTCGCCAGGCAGTTACCACTCCTCAATCGGGTCTCTTGCAGCTTCAATCGGTTGAACTCAGTACCAATGAGCAATTGGATAGTTTGAGTTATCGAACAATAACTGTCGGTTTTTTAATGTTAACTGTTGGCATCATTAGTGGTGCTGTCTGGGCTAATGAAGCTTGGGGTAGTTATTGGAGCTGGGATCCAAAAGAAACCTGGGCCTTGATCTGTTGGTTGGTCTATGCAGCTTATTTGCACACGCGCCTTAGTCGTGGGTGGCAGGGGCGTCGCCCTGCTCTTGTTGCTGTTGTTGGGTTAATTGTGATTGCTGTTTGCTATATCGGTGTCAATCTTTTAGGTATTGGTTTGCATAGTTATGGGTGGTTCTTCTGAGACTTTATTTTCTCCAGCTCATTCCTGTTAGACAATCAATCCCGACTGTTTGGAGGCCAAACTGTTTTTACTTATTGCCTTGATTCACGGGAATACATTTTTTATCTTCGAATCTATCATTGTAGGTAATTTTTGTGTCAATTATTTTCGCGGTAGCATCTTTTTTTGACTCCTTCGAGAGTAGCGTTGTGTGTCTGAGGTTTTTTTTTAGCGATTGACTCTGTATCATTTGCCCTTGATTGTTCTCTTAACCTAAAGATGCTCCGGGGTTTTAACTTGTAGCTCGTTTGCCGCGTTGCTTATTCTCTTTTATTGTAAATTTGAAGTGTCTTGGACTTTGTTTCTGCTGAATCCTTATGTTATATACGGTTGAACAAATTGTCGACGCGTTGTGCAATGAGTATGAAGCACTATTCACGCAAAAGACTTTTAATCCAGCATCTGATTTGAGTTATGATGAGTATCGGAATGCCATGTTGAAAAAGACGTTGCCAGAGCTTATCCAGGAGACATCTACGGATCAAGAATATTATACTCTCGACACATTTATGAGGAAATACGGGAATTGAATGGGTTGAATTTTTTGTGGTCTGATAAACAACTTCACTAGTAATTTTTCTCGCTAGAATTTTTAGGGTTTTATTGTCAAGATGGGGGAATTATTGGGTGAACGGCTTGGTTCAATCAGAGATGGTGGCCCTGATGATGAAAAAAGGAATGAATTAATCAACATCTCCTGCGATTCACATGGAGGGTCAAGCTGATTTGACGTTCTGCCCTAGATATCTAGAGCAGAACGAATTGATTTGCTTGGTGGCGTAAGTGCTGCGACTAACGCTTGCTCGTACGAATGCCTTCGATCGCCTTGGCGTAATCGGGTTGGTTGAACACACCGGAGCCAGAAACAATGGCATTGGCACCCGCTTCGATCACTTTCCATGCATTCGATCCTTTGATGCCGCCGTCGACTTCAATCCAAGGATCTAAGCCCCGTGCATCGCACATCTTGCGCAGATCACTGATTTTTTGCACCTGATTCTCGATAAAGCTTTGTCCGCCAAAACCTGGGTTAACGCTCATGATGAGCACCAGATCACAAAGCTCCAGGCAATATTCCAGTGTGTCGAGTGGGGTGCCAGGGTTCAGTACGGCACCGGCTTTCTTGCCTAGATCTTTGATCTGGCCCAGGTTGCGATGAAGGTGAGGGCATGCCTCGACCTGAACAGAAATAATGTCTGCGCCAGCCTTGGCAAAATCCGGTACGTATTTTTCAGGCTCCACAATCATCAAGTGAACATCGAGGGGCTTCTGTGTCACAGGGCGCAGAGCCTCAACGATCAACGGGCCAATGGTGATGTTGGGCACAAAACGACCATCCATCACATCTACGTGAATCCAGTCAGCACCTGCCTTGTCGACGGCCTCCACCTCAGCACCGAGTTTCGAAAAATCGGCTGAGAGAATTGACGGAGAGACGACAAGACTTTTGGCGGACATCGCAGCGCTAACGGTTTGACCCAGCAATGTTACATCGATTACTAAGGCATGTTTCTGGCTTGCTGTCGCCGTCTTACCCCTGCTGCGACAAGGTCTGTTTTCGATCAAACCACGATGGGTGAGGTTCGTTTGCTCGTCGTTTAGAGATGGGCATTCGGCTGTGGTTCTTATGACTTTATTTTGTTTAGATCCTTATTTGTTTATGCATTAGAATTTGATTTTGAATGCTTACTTCTCTGTTTGATGAATTCCATTCATGCGATTTGCATTGGCTGCATGGAAATATTTTGCTCTTTGATTATGCTCTAAGCTTGAATATATAGGGATTGAAATTATTGTAAGATTCATTTGCCTGATGCTTTCATTTAGGGAAAGGCTGTAATCCTTGTGCTGTCAAATTGAACTATCCATTGATTTGTCTGTGATTAGTTTTGAATGTCTTTTAGGGCGATTAATCCAGCTTTATCTGCTCTTTTGAGCTTGCCTCCTTTCACCAATATTACAAGTCATTGTCGAAGTTTTTGTGGAGATTGGAAATACCCTGGGATCTCTCTAATTCTTTCAAATCTCTGCCCGGGGGTGAGCTGCTGACTCGCTATTCGTTTCACTCACAAGGTAAAAGTGCGTTGAGTTTTTTTTTGAGGCTTCTCCTCTCTGCTGAGACTGGGGTATCGCTGATACAGTGAGCCGCGCTTCTAAGCCGAGATCGACTGCGGCATGGGCCAACTGCCCTGTCAGCACTTCTCGCTAGCCCAATTACCCTAATTATCCGGAGTCCCGTGGATCAGTCGCTTATTCAGGAAATTCTCGAGATCGTCGAGCAGGCCGCCATTGCTTCCGCCACGCTCTCCGGCAAAGGCCTGAAGGACGAGGCTGATGCCCTTGCCGTTGATGCGATGCGTAAGCGCATGAACAAGATCAACATGCAGGGCAAGATTGTGATCGGTGAGGGTGAGCGCGACGAAGCTCCCATGCTCTACATCGGGGAAGAAGTAGGAACGGGCAACGGTCCTGGGGTTGATTTCGCTGTGGACCCCTGCGAAGGCACCAACCTTTGTGCCTACAGCCAGCGTGGCTCGATGGCAGTTCTGGCTGCTTCCGACCGTGGTGGTCTATTTAATGCTCCCGACTTCTATATGAAGAAGCTGGCAGCACCACCAGCTGCAAAGGGCAAGGTTGATATCCGTAAATCCGCCACTGAAAACATCAAAATTCTGAGCGAGTGCCTGGGCCTTGCTCCTGATGAGCTCACCATCGTCGTGATGGATCGCGCCCGTCACAAGGATTTGATCGCTGAAATTCGCGCAACCGGTGCTCGCATCCAGCCCATTTCTGATGGCGATGTTCAGGCAGCGATTGCCTGTGGTTTTGCTGGTACGGGTACCCATTGCTTGATGGGTATTGGAGCTGCTCCCGAAGGTGTGATTTCTGCTGCCGCCATGCGCGCGTTGGGTGGTCACTTCCAAGGACAGTTGGTCTATGACCCTGCCATTGCTCAAACTTCTGAGTGGGCAGACATGACGAAGGAAGGCAACTTGCAGCGTCTTGCTGAAATGGGCATCACTGACCCAGATAAGGTGTACGAAGCCTCGGAGCTCGCTTGCGGCGAACATGTTGTTTTTGCTGGCAGTGGCATCACTGATGGCCTTCTCTTCAACGGTGTCAAGTTCGAAGCTGATTGCACGCGCACAAGCAGCTTGATCATCAGCAACATGAACAACACCTGCAGTTTCACCACCACCATCCACATGAAGGATGGAGCTCAAAGCATCGCTTTGAACTAATCGCCCAATACGGTTGAGAGGAACATTTCCATGCATATTGCCGTCGTCGGCCTCAGTCATCGAACGGCTCCGGTGGAAATCCGGGAACGGCTCAGTATTCCTGAGCAGAGCATGGAAATGTCTCTCCAAACCCTTCGTGGAAACGACCAGGTGCTTGAGGCCTCAATCCTCAGCACCTGTAATCGGCTTGAGATATACACATTGGTTCGCCACCCTGAACTTGGCGTTGGCGCCGTCAATCAATTTTTAAGCAATCACTCTGGTTTACAAACTGGAGAATTGTCTCCTCATTTATTCAACTTTCATCATCAAGATGCGGTTGATCATTTGCTAAGGGTTGCTGCCGGTTTAGACAGTCTTGTACTTGGAGAAGGCCAGATTCTTTCCCAGGTTAAAAAGATGATGCGTCTCGGCCAGGAACACAAATCCTTGGGCCCAATTTTGAATCGATTGCTTACGCAAGCCGTAACGACTGGAAAGAAAGTTCGCAGTGAAACAAATTTAGGAACTGGCGCCGTATCAATTAGCTCTGCGGCTGTTGAACTTGCGCAACTCAAGTTGGGCCAGTCGCGTGGTGTCGACGACTTGGTCACCCTTGAAAGTGAGCAGATTGCTGTTGTGGGAGCGGGACGAATGAGTCGACTTCTCCTGCAGCACTTGCAGTCCAAGGGCGCTTCAGGTGTTGTTCTTGTGAATCGAACCGTTGAAACAGCTGAACGTCTCGCCAAGGACTTTCCGGATTTATCTGTTCAATGCAGGCCCCTAACGGAACTTGATACGTTCCTCAGTACTTGCTCTCTTGTCTTCACCAGCACAGCGGCTGAAGATCCAATTATCGATTCAGCGAGACTCAAGCCACTCAATCGACGCAGTCAGCTTCGCTTAATAGATATCGGGGTGCCCCGCAACGTTGCCGCTGATGCGGCGAACGTAGATGGCGTGGAATCCCATGATGTGGACGACCTCGAAGAAGTTGTTGCAAGAAACCAGGAGGCACGGCAGGCCATCGCACGCGAGGCTGAGCTTCTCCTGCAGGATGAAGCTCAACAGTTCCTTGACTGGTGGGACAGCCTTGAAGCGGTTCCCACCATTAATCAATTGCGTTCGTCGATGGAAACGATTCGCACTGAGGAGTTGCAAAAAGCCCTCAGTCGTATGGGGCCCGACTTTTCAGCCCGTGAGCGCAAGGTTGTCGAGGCCTTAAGCAAGGGCATTATCAATAAAATTCTCCACACACCGGTTACGCAATTAAGAGCCTCACAAGCCCGTAGCGAGCGTCAACAGGCGCTTCGTACCGTCGAGCGACTCTTCGATCTCGACCCTTCTTGACCAAAGAATTGGGTCTGTCCAGAGTTGATTCCCAGCAATCTCGTCGGATTCATGTCCAAGGTTGGTTTTATGTTCCAAATCTCCGGTAAGTTCTTGCGGCAACGCCGAGTTGGGTAGCGGCATGAAGAGAGTTCTGGCGATTATTCTTGGCGGTGGTGCTGGTACCCGCCTCTATCCCCTTACCAAGATGCGGGCCAAGCCCGCAGTGCCTTTGGCAGGCAAATATCGGCTGATCGATATTCCCATTAGCAACTGCATTAATTCCGACATCCACAAGATGTACGTGATGACGCAGTTCAACAGCGCATCACTCAATCGTCACTTAAGTCAAACATTTAATCTTTCCAATTCTTTTGGCGGGGGTTTTGTTGAAGTCCTTGCTGCTCAACAAACTCCCGACAGTCCTACTTGGTTCGAAGGAACAGCCGATGCTGTTCGTAAATATCAGTGGCTTTTTCAGGAATGGGATGTTGATGAGTACTTGATTTTGTCCGGTGACCAGTTGTACCGCATGGATTACAGCTTGTTCCTCGAACATCACAGACGCACTGGCGCAAAACTCACCGTTGCCGCTCTTCCTGTTGATGCAAAGCAGGCCGAATCATTTGGCCTGATGCGTACGGATAGTGAAGGAAACATCCAAGAGTTTCGCGAGAAGCCTAAAGGCGACTCGCTACTGGAAATGGCTGTTGATACTTCACGGTTTGGTTTGAGTCCCGAATCCGCTCAAGAACGTCCCTATTTAGCGTCTATGGGGATTTACGTGTTTAGTCGCGAAACCCTGTTTGATCTTCTAGATAAGCATCCTGGCCATAAAGACTTCGGAAAAGAAATCATTCCCGAGGCGTTGAAGCGTGGTGACAAGCTTCAAAGTTACGTCTTTGATGATTATTGGGAGGATATTGGAACCATCGGTGCTTTTTATGAGGCTAACCTTGCCTTAACACAGCAGCCCACTCCTCCATTTAGTTTTTACGACGAGAAGTTCCCGATCTATACCCGTCCCCGCTATTTACCCCCTAGCAAATTAGTTGATGCTCAGATCGTTAATTCAATTATTGGTGAGGGTTCCATTCTCAAATCCTGCAGCATTAATCACTGTGTATTAGGTGTACGAAGCCGTGTTGAAACCGACGTTGTGTTGCAAGACACGTTGGTCATGGGCGCCGATTTCTTTGAATCGAATGATGAGCGGGAAGCCATTCGTCAGAAGGGAGGTATACCCGTTGGTGTTGGGCCAGGTACAACAGTGAAACGGGCAATTCTCGACAAGAACACTCGAATCGGTTCCAACGTTTCGATCATCAACAAGGATCACGTGGAAGAAGCCGATCGTTCTGACCTTGGCTTCTACATTCGCAATGGAATTGTTGTTGTTCAGAAGAACGCCACGATCCAGGATGGAACTGTGATCTGATCCCCATGTTGTGAACTGGAGCGGCAGGACATCCATCCTCCATCCCTGACACAACCCTCTGAATATGCAGCAGACGACCGTCTAGATGCTCACACTGGCATCAGTCGTCGACGGCTCTCAGAGCATGACCAAATCCCACTTCGGTTTAATTGGACTCGGTGTTATGGGCGAGAACCTCGTCCTGAATGCCGAGCGCAATGGTTTTTCAAGCGTTGTGTACAACCGTACGTATTCCAAAACCGAGGATTTTTTAAAGGGGCAAGGCGCCGGTAAGAACATTCAAGGCGCGACTGATCTTCAAGATTTTGTTGAAAAACTTGAACGTCCACGTCGAATTTTGATGATGGTGAAGGCGGGTCCTGCTGTGGATGCCGTTGTTGACCAGCTTTCTCCTTTATTGGATGAGGGTGATCTTTTAATTGATGGAGGCAACTCTGATTATCAAGACACTGAACGCCGAGTAAAGCAGCTGGAAAGCAAGAGTTTTGGCTTCATTGGAATGGGGGTTTCCGGTGGTGCCAAGGGTGCTCTAGAAGGGCCCAGCATGATGCCTGGTGGAACCAAGGCGTCCTACGACGCGATCGAGAGCCTCGTGACCAAAATGGCTGCCCAGGTTGAAGATGGGCCCTGCGTTACATACATCGGACCCGGCGGTTCAGGGCACTTGGTGAAAACCGTTCACAACGGGATTGAATACGGCATTGAGCAGATCCTGGCCGAGGCCTACGACCTAATGAAGCGGGTCAAAGGAATGGACGGAGATCAAATGGCGGATGTTCTTGGCCAATGGAATTCCACAGAAGAGCTGGCGTCGTATTTGGTTGAAATCACTGAGGTTTGTTTGAGGACTAAAGATCCCAAAGATGGCGGCGACTTGGTTGAAAAGATCATGGATCAGGCCGGACAAAAGGGCACAGGTCTTTGGACTGTGGTGACTGCATTGCAAATGGGTGCTTCTGTACCCACGATTTATGCCTCCTTGAATGGTCGGGTGATGAGTTCAATGAAGCCCCAACGCGTCAAGGCAGAGGAGGTGTTGAAGGGTCCGTCGGTCAAAGATTTTGACCTTGGTCAGCCTGCCGATGGAATGTCTCCACTCATGGATGCCGTTGTTTTGAGTTGTGTGGCTAGTTACGCCCAGGGTATGGAGCTTCTGCGTATTGCCTCCAACGACCTTGATTACGGGTTGGATATGCCGTCCATTGCTCAGATTTGGAAAGGTGGTTGCATCATTCGGTCGCGTCTGTTGAAGCGCATTCAAGACGCCTTTAAGGCCGATCCTCAGCTTGAGAATTTGATGGTGGATCCTTGGTTTGCGGATCAAGTCAACCGTCGTTTGCCCGGATTGGCGCAGGTTGTAGCCGGTGCAGCTGAAGCTGGTATTCCTGTGCCTTGTTTCAGCAGCACTCTCGACTACATCAACAGCTATCGCACAGGCCGGTTGCCCCAAAACCTTGTGCAGGCCATGCGCGACTGTTTCGGCTCCCATACCTACAAGAGGGTTGATGAAGAGGGCAGCTTCCACACCGAGTGGCTGGATTGAGCGGTTGATCAATGACGAACTACCGCATTGTTCAAGCCAGTGATTCTGAGGACCTTGCTCGCCAGGCCTCTCAGACCATTGCTGCTCAGATTGCTCTCACCCTCGATCAACGGGATCGTTGTCAGATTGCTCTATCTGGTGGATCAACCCCGAGCAAGGCGTATGCCTTGCTCGGACAAGAACATCTGCCTTGGGACAGGGTTGATGTTGTTCTTGGAGATGAACGTTGGGTTTCAGCCGACGATGACTCCAGTAACGCCCGCATGCTTCGACAAACGTTGCTGGCTGAGGGCCCGGCATCCGTAGCGGCCTTTCATCCTGTTCCCACCGTGGAGCTCAAGAATGCTGAGGCAAGTGCAGTGGCCATGGCCGACTTGGTGTCACGACTGTGTGCGGCCAACCCGCCCATTTTTGATGTGATGTTGTTGGGTCTTGGCGATGATGGTCACACCGCTTCGCTTTTTCCAGGTACGGACGCCCCCGGGGTGACCGACCAATGGGCAACCGTTGGTCGGGGAAAAGGCCTGGATCGCATCACCCTGACCGCACCAGTGCTCAGCGCCGCCCGCCAAGTGATCTTTCTTGTGAGTGGTGCCAACAAACAAGAAGCGCTTCGACGACTCATGGATCCAACGGAATCTTCAGAGCGCACTCCCGCTCGACTGGTTCAACCTGCTAGTGATGTGCTGATCATTGCGGATCAGGATGCAACCGCCGGCCTCTGAACACGTTCTATTCCAAGGCAGCGATTTCGCTGAATGGGCAAGTTTGAACGACACCATCATGGGAGGAAATTCCCGGGCAGGCTGTCGAACGACTGCGGATGGTCTTCTGCTTGAGGGCCAGCTCGTCGCAGCGGGGGGTGGATTCGTTAGTTGTCGATCACCGCGCTTGCAGCCTCCCCTCAATCTCTCACCGTTCTCTGCCCTTCAGATCGATCTGGATGGTGAAGGTCGCACTCTCAAAATCGCACTTGGCTGCAGAGATGGAGCCATGGGTCTCACCGAATTAATTCCGGGTGGAGTGCGTTGGGTGATTGACGTTCCAACCCAAGCTGAAGGAACAACACGCCTCACCATCCCATTTTCGGATCTACGCCCCACCATTCGTGCGAAACCTGTGGGACTTCCTCTGAAGTTCGACACCAGTGGAATTACCCGAATACAGGTGCTCCACTCAAAGTTTGGAGATGCTGGTGCCCTCAATCCTGGTTTCAGGCCAGGGGAGATTCGACTGTTAATTCGATCGATACGAGCGCTGCCATAACGCCATGGATCTTTTGAAGCTGATTGCCAAGTCGGCAGATGTGTGTCTGAAACCTTGGATCCATGCGGTTGTGCCCATCGACCCCTCCGCTCCTGCTGTTTTGGATGAGCTGAATGTGCGGATCGAGTGTCGAGATCCCCAGGGAGAGCGCTGCCCTGAACGCGACTTAGAGCTGGAGATCTATCGCAGCGGTGACGACATCAATTTGATGCTGAGTTGGTGGGACCAGCCGGAACGGCCGATGCTTTGGCAGGGTCGTCATCCCGTTTGGATGCATGGAGAAAATGGTCAACGGCTGTCGGCGCCCCAGGATGCAGGCCCCTTAGAAGCACTTGGACGACGGTTGCATTCCCTTCTGCAACCCAGCTAATTAATCCGGTTGATCGGTGACAGCCCCTTTGCTGGATGTGGAAACGAGTCGGGCATATTTACCCAAAATTCCAGTGGTGTATTGAGGTTTTGGTTTCGACCATGCTGCTCGTCGTTTGGCTAATTCCGTGTCGTCAACATTGAGCTGAAGCAAGAGTTGATTGGCATCCACGGTGATGCTGTCTCCCTCTTGCACAAGGCCAATCGTTCCACCAACAGCGGCTTCTGGAGCGACGTGACCCACCACGAGTCCGTAGGTACCACCGCTAAATCGTCCATCGGTAATTAATGCCACTTTGTCGCCGAGTCCCTGGCCGACGATGGCTGAGGTGGGCGCCAACATTTCCCGCATGCCAGGTCCACCGACCGGACCTTCGTAGCGGATCACAACGACGTCTCCCGCATTGATCCTTTTCTCAAGGATGGAGGCCAGACAGTCTTCCTCACTTTCAAAAACCCGAGCTGGACCCGTCAGTACAGGAGTTTTGACGCCGCTGATCTTGGCCACACTGCCCTCCAGGGCCAAATTTCCTTTGAGGATGGCAAGGTGTCCTTTGCTGTACATCGGATTGCTCAGAGGTCGAATCACCTCTTGGTCTGCGGGGGGTGCAGATGGCACATCCGCCAACAATGCGTTGAGACTTTTCCCTTCAACTGTTTGGCAATCGCCGTGGAGCAATCCGGCATCAAGCAGCAACTTCATCACTTGAGGGATTCCTCCAGCGTTGTGCAGATCAACGGTGACAAACCGACCGCTGGGTTTGAGATCGCAGATCACTGGGACGCGTTGCCGAATGCGTTCAAAGTCGTCAATGCTCAAATCAACCCCAGCTGTGCGAGCAATCGCCAGCAAATGCAAAACGGCATTGGTGGAACCGCCGACCGCCATGATCACGCTGATGGCGTTTTCGAAGGCTTGTTTTGTGAGCAGATCGAGCGGCCGGATGTTGGCTTTCACGGCATCCACCAACACCTCTGCTGAGCGAGCCGCGCTGTCCGCTTTTTCCTGGTCTTCGGCCGCCATCGTGGAGCTGTAAGGAAGGCTTAACCCCATCGTTTCGATGGCTGCACTCATCGTGTTGGCGGTAAACATGCCGCCGCAACTTCCTGCACCAGGACAGGCGTTCTTTTCCACCGCCGTGAGTTGTTCTTCATCGATTTTGCCGCTGGTGATTTGACCAACGGCTTCAAAGGCACTCACCACAGTGAGATCACAGCCGCCGAGTTTTCCCGGCTTGATCGTTCCCCCATAAACAAACACGGAGGGGATATTCATCCGTGCCATGGCCAACATCGCACCAGGCATATTTTTGTCGCAGCCACCAACTGCCAAGACTCCATCCATGCTCTGACCGTTACAGGCCGTTTCGATGGCATCGGCGATGACTTCTCGGCTGACAAGGGAATATTTCATCCCTTCAGTCCCCATCGAGATTCCATCACTCACCGTGATGGTGCCAAACATTTGCGGCATTCCTCCAGCCAGACGGGCCGCTTCTTCGGCACGTTTCGCTAAAACATCAAGCCCGATATTGCAGGGCGTAATCGTGCTGTAGCCGTTGGCGATTCCCAGGATCGGTTTGCCGAAATCAGCATCACCAAAACCAACGGCCCGGAGCATGGCGCGGTTGGGGGATCGCTGAATCCCTTTGGTAACGGCGTCGGATCTGAGCATGGCGCGAACTGGGCCTTCAGCTTTCTCGCCAACCTACTGACGACTCAGTCGTTAGTCCCGAGACCCTCAAGTTGAGCGCGAACGCGGGCAATTTCGGCGTTGAGTTTTTCTACCCGTTCTTCGAGATGACCATTGTCGGAGCTTTCATAAACCTCTGAACCGTCTTGCATACGGGGGACGTAGAGCATTGCTTTTTGTCCTCCGATGCGGCGGCGACGATCGGCTTCGTTGAGTAACCACCAGGCAAGACCCGCTGCACCAATGACGGCTCCCGTCACCAAAGTTGAAAATGTGCCTGAGCCGCTGTCGTGGTTCTGCACCATGGCCGAAACAATTGGTTTGAAAAATTATTTTTTAAATCTAGACACGGCCCTTCCACCTGAGGTTGAGCCTTTGCAGAGGGTCACCAATTCCCGGAACGGCTTGTCCGTATGCGTCGAGCGCCTCATCGATGCAAGTGGTGTAAATCGTGAGGTCCGGTACGGCTTCTCCAAGGATCTTCAACCCCGGGTTGGCACAGAGCGCCGTAATCAAACGAATGCGATTGCCGCTTACTCCTTGTTGTTGCAGGTCTTGCAGCAGCCGCAATACGGCTGTTCCATCGGTGATTTGGTCGATAAAGATCACCAACCCTGCGTTGGTTTCGATGCTGTCAGGAACGCCGTTTAGGCAAAGGGATGCCTCGGGGAGGACCTGTCGGCCTCCTTGCCATAACTCCAAACCCCCAGGCATGACAGGCATGGCTAGAAGGGGAGCTCTCGACTCCACCACGAGTCCTTCGGTGTCTCCATGGGCTGTGGGAATGGGTTCGCGACGATGTGGCAACCAATCACGAAGCGCCTCATAGGTGAGCCAGCGACCCAGCTCTTGCATCGCTGTTGCGTACAACGCTGGCGGTGTCTCGCGGTGCCGCAGCATCGTGAGCCAGTGACCGATCAGTGGATGCGGGGGCACCACCACCCGAAGGCTCATGGCCATAAGCGACGCTCCGTTGGGAACTGCCATAACGTGAGCGATCAAGCTACCCGTCCAGATGCAAGCTCTCTTCCGCCCAGTCTCAATTCTGGCGGCTGTGTTGATTGTTTTCACCACACTGTTCTGGACTGATTCTGTCGCCGCGATTACGGCTCCTGAGTTGCGCGGCAGCAGCTCTTATCAGGGGATTACAGAAGACATGCATGGCATGGATCTCAAAGAGAAAGAGTTCCTCAAGGCCAACCTTCGCGATGTAAACCTCAGCGGTGCTGATTTGCGGGGTGCTGTGATCAACACCACTCAATTGCAAGGTGCTGATTTGCGAGATGCCAATCTTTCTGATGTGGTGGGTTTTGCAAGTCGATTTGACGGTGCAGATCTTCGTGGGGCTGTTTTAACCAACGCAATGTTGATGCAAAGTCGTTTTACGGATGCACAGATTGAGGGTGCTGATTTCACCGATGCAGTGATCGATCTCCCCCAGCAAAGGGCTCTTTGTAGCTCTGCCGATGGTGTGAACCCTCAGAGTGGTGTCTCCACCCGTGAAAGTCTCGGGTGTCGTCCTTGAGTAATTGGTCATGGCGAATCGACTTCCTGTCACGGTCATCACAGGGTTCCTTGGTGCTGGTAAAACCACTGTTCTGCGCCACCTGTTGACGAATAGCGGCCAGCGCTTGGCGGTGATGGTGAATGAGTTCGGCAGCGTTGGTTTGGATGGTGATCTGATTCGGAGTTGTGGTTTCTGTCCGGACGAGGAGGTTGAAAACCGCTTAGTTGAACTCAACAACGGCTGCCTTTGCTGCACGGTGCAGGACGACTTTCTTCCCACCATGGAGAAGCTGCTCGAGCGTTCGGATCGATTGGACGGAATCGTGGTGGAAACAAGTGGCTTGGCCTTGCCACGCCCCCTGCTGCAAGCGTTGGATTGGCCCGAGATTCGCAGTCGGGTTCACGTCAATGGTGTCGTCACCTTGGTGGATGGCGAAGCCCTCTCTGAAGGGAGTCCTGTGGCCGATCGAGAGGCGCTGGAACGACAACGGGCCGAGGATCCAAGTCTCGATCACATCACGGCCATTGATGAGTTGTTTCGGGATCAATTGCAAGCGGCAGATTTGGTGCTGATCAGTCGTGCCGACACCTTGTCTGCGGAGAAACTCGCGTCTGTTCAGGCCGCCATCGCACCGAAGGTGAGGCCGGGAACCAGCCTGTTACCGGTGTCGAATGGTGTACTGGATTCCTCCGTCGTGTTGGGCATTGAGCACCATTCCCGGGCCCATGCCCACGGGGATCATCAAGAGCATGACCACGACCACCACGACCACAGCCATGTCGAGGTCATCGGCCAAGGCGTGCGAATGGAGGGGGATTGGGATCGAAAAGAACTTGAGTCACTCCTCCCCGAGCTCGTGCGTCAACACCAGGTGATTCGCCTCAAGGGTCGCGTTTGGCTCGCGGGTAAGGCCCTCCCGCTTCAGCTGCAAATGGTGGGACCTCGATTGAACAGTTGGTTTGAGGCGGCTCCCAGGGACGCTTGGCGTCCAACCTCGGGCACTGGCGCTGATTTGGTTGTTCTTGCTTTGAATGATGCGGCGAGTTCAGCCCTTGAATCAGAGCTTCAAAGGCTGCTTAATGCCACACCGGACACGGCCAAGAGCCCAGCCACGATCCCCTGCCATTGAAGTGATTCCCCCTCCAGACGATGGAGAAAAAGGGCCATCACCGGTGCCGTACTCATCAAGGTGATTCCCTGGCCAACAGGAAGCATTTGAAAAACAACTTGCTGAAGAACGATGCCGAGGTTGGTGCCCAAAAGGGTGGCAAGGACAACCTTTGCCATCACACCCTTTGGCAAATGCTTGGGGCGTAAACGTCCGCGAAGTAGTGGCAGCAATCCAAGCCATCCCCCCAACAAGCGAATGGCAGCAGTTTGCATTGGGCTGAGCGAGCTCGTGATCAGAACATGCCGCGACAGAAATGCACCGCTTAGTCCACACATCACCGCCAGCACACACAGCAGAAGACCAAAAGCTGTGCCGTTGGTGGCTGACGACGCTTTGGATTGCTGTGCCACCAAAACAACGGCACAACTCACCAGAAATGCCCCCGCCCAGGCCGCTGGTCGAACCGTGTCTCCCATCATCAACACGCCTCCCATGCTGGCCAAAACCGGACCAATGGCCTCAACGGTGAGAGCCCGCTGCGTACCCAGCCGTCGTAATCCGCCGAGATAAAAACTATCCCCTGCAGCAATCCCAATCACTCCGCTCAGCAGCAGCACGACGATGGCGCGGGTTTGATCGGTCCAAGGAAGGGTGAATAAAAAGGGCAGAAAGAACAGGAGCGCTAGCCCGTTCTTCAAGCCGTTGAGTTCGATGGCCGTCCCGAATTGAGATAAGGAGCGCCAAAGGGCGCTGGCCGCGGTCCATGCCATGGCTGCGGCCAGGGCAGCTTGATGTCCAATAAACAAGGGTCAAGATCCCTCAGGCTGGGGTTTGCAAACTGGTTTTGATCAGGTCCTCGCTGAGTTGCCAAAGCGTGCGGGCTAAATCAATGTTCATTGCTTCTGGCGAGGGTTCAGTCGATTCAAAAATGTGTTTCCCAGGAGCTACAGCGTGATTGCTCATGTAGCGCATGCCGGTTGCATCGTGATCACCCTTTATTAAGGAAAGAAGAAGACTCCCAGCCCGTTCTGGTTGTTCCGTAAGCCGAAAGAGATCTCTTGCGATGAAGCCGAACACAGCCTGGCCCCAGGGGTTTGCTTTCCAACTCTCGCGGAAAAAACCATCCTTGCTTCGAGGAATAACGAGGCCAGGACTCCAGCACAAAACGGGTAGTTGTGGTTGTCGATGGGAGAGTTCAAGTCCCATCAGTAAATTGCATAATTTGCTGTCTTTGTAGGCCTTGTCAGCACTGAAGGGGCTGGTGCCATCAACCATTGATGCACCTTTTCCTTGATCCAGTCCTGCCAGGGTGCCAAGACCGGCCGGCTGACCGACCCGACCACCTCCCGTCGTGGGGTTATGCACCTCGGACGCTGTAATCACCACTCGCGGCGATGGACTGTCTTGCAAGAGGGGTAAGACCAGCTGAAGGAGACACTGGTGCGCCAGGTGATTGACAGCCCAGGTGAGTTCAAATCCTTGTTGGCTCCAACGGGGAGTATCGACACCGGCGTATTGAAGACCTGCATTCAAAACAAGAACATCAAACTGCTGGCCATCCAGACCAAGCTGATGAGCCATGTTCTTGACAGCGTTCAGGTTGGCGAGATCTGCAATCAGGATTTGGCTCGGGTCCTGAATCCACTCCAAACTCTGTTCAGCGCGTTCGCGACTTCTGCAGACGACCGTCAGGACATGGCCGCTTTCCTGGAGGTGTCGTGCCGCAACTTCACCGATGCCACTATTGGCACCCGTCATCAAAATTCGTAGCGGCTTCGTTGTGGTCATGCAGTTGATAAATGTAGAGCTCGCACTCCCGTTCACTCACAATGTAGAGACGCTGATTGTTGGGATCAAAAGCAATTCCTTCTGATTTGACAACGCGTTCGGATTGAGTGTCTGTCTCACGGGGTAGATCCAAGCGGTTTACTACCTTCTTTTCATTAAAGTTGAAATGAAAGAGGCATTCTCCTTTATCACTGGTAATCCAAATTGTATCGCTGGTAGAATCATAACTTAGGCCTGAAAAATCGAGCTTTTCGGATTTAATCCTTGGATGTTTGAAGCCATGTTTTTCATTAAGCTTGCAATAATTGATGATCGTATTGCATTCTGCATCGAGTTCGATGAGTAGGCCAGGCGCCCCCTCCTTGACGATAAATATATGGTTGTTGTTTAAATTTATAGTGATCCCCTCTAGACCTTTGTTTTGATCCGCATGAGTAAAATACATCGCAATTTGATTATAGTTCTTCAGAGTTGCAAGCGGAATTTGTTGGATTTCTTTCCTGCTGAAAATATCAAATTGAATGATTGAATTTGATTCCTCTTGAACCGCGAGTATCGTTTTTTCGTCTGCTGTAACCGCAAGCCCCTCTAAATCTTTTACGTTAATAAGAAATGATGAATCAGGGATAATCCTCCCCTGGAGGTCTAAATTAAAAATAATCCTTGTATCATCACTAACGGTATAAAGGCTTGTTCCTTGTCGATCGAGTGCGAGGCCTGATGGTTCATTCAGGCCGCTTGCTGCATCTCTGATGGGGTGGTGTTCAAGAAGTTCGAGCTGTAGCTTGCGAGACATATTAAATAACGCAGTATTGGCTAACTATTATGAACTTGTCATAGGAAGGATGCATGCAAGCACTCACTGTTTACTGCGGCTCCTATTCAGGAAATCACCGGTGTTATGTAGAAGCGGCCCAACGGCTTGGCACTTGCCTTGCTGAACGGAAGATCACCCTCGTCTACGGGGGGGCTCAAGTTGGACTGATGGGAGCATTGGCCGATTCTGTTCTCGGAGCAGGCGGTCATGTCGTTGGAATCATTCCAAAACCACTCAATCACGCCAACCTTGTTCATCAAGGACTCACGCGCTTAGAAGTGGTGGACACGATCCAACGACGTAAGTCCAGGATGCTGGAGCTAGGTGATGGTTTGATGGCCTTACCGGGAGGCTTTGGCACGTTGGAAGAGCTGTTTGAAGCCCTCGCTTGGTGTCAATTGAAGTTGCATCAAAAGCCTTGTGCGGTTCTCAATGTCAACGGCTACTTCGACCCATTGATGTCGTTCCTGGATCAAGCCACAAATCAAGAGTTTTTGTCGATGGCCAATCGCAATTTGTTGCTTCAAGCTGCAACACCTGAAGATCTGCTCGCTTTGATGATGCAGCCAAGCAATGACTAAAACAATTCTTGTGAGCGGTTCTAGCCGTGGAATCGGTCGCTCGATTGCGGAGCGTTTGCTCTCTGACGGCTATCAACTCAGCTTGGGTGTTCGAAATCCCGATGCCCTGAATGGAACCTGCTTCGATTGTGACCAAGTGCTCTGCCATCCCTATGAGGCAAAGGATCCTGATAGTGCATCGGCTTGGGTCAACGCGACAGTTAAGGCATGGGGGAGGGTCGATGGACTCATTCATTGCGCTGGCATTCTTCGCACTACACCACTTCTATTTCGCGATGGGGAAGAAGACGATCTTGATGATCTGTGGAATGTGAATGTGATGGGACCTTGGTGGCTGACGAAGGCGGCGTGGTCTGAGTTGTGTCGTTCTGGTGAAGGTCGAATTCAAGTTTTGGTGTCGATGAGTGGAAAGAGAGTCAAAGGTCAGATGGCCGGCTATCCCGTGAGCAAGTTTGCTCTGATGGGTCTCTGTCAAAGCATGCGAAACACGGGCTGGGATCAAGGAATTCGTGTGACGGCGCTTTGTCCGAGTTGGGTCAATACAGATATGGCCCATGAAGTGAGTCGTGTTTCCGCTGTAGAAATGACGCAACCCTCTGATCTCGCGGCTCTTTCCAGTCAACTTTTGGCATTGCCCAATGCAGCAATCCCTTTTGAAGTGGCATTGAATTGCGCTTTGGAATATTGAGCGATGCTCTTGAAGCTGAGATGTTCTGAGCCGTTTCGACTTTGGCTAATTGGCAGCAAATGTGGCTAAGCATGAAATGGTTCGACGTCTCCCCATGTGCCTTTTTGCTGCTATTGGTCTACTAGCGCCCCGTTTGATTCTTGTTTTGATGTGGTTGTTGAACAGTGCTTTTATACTTCAGCCATTTGAGGGATTTGGTTTCCCCAACCCCGTGCTTCCGATTGCGGGATTGGTCTTTCTTCCAACAACAACATTGGGATTCTGTTGGGCAACAGCATCTTTTGGTGGTCTATCGTCATTTAGCGGGATGCTAATTGTTGCCATTGGTGTAATTATTGATCTTGGTTTGTTGGGAAATGGGAGAGGGATCGCTAAGCGGTAAAATCATCAATAAATACATCATCGCTGCTTAATTTTTTAAGTCTATTATGACGCTTAATTGTCCAATCTGTGATCTGCATCACGATATTGATCAACAGAGTAAATATGAAATTTATAGGGATGATCTCTGGGTCTTACGTCATCATCCAGCACCAGCACCGCTAGTCGGTTGGTTGCTGCTGGATTCATTGCGACATTGTTCAGGTCCCATTGACTTTTCTACACAAGAAGCAACAAATTGGGGATTAGCTGTTCAGGATGCTTCTACGTTGGTAAAACAACTAACTCAGTGTGATCGCGTTTACGCAATTGCATTTGGGGAAGGAGCACAGCATTTGCACCTTCATCTGATACCTCGATTTATAGCTAATCCAGCGACTAAAGCTTGGTCAGTAGCCGACCATTATCGGTCTATTGATTCTGATCAATCTCGTCAAGTGTCTCACGATCAACTCAACAAGTTTGTCATCAGGGCTCGAGAAATTAAGGGGACAGTTTTGCATTACTCATGACTTTGATTCATGCGATGTTTGTGTAGTTATTGTTTCGATCTCTCCAACAGGCCAGTTTAAATTGATAAGATGTTCAATAAGTTCGATATTCGCTGAAAAGCAACGTTCGTTATAGGTTCCTGAGATGTTCAAGTCTTTAAGGGTATGCAAAAGTAATCGATGCTCTCTTTTTGTTCCACGACGTGTACCCGTTGTATAAAAATTGCGTTGCCTAAGACTTAATTGTTCCTCTGTCAAGTCTTCGCTGTATCCAATCAAAAGTGTTTTATCAATATCTCGATATGCGGTAAAAAGTTGTCCGTTAGGCCTCAGCTCCAGTGTCTGAACATGCTCCGTCAGGTTGATGACCACGTCCATGGTTAAACCCTGGAGTGCATGCTCAATCAGGGCAAATTCAACAGTCATGGCCCACCAATGGCAAGGCGTTCCTCGCAGGACGACTCGTAATGACGGATCGCAGCTCCTGGTATTGATCCATTGCTTTTGAGCTGCCGCACTGAATACTCAACGCACTGGAGCACCACACTCGTGAGTTCACGGCCTTCGCATATGGCCCAACTGCGCAATAAAACATGAAGGCTTGGCGGCACAGAGACCGTCAGCTTCACCTGATTTTCTCGAGTGGTCGTTTTGACCATGGCACGCGCCTTTTGGATCAACTTAACGTGTTTCTCGACTCAAAGCAACTGCTGGGTATCTTCGTAGTAACTGCTGAGGTACTGCAGGGGTGCTACGCCCGATCCTAGTGCCATGCAAGAACGGGGCAAAAAAACAGGCCCTGCAAAAGGCCTGGTGGGGAATGAAGTTGGGTCGAAGTAGTGAGACTCAGTACCGCGATCGAATTGAGCTAAGCAGCGCGTTTGTCGTCGCCGTACCAAATGCCACGTCGGCTGTCGGGAAGACGCTCAACGGCTCTTTCGTAGCGCTGTCTGCAATTGCGTTGGCGAAGATGTTCCTCTGCCTCCTGAAGGAGTTGAGCGATTCGTGCCTCTGACATACAACGCGAGTTGGGCTCTCTAATTCAGATGCAGGACCACAGCTTCATCAACCCCTTGGGCTAATTATTAAGTATTTATGCTTACAGGCGTGACGTTTGTTGGCGCAATCTCTCCCCTTCAATGCCCCCGATCAGGGTCAGGCTGACTAGGTGTCATGCACGCTCCCTGAGAGTCCTCTCGTGGTGAACGATCTAGCTATGGAGTTTGTTGGCTAATACAACGAGACGTTTGTTGAATGGAGTGACGTAGGTGTCGTTGAACTCAGCTCGACGTGATGTGTTGGTGCAGTCGCTTCCATATGTCTCTCGTAAATCACCATAATTCACGACAAAATCCTGCCTAACTGCGACAAGTTTTGATGAAAATTCTGTGTATTTCTTCCGCCAGTCAGTTGGGTTATCTCCTTGGATGTTCTCGAGCAGCTCAGCTTTCAACGCGAGAACATCGTTTAATCCATTTTCGTAGCCCTTCCCTGCGATTTTGATGGCTGTCTCGGAGTCTTCGCAGGCTTGAACCATGGCAACATTTGCCTCCGCTAAGGCCACGTCTTGTTTTGAGGGTCCACAGGCACCGAGCCCAAGGGACAAAACGCATGCGGACGATGCAGCAAGAAAAGAGAGTTTCAAGAGTTCTTTTTTTTTGGAGTTTGATCCGATCAGTTCAACCGTGCAATCAAGACTGTTCGATTCGTACCATTGCACGATTTGAAGCAGAGTCCAATCCTTGTTCTTATCATCTTTATTTAGCAAACTATTCATGCATAAGAATCTTTCGCGGATGAGGTGAATGTGTTTAAGCTAGGTAATTGGCTGGAACACTTTTGAGCCGGTTCGCATTGCAGCTGATCATTTTTTCGAGCTTGGTTTGGCTCGGGCCATGGACAAAGGCGCAATCGTTTTTCCGCCGACCACCCGTTCAGCTATCGATCCATAACCCCTCCTCGATCCAAGGTGAGAGAAACCGGACCACGATCTGTATTCGTGTTCCCTCTGATGCTGGGGCAAAACTTGAAACAGTTGTGTTGTCTCAACTTCCTAATCCTGATCAGTGGGATTGGGGGAAGCGTCCACCTCAGGTTTATAAAGGCCGCTATGCACTGCGAGGTGGTGTCAGCGCAGGTCTTGCTACATCATCGTTTTCAACGGCAGGGAACGAGCTGACGATCAATCTCAACCCTCCGGTTCCTCCCGGTGACCAAGTCAATATCGTCTTTCGAAGTTTCAACCCAGATGAGGGCATCTACCAATGGGCTACCAGACTGATTCCCAGTGGTAACGATGCCCTGGCTAGCGAGGGCCCGACCCTACGTCTTCACGTTTACCGGAACGACCGTTTTCGATAATCACTTGATAGTGGTCGGTCACCTGCATCCTGACGAAAGGGACTGTTCGGTTATCACCAGGGTTCTAAACCCATAAAAAATGCCACTCAACGAGTGGCATTGGGTGTGTGAGGTGTTGATCTCTTGTGTGAGGAGAACAACTCCTTCTTTGTAGCAGCGGATTGCCTGAATGAATTCTAAACTCAAAATAAGTGGCACAGTGCCAATCATGAGCTACCGTTGTTGCCTGATCGATTCGAACTGATTTGATTTCAGAATATTTATTCGCCTAAAAATCAACTTTCAGTCTTCTTGACTGATTTGTTTGCTAATAGAGTTAATATGTGATATCTGCCAGTATTAGCTTGTGCCTAAGTTCTTTGGTAAGATAGTTTGAAAATGAATAATTCTTGAAATCATTTCTTGCCTAATCCTGGCGTTCGGTCATGAAGGATTCATTGCTAGGATAGATGTTGTAAATAGATTCAGGGCTTTGGTGATGGTCAGATCCATAATCGCGGTCTCTTCGATTATCACATTGCAAATCCTCTCTTTATCGCCAGTACTGGCATGTGATCCGTATCTTTATTCGGGAGACTTCGAGGAGATGCTGAATGACGGCGAGTCATGGGAGATCGTTCTAGATTCAATGAAAAATTCAATTGGATATACAGGTCAGTCTTGCTTCTATGAATTCAAAAAGTATTCTAAGAAGAATAAATCAAAAATCCCCAATCTTTATATGATGATGTCTAAGTAAGGGGATATCTTGTGAAGAAGTCATATTCGCTTCATCAGTCTTGACTCATCGCATCGAGGTTCCTATTTGCTTCTGCAGGGCGGTTGATTTCGGCCATAAAAAAGCCCCACCGAGGCGGGGCTTCTCAGTTAATTAGAAATGTATTACTTGGTGTAGGCAACACCGCGATACTGAAGTGTTGGATGCATGTCTCGAGTGACATGATCACGGCATGTGTTGTAGTGCTCATGGCGATAGGTGAGCTCAACGCACTTCTTGGGAGAAGCAGGCTGGCTAGCGCCGTAGGTTTGACCTCTGTAGAGAAGAGCTGTCATGTCGAGTTCCTCGAAGAAATCCAGGTCCCCGTTCCGTGGCCTGGCTTGACTGCGCCTTGTGGATGCAAGGTGAACGTGTGTAGCTGTTGCTACAGAAATTTTATAGCGCATCCGTCAACCCTCCTGACGTTCAGTCTGTTACAGAATTAACTCAGCGCGATCAACCGTTGGGGTTTGGCCTGCTTTTCACGGATTGATCGACTAACAGCGTTCACGTTGTTCAGCAAGGAGCAGCCCCGCCGAAGCCATTTGGGGGGCTGCGGCCCTGTTGCGAAAGCCACCGTTGCCGATGGCCCCCTAACTCATCGCTTTGGCCAAACGATGAACTAAATGAACTCTGATCAGTCCATCGAGCTTCTTCGGATCAGAACTGACGGATCGATGCATCCGATGTGACTCCACTTTGAAACGAATAAAGTCATCAAGCCTGTCCTTGTTCAATGCATCACACAGTTTTGATACTGCGATTTGCAGCTGAAGTTACTAGAAGCTCCATGTCGAGTACACATACTGAAGTTGAAGTAGTCGATTGGCCTAACTGCCAGGTGCGGGCCAAAATGCATCGACAACTTCGCAAGAGGATGGCAGTTAACGATCTTTAACTGCCTCTCTCTTCCTCATGACGGCTGACTTGGTTCAACATTTAAAATGCATGTCAGAATTCTTACTCACAAATTGACAGCAGAAAACCCCAGCATTGACTGGGGCTTTCCACGTGTCCTTGGACGGGATAACTACTTATAACTTGTAATAGGTGGTCAGTGTGAATTGTTAGTACGATTGCTACAAACCCCTAAAAGGTCCATCCACCCCTGCATTCACCAACAGAGATGGATGTTTATTTGACCTGTCGATCCCGTCCAAGGACGACTGCTCAATATTGACTGTTCGCGTGGGAATCAGAGTGACAAACGTTTGTTGTACGGGTGACATATTTATCCAATGCCGCTGCCTAACCGGCATTAAAAGGTGATGTGAGTAGATCGCTAAAAATTTTGTTCTTATTTCTACCACTTTCGATGCTTCACTAAGACATGGTCCTATTCATGAGCCTGCGAACTGAGCGTTGAAACGAATAAATTTGTAGATCTTCAGCAAAGGCTGGAATTGATCGTTTGTTGTACCGGTTTCATCTGAAGCTCTTTCCTGTAGCAATTAAGGCAAACCAGCCTCCAGCCCTGGATAGAACCTGGAAATGGAAATTCAAATTAGGATAATTGAAGTTTAAATAATGTTCATCATGATTGTTGCCATGAGATTTATTCAACTCAAGAGTGTGATTATTCGCCGTTCCATGTTTGGAACAATAAGTCGACGTCGATATTAATATTTTTTCTCGTACTCCTGATCAGTTAGAGTCGGGCCTAGCCAATGCCCATCATTGGTGCCATCCATTCCGCATGTATTGCTGTAAGCAGAGCAATATCGAACTGATGAACGGCAGGGTTCGTTTTGTCTGCAATCCACAAAATCCCAAATGGAGCATTAATGGCAATTTGTAATCTCCAACGCCAAGTGATGATTTTCCATATCTTGTGAAGAAGTGGTTTTGGCTCTAAGTTGAGTCCGCTCATCATTTCAATTGAATTGACGCGCAATATGGCAGATTTCATCGATTAATGACGCGCTTGTTGAAATGGGAGCGTTAGTGTTGAGCCATCTGATGTGGCTCACGCCTCAGTGCAAGACTCAGTTACCAATATTTGTTGCTCTAGTTTCATGAAAATGGTTATACGACTGAAATTAGATTTTCGCTCCTCTTCAATCAGGACTGGCGCTGACTGATCAACCGACAAGGCCAGGCTTCATGAAGCTGGTGTACATGTTGCATTCATGCCTGTAAAGCAAGGTGCGGCCTCCCGTGCAGGGGAGGCACACGACCCTGTTGCGAATCCACCGGTGATCTCCAAACCTCGGCGGAATCTATCCATCGCAGCGGAGAACGATGAACTACATCAACTCTGATCAGTTCCCGGAGCCTCAGCACATCAGAACCGACGGATTGGTGCATCGGATGAGACCAAAGCCTTGATCATTCAGCATTCCTTCACTCATACGAAAGCTATGGCTCCCCCTCTGGAGTAAGAGCCATAACCTTCGATGCGAAATCTATTGAAGCAGCCACGCACCAATAGACCCTATTCATCGCCTGGAATCGATGAACTGAATTAACTCTGATCAACCCTTCGACCCGCTTTGGATCACATTCGACGAATCGGTGCATCGAATGAAACCTGGGCCACGATCACTCAGCGGTCCACCAGTTCTTGCTCGAAGTCTTCTGAAAAGAACTCATCCATTTCGAGCCCCACAAGGCTGATTAGTCTGCAGTGAGTATTCAACTCAGCTAGCAAAGCTTCCATGGCATGAGTCACAACGGAAGTTGTGAGCATCTAGAAGCGGTATCGACACATTCTGGCCACAGCATGCTCCGATTTGATGCAGTCGCTTGCTCTACAGCGCAGAGATGGAGTTCTACCAGCTCCCCTGAGAGGGGCTAATCCTGCATCTAAGCATTAAAAAACCCAGTCAGTGACTGGGATGTTGAACGGAGAGGGTCGGATTCGAACCGACGGTGGGCTTGCACCCACGCTGGTTTTCAAGACCAGAGCCATAAACCACTCGACCACCTCTCCAAAGGGGTCGTGCAACACAAGGCATTGCACGACCATTGTATTCGGACACCCTTTGGCAGCTAGTTCGGTTTCGCCAGTGGAAGCAGACATTTGTCTGAATCACATCCGGCTGGGCCAGCCTCGGTGAGTTCCCCTTGGTCGTAGCGTTGTAAAGCGTCAAAGAAGTTGCTGCTCACGCGCCGTTCGACCACCTCAGACTGAAGCTTTTCATAGGTTTCAGCGTCGATCGGTTCGAATGGAAGCCGTGGGAATGTGGCATTGGCGTCGAAACGCGCGAGCAGTGCTGCGGAGATGTAGCCCTCCCCTTCGTTCATCGCTTTGAACAGTGCCTCAGCGATGGGTTCAATTTCGTTCTCGCGAAATTCAATCGTGGCTGAGGTGTTGTGGGCGGTGTAATGACGTTGGACTTGCATGTAGAAGTCAAATTGCGCCATTGCTGAGAAGCCATTGATATCAACGGCATCAGCACCGGGGAGGTTGGCCCAGCTCACTTCAGTTGGAATTTCAACCAGCCATTCCGTGCAACGGGGGTCAAAAGGATCGTTGAGCAAACGACCCTCCTCGTCTTTGTCGGATTGGGAGGGAACGATGGTGTAGCCGTAATCCATACAGGCCATTGCGACGGGATCATCTTTTCTGAACGTGATCCGACGGATGAAGCGCTGCGCTTTGGGAGGGTGCCAGCCAGGTGCAGCACCGGTTAGCAGGCTTTTCGTTCCAGCTGGCTGAACAGTTGTGCAGCGATTAGGACGGCGTAGACCTTCGCGATCGCAGTATTCCCAAACGGTTTCATTAACGATGGCTTTCCAGCGAGCAAGATAAGCAGCTTCCTGGGATTTAAAGGCAAGCCCTTGCTCGGTATCCGGACGGCCGGCTTCCCACCAGTTCAGCCATTCGGTGCCAAAAGCATGCACAAAGAAGTCGAATAACCCGGTGAAGCTCACTCCCACGATGGGATCCCATTCCCGGCTCTGGCGATAGCGATCCACCTCAAAACGATGGTTCAACAGGCACGCCACGGAAAGGGCACCGGCACGGAACGCATCGGCTTGGCCCTCTTCATCGCTGGGATCAATTTGATTGAGGTGAACTTCAGCCAGGTTGCAGTGGAAGTCGGCACCAAGAATTTCGCCACACGGATTGAGTCCATAACGGCTTAAGCGGTGGTCGAGCTCAGCTGCACTCATTTCACCGTGATTCGTGCAGAGCCAACGGCCCGCTTCGTCACGGCCTTGGTCGCAGTAGATCTCGATGAATTCCTGACGCAATTCAGGCGTCTTGAGGAGATCGGCGTTCGAGCGTGCGATCGCTTCAGGAGCGAATTGAATCGCCCCTTCCCCAGACATAAATTGCTTGGTGACGGCGGCGTGAACAACCTCTTTGGTTGGGCGGGTGTGGTAGACGCGGGTGTGGTTTGCCATGCGAAGCGAATCCCGCTCGGGGTCGATTCGCCAATTTCCCTCATCATCCTGCTGCCAAAGATTGTCCTTTGCTGATGCGGCAGCGTGGTCGTCAGCGGCAAACTGGCGCATTCCTGCACTGCGGCGGATGTTGCCCGCCACAATCGTGACGGCGGCTTCATCGATCAGCAAACAACACTCGACTGAAGACAGACGCCGTCCAATCGCTTTATTCAGCAGTCTTGCGACGCGTTCGTAGAGATCCTTGAGTTTGACGGGATTGGCCATCCCACCGAAGCCCTTCAGGGTTTCGCCGACAGGACGTACATCATTCAGGTCGACTGCAATCTCAACAGTGCCGCCGTTGAATTGGGGGTCGCTGCTCAATTCGAGGAGAAGCTGGTAACTATCAACCCAGCCCCGACGCGTGTCACCAACTTTGATTTGGACCTTATTGCCGTCAATGCTGTGCGTACAGGTGTCTTGACGTGACTCGGCTGGAGTAATTCCGATGTCGCTCACTGAAACAACGTTCAGCGTGTTCTGGACGATTGGAAGTTGATCAATCAGCCGCGGCTCGATGATTGCGCCAGTGCCGCAACCCATCATCGCCAGGTCCATCATGAGACCGAAGGCTTCCCAATCCACAAGGTTGGTGGAGGTGCAGTTGTAGGAGCCAGAAAAGTTCTCGGGCTTTTCAATCCAAGGAGTTCCGCCGATCCATAGCCAACGACCAGACGGTAAGGCCTTCTTTTCGGCCTGCATGCGGGCCATCAACGTGAGCTCGGTCTCCGTGAGATTGCCAAGCTTCTGAAGGCCATCGAGGTTTCTGGTGCCAACTTGGCTCCAGCTTTCCCTTCCATTGGGGGTGCGTCGGCTGTAGGTCCGATAAAAAACAGGGTTTGCTGCTGGAGCCGTTGCTGGAAAGTCCCCGAAGCTGAGGCACTGTTCTGCGGTGGGCTCCACACGATTGGGGGTCAGGGTCACGTGCGTTAAGGGGCACAACTAATGGTCGAACCCTAACGCCATAGATGGGGGGAGCAAGTTCTCTTTACCACCATCTGCAGTGTCCAGTTCAAACTATTCTCAGAATTGGCAGCAATTGATGCAGCGCATCCCTGAGCCGGAGCTCATGACCACCCAAGAACAGGTGGATGCCTATGCGCATGCCGACTTCAACAGCGGTGATGCCAGAACAGTGGCTTTGGTTGCGCAATTAATACATAAGACCGGTCCCCTTCCAGAGAATCCTGTGATCGTCGACCTTGGCTGTGGCCCAGGGAACATTGCCATCCGTTTGGCTGAGTTCCTGCCAGAAGCGCAGATAATTGGTATCGATGGATCTGAGGCGATGTTGGCGGTGGCCAAGCAACGCTCCGTTGAGACGTCGCGCGAGATCAAGTTCGTCGGCATGCAATTGCAGGACACTGCAGCTTTCTTCAAGGACTCGGCAGATCTAGTAGTGAGCAACAGCTTGTTGCACCATCTCCACGATCCGGACTTGCTTTGGACTGTGACGCAGGCGATTGCTAAGCCCGGTTGTCGCGTCTTGCATCGTGATTTGCGTCGCCCATCAAGCCTTGCTGAGGTGCATCACCTGCAACAACAACACCTTTCAGAAGCACCATCGATTTTGATTCAAGACTTCACTGCATCTCTCGTGGCTGCTTTCACCACAGATGAGGTGAGTCAACAACTCCGTCGAGCTGAGATGAATCGCGTTAAGGCATGGTCTGAGGACGATCGATATCTGGTGGTGTCAGGCTTAGTGGGTTAAAAAGTTCTGATGAGCAGCAGCCAAGCACCCCTAGATATTGATTTAGCCAAGCAACTGGCTGATGCCGTTGATCGACGTCGCAATTTCGCGATCATCTCCCACCCCGATGCGGGTAAAACCACGCTCACTGAAAAGTTGTTGTTGTACGGGGGTGCCATTCAGCAAGCCGGAGCCGTGAAGGCACGGGGGGAGCAACGAAAGGTGACGTCCGACTGGATGGAACTTGAAAAGCAGAGGGGAATCTCGATTACGTCAACCGTTCTGCAATTCGACTACGGCACAACAACGATCAATTTGCTCGATACGCCTGGACATCAGGATTTCTCCGAAGACACCTATCGAACCTTGGCTGCCGCGGATAACGCTGTGATGTTGGAGGACGCCGCAAAGGGGCTTGAACCACAAACGCGCAAGTTGTTCGAGGTTTGTCGAATGCGACAGATCCCGATCTTCACGTTCATCAACAAAATGGATCGCCCCTGCCGCGAACCGCTGAGTTTGCTCGATGAAATTGAATCTGAACTCGGCCTGATTCCTTGGGCTGTGAACTGGCCCATCGGCAGCGGCGAACAATTCCGAGGCGTCATCGACCGCCGTACCCGCGAGGTGATGTTGTTTAGTCGTGCTGGTCGAGGCCAACAGGCCACGGAACGCAAGTTGTCGTTGGACGATCCGGCCCTGCGTGAACTTGTCGAGGAGGATTTACTCGATCTAGCCGTTGAAGAACTCGAGCTGCTGGAGGCTGCAGGAGCAGACCTGGACTTAGAGGCGGTGCATTCAGGCGACTTAACACCGGTCTTTTTTGGGTCGGCTATGACCAACTTTGGTGTTCGTCCCTTCCTCGATGCATTTTTAGAGCTTGCTCAACGACCGATTGGTCGCTCGAGCAGTGACGGAATGATTGATCCGCTTCGAGAGGATTTCAGCGGATTTGTTTTCAAGCTGCAGGCCAACATGGATCCACGTCATCGCGATCGTGTGGCCTTCGTTCGGGTGTGTAGTGGTCGTTTCGCTCGCGATATGACGGTGAAACATGCCAGAAGTGGCAAAGCGATTCGCTTATCGCGTCCCCAAAAACTGTTTGGCCAGGATCGTGAAGTAGTTGAAGATGCCTATCCCGGGGATGTGATTGGTTTGAATAACCCGGGGATGTTCGCGATTGGCGACACACTTTATGTGGGCTCAAAAGTGGAATTTGAGGGAATTCCTTGCTTCAGCCCAGAGATCTTCAGCTGGCTTCGCAATCCGAATCCCTCTGCGTTTAAGAATTTCCGAAAGGGGGTGAATGAACTGCGCGAAGAGGGTGCCGTTCAAATTCTCTACGACACCGATGAAAGTAAGCGGGATCCAATTCTTGCTGCGGTTGGGCAATTGCAACTCGAAGTTGTTCAGCATCGCTTGGAAAATGAATATGGCGTTGAAACGCGTCTTGAACCCCTTGGCTATCAAGTGGCGCGTTGGGTGACGGGTGGATGGCCGGAACTGGAAAAGTTGGGACGGATCTTTAATTGCAAAACTGTTCGCGATGCGTGGAATCGGCCAGTGCTTTTGTTCAAGAATGAATGGAACCTTAATCAACTCAATCAAGATCACCCTGAATTTGAGTTAAGCAATGTCGCTCCTGTGGTGAGCGGCGTTGAACCCATCAGCCTCTAGCAAAAGTGCATCGCTAAAAAGCGTTGGCGGATGTTCGCGAGCGGTCCACGGCAAAGCGTTGTCATCGCCAGACTAAGGAAAGTTAAGCAGCAGGTTGTGGATTCCCTCTGGTTACTCCGTCGCAGCATGGATGGCGGAACCGATTACGTGCTTTTCCGGGGTGGAGATGAACCCGTGGAAATGCTGGAGGGATACCACTTGCCCCCCCAAATGCCGTTTATCAAACGGCGAAAGTGGTTAAACCGTGCCGACGCGAAATCATGTCAACGCCGCCTCGAGCGCAGCGAAGGATATCGACACGGGGCACCTCTGTTTTGAGCAATCCTCGATAATGTTTAAAAGAGAGTTGAATTAGGTCATGGTCGCGGTGGGTGAGTCAGGTGCAGAGTCCGGTTCTGATGATCCATATGCTCGGCTCGGCTTGAGTCAGGACGCAACGTTTGAGCAAGTTCAATCGGCAAAAGCCCGCTGCATCGCTGAAGTCGATGGTGACGACCAGGCACGCGCTCGGGTGGAGGCTGCCTACGACTCCGTCTTGATGTCGCGGTTGCGAAACCGACAGCAGGGGCAAGTCAGTCCTGCTGCGGCAACAGCCTCTCAGCGCGAGGATGGGCTGGGTTCTTTACCGGTGTCAGGTCCTTCGTTCCCCGGGACCAGTGTTTTACAGAAAATACGTACAAATCTTCCTGATCCAAGCCAGTCCCTGGCCTCTTTCGCCCCTCAGTGGTCGTTGGTGGAAGGCCAAGGACGAATCGTGCGGCTCATCGCGGGAGTCGTTGGCCTTGGCTTGCTTGTGGTTTCCGTTGCCAGTGTTCAGCTGGTCCTTGCATTGGCCTGTATTGGAGTTTTCCTGAGCCAGGTTCGACGAGGTCGTCGTCCTTTGGCCTCCTTGGGATGGACCCTTCTAGCTCTGCTGATCGGTCTGGTGGTGGGATCGTTGTTCACCACAGCATTGTCACCAACAGCTCTTCAGCAGTTGTCCATCACTCCAGCGCAAATCCAAGCGCTGCCTGCTGCGATTTTGCTCTGGCTTGCTGCTTTATTTTTGGCTTAAACGGTGGCCGGGAGCCCCTGGATAATCTCAGTTAATTCTTCGCGTTCGACGACATAGCGGTTGCTACAAAAGTGACAGGTCAGTTCTGCTTTCCCATCAATTTCCAGCATCTCTGATAATTCTTCTCGACCAAGTAATAACAGTGCTCCGACACTTCGTTCCCGTGAGCAACGACAATTAAATCGAACATCTTGTGTAGCTTCAATGTCTTTTAATGGTTGCGGGTCGAGGTCGGGGAAGACATCCACGAGTAGATCCTCAAGGTTGTTATTGCAAGCGGCTAGTCGTTGACTAAAACCCTCAATTTCTTGACAGCGTTGTTCAATCAGCTCAACAAGAGCCGGTTCCTCCGCTGCCTTGGGAAGAATCTGCACCAGCAAGCCACCGCTGCATAAAATCCCTTCACTATTGAGTTGTTCGCCAACAAATACTCCAGATGGAGTTTGTTCTGAATGGAGAAGATAGGAAGCAACATCTTCACCAATCGCTCCCCCAACAAGTTCAACGGTGCTATTAAACGGATCCCCTTTGCCGTCATCTCGCATCACATGAAGATATCCAGTGCCTGCAGCCGCTTTGAAATCAAATCCATAAACACCATTCTCATCGGCAATGGGGTCGAGTTCTAAAGCTGGTTCTCCGACGTAGCCGCGAACAGTTCCATCGCGACCCGCATCCACCATCAATCCTTTAATCGGCCCATCCGATCCGAGTCGAAGGTTCACACGGCCATGACGCACCTTCATTGAACTGGCGAGCATCAGACCTGCACTCATCGCCCGACCCAACATCACTGTGGTGATCAACGACAACCCATGCCGTTCCTGGGCTTCACGCACTGTGTCGGTGGTTGAGACTGCAACAAGCCTGATGCCCCCCCCGGCGGCTGTTGCTCTCACCAGCCGGTCAGCCATAGCGCGTTTAAATCTCAGAGCAATGTAGTCATCGAAGTCAGCTGGCCGCTCTCCAGTCGCAATTGATCCGAATCCCATTGATGAAATAACTCAGGCTCATGGGTCACCACAATCAGCACTTGTTCTTGGGCGAGGTTTGACAAGAGCGTCAAGACGTCTGAGCGGACGGACCAATCCAAGCCGGCAGTGGGTTCATCAAGGAGCAAAACCTCAGCTCCACGCAACAGTTGAACAGCCAAAGCCAAACGGCGTTGTTGTCCTCCGCTCAGCCTCTCTGGAGCCGTATTGCGCGGAATGTCTTTCAATCCAACCCTTTGAAGCACTTGATCTTGACGATCGCTTCCCAAGCGACGATGCCCTAGACGCAGTTCTTGGCTCACATTCAACCCAAGAAAGTGACGTTCAGGGAACTGAAACACAATTCCGCAGAGCCCCCGTCGTTGCCGACGAGACATCACTTGTCCTTGCCAAGAAATAGAACCAGATCGTGCGGCCGATAAGCCGCTGATCACTTCCAGTAACGAGGTCTTTCCAGACCCACTGGCTCCCGCGATCAGCAGCGGCTTTCCCCGCTCAGCACGAAAACTGACACCGCGAAGCACGGGAGACGCAACCGTCGCGGGTGCGTAGGTGACTTCTGACAGTTGAAGCATCACATCAGCTTGAACGATGATGAGGTGTATGCCTTGGGTCTATGGACGTTCGATTCCGTGAAGTGGATCCTTTTAATTGTTGGCTTTGGCTGCGTTTTGCAGACGTGCCGAGTCAAGGGGAAAGGAATTATGTGGATGGAATTTTTGACAGCTGGTACGTGATCGGCCGGCTCGGGGGATTCAATGCTGAGAATCTGCAGGTGCATGAGGAAGGGGCTGATATGAGTTGGATGGGATACAACAACGACGAAGCCGAATCGGTGATGCCTGCGCTGATGCACAACATGGGGCAAATGGAATACCAAGAAGAATGGGCGAGGTGTTGGATTGACCTCGGTACAAGTGATGGCGTGTCGCTCGATATTTTGATCAATACATTGCGCCAACTCGATGCCGATGTGGTGCAAATCGCAGAGCTAGTGGTGGGTGGAGTGAATGAAGATTGGCCTGTTGAAGATCATCCAGACAGCATCTTCCCTGCCGGTGCGTGAACTGAGACGTCTGCTGATCCCGCCCGACCGATTTGTTGGATCGGAGCTGATCAAACTCCAGAACGATGAATCCCACTACCTCCGACGGGTTCTTCGCTTGCGAATCGGAGATCCGCTGGCGATTTCCGATGGGTGTGGCCAGCTTTGGCAGGCAGAGCTGGTCGATGAACATACGGTTAAAACCGATCCCACTCCGTGTGAGCAGCTCGTTCAACCTCAGCCACCATTGGGGTTGGCTGTGTCGATTATTCGTCGCGGTTTTGATGATGTGGTGCGGATGGCCTGCGAACTCGGCATCGACACGATTCAGCCGCTTCGGTGTGAACGAACTGTTCTCCAAGCTGAGCATCGTCCAGATCGCTGGAACACAATTGTTCGTGAAGCTGTCGAACAATGTGAGCGCCTTTGGAAACCCACAGTTTTAGAGCTCAATTCCCTTGAGTCGTGGCTGGATTCCAGTTCAGGCCAGAAAGCCGTTGGCGTAACACGCACGAAAAAGCTTGAACCACTGGGGGATTGGTTGGAGCAGATTGCTATTCCAGCTCAAACCACATGGTTGATTGTGGGTCCTGAGGGAGGTTGGACGTCGGCTGAACGCGACGCGCTTCACAACCATTCTGTGGCCCCAATCCATCTGGGGCCTTCAATTCTGAGAACATCCACTGCCGCCGTTGCTGGGGCCGTTGAGCTGGCTCGTTGGCGTGAGCAAAGCTCAACTCTTGAATAGATCTTCTGCCATGTTGCGGAAGTTTTTCACGGCAGCTCCAGGGGCACGTCTGCGCTGACTTAGGGCGGAACCCGGAACGAGATTGTCAGGGGCGTACGTGCTGAAGGTCATTTCAGGCTGAGCAGCTTCAGTTGCTGCCAATTCAGCGGCAATGGCCTCTGCTGTGGTCAGGCCATTGCTGATCGGTGCGGCGACTGGTTCAGAGCTCTCGCTGTCGGGGGCCTGGGCGGTTGGAACAGCTGCAGCAACAGGGGTTGGGGCAGGTTTCGGGGGAGCGGAAGCAACACCAACTTGATCAGACGGCGCAACGAGCAGCGTTGGGGCTGATGGCGCTTCTGGAGTGGCTTGGCTTTCCTCGGTCTCAACAGGCGCGGTTGGCAGATCGAGCCGGGCCGGCGCAGCTTCGGGATCGAGAGTCAGGAAAAACCCCTTGTCGTTGGTGACCACCATCCGCTCGACCCTTTTAAAGAAGACTGGATGATTCTCCTCCTGGTTTTGTCGTTCACAAGAGATGCTTAGAGCACTGCAACACGCGTGATGCTCTGGATCTGGATTCAAGCCCTGGTGGTGAATGGTGTTCTCATCAGCTTTGCCCAGCGCACGCCGCTCTTAACAACCCGGGGATGGATCCATGCCGCAGCGCTGGGAACAATGTTGTGGGGGTGCTTCGGTTGGCGCGGTTGGTTGGCCGTTGCCGTGTATTTGGTTTTAGGAAGCCTGGTGACGCGCATTGGCTTTGCAAACAAACAACAACGCGGGATAGCGGAAGCCCGTGATGGACGACGAGGTCCTGAAAATGTGTGGGGTTCAGCCGCGGTTGGTGCTGCTCTTGCCCTCATTCTTGCGGCCTCACCGCAAGACGCCATCCTCTGGCGCCAGGTCGTGTTGATTGGATTTTCGGCAAGTTTTGCCGCCAAACTTGCCGACACATTTGGCAGTGAAATTGGCAAGCGTTGGGGCCGTACGACCGTCCTAATCACCACACTTCGGCCTGTTGCGCCTGGAACCGATGGTGCGATCAGCTTGGAAGGAACGATGGCGAGTGCCGTCGGCAGTGTGCTGATGACCCTTGCGCTCTGGGGGCTCAGTTCCACTCAACTCCCATTCATTCCCAACGCCATCGCAGCTGGTGTGGTGATGGTGGTGGGTTTGCTAGCCACCCTCGCGGAAAGTGTTCTGGGAGCCATCGTTCAACACCGCGTTGGGTGGCTGAGCAATGAGCTGATTAATGCGCTGCAAACGCTTCTGGCTGCTGGGTTGGCGATGGCCTGGGCGGGGCTAGCAAGCCATCTTGTACTGCCAACAGTTGCAGGGCTTTGATCGCGTCTTGAATCATTTGTTTCAACCGTCGTTGGCTAAGACGATGGGATTGAACAAGATCTCGAAGGTGAACCCCTTCAATCCAATGTTGCCTCAGTAACAATTAATGGTGAGGTGCCAGCCGAGGCAAAACCTCTTGAAGCCACTCCGCTTGAGGATCTGGATTGGGGTCGCGAGGGGACTGCAAGTCCAGAGTTTCGACTGCTGTCCTTTTTTTACTGACTTCTGCGGCACAGGCATCGAGCCAGCGTTGCGGACTCACCTTCAAGTGCGCCGCAATGGATCTGTTGTTCAAAGGAGGCAACCCTCTCTGCGTCCGTTTTTCTTGCAGTCGTTGACCCGACACAAAAAGGTCCTGAAGTCGCCAAGGAATGCGAACCATGCGCGAACGGTCTCGCCGGTAGTGCAAAACCTGACCGTTCGCCCGGCTCATCAAATAGCTGCTGGGGCGAAAGCCACGGGACGGATTCAAGTTCTCCACACCCTGAATCAATCCAAGGCAGGCTTCTTGGAGAAGATCGTCCCGTTCTTCCGGTCCACGTTGGCGTTGACGCGTCGCCACGCAATGGGCCAATCCCAAGTGCTGAAGAACCTTCTGATTTCGCTCCTTGGTGCCAGGTGGTAAGCAGCGCCGCTGTTCATGGCGTTGATGGGGATTGAGAACCATGGGATGCAAACAACTGCTTTCACGGTTGCCACGCAACTTGTGAAAGCCTTCCCACCGCAGGGCCTCAATCAGGCACAAACTTGCTCGATGATGGCTGCATCAAAACGATGGTCAAGGATGAATTGGCAGTCAGACGCCCTGACGGCTCTCAAACAAGACGTGCCATTTTTTGTACGTCCAGCGGTCCGCCGCCGCGTCGAATCGATGGCCTTGGACGCTGGTCGAACAGATGTATGTCTTGACTTTTATCGCGCAGCCAAGGTCAGCATGGCGCCCAAATAGAACGATTCAGGACTGATCCAATTCACATCGGTTCAGCTCAGGTGTTGTTAGTCGATCAATGATGCGAGCCATATCCACCGCCGTGAGGTCGCCATTGTCATCCCACTTCAGTGTGGTTTTGCGTTGAGCGGGTGGCTTTTTGTTAGTGAATTGAACAGAAGGATTGAGCTCCATGCTGATCCCACTTGTGAGGGAATACAGACACTAGCTGGGGGCTCGGCTGCCCTAACTGCTGATCGGAGTGGGTGTGTTCAGTGGTGAAAGTCCGGCCCAATTCAAGAGCGGTGGCCAGTGCTGGAGAGCGTTGTGGATCCAGGAATGGCCAATCGTGTTGAGGTGAATCCCATCAGGCTCGATCCACTGCAACCAATCGGTTTGGGCCTGGATTTCGGCATGAAGGGCATAAAACGGCACATTGGCCTCACGACACTGTTCCGCTAGGGCGGATTCAGTCGCAGCAATGGCCTTGTTGCTGTACCAAAGGCACTCCGCAAAGGGCATCACATGTTCATCCACTGGAGTGAGCCCAAGAACGAAAACGTTCGTTACGGATCTCATCTCCGCAAGAAGTTGGCTGACGCCAAATGCGAAAGCATCTGGCTCTAGTTGGGGGCGACCATCAATCCGACCGATTCGGGCTGTGTCATTGAGGCCAACACTTAAAAGCAAACCATCTGGGTGTTGTCGTCGAAGTTCGCCGCGACACGACCATTCATGCCGCCATCGCGCTGCAATCCGTTCAATCCCATCACCGCGAACACCGAGTGGATAGATCACCGGTGCCAACGGAAGTTGCATCCAATCCATTCGTAATCGCTGGCACCAACCACCACCGTCCCTGTCCCCCCAGCCAAGAACGCCGCTATCACCCAAAACCACGAGTTGTCTCGGCCCCATGGTTGCCGCCATCACAACACCACAGCCTTCACAACACCACAGCCTTGCAGTTCAACCGTTGTTGCAACTGTTCCGTGATGGTCTCTCCGCAGAGAGTCAAAACAATGAATGCCAGGACCAGCCAAGCAACAAGCCACCAGTGAAAGGACGACAAAGCATCGATTAATTGCCAGCCCAATCCCGCACTTCCCACAATCCCAACAACAACAGTGTCTCTGAGGATGACGTCGCACCGGTACGACGCATAGGCGAGATAACTCCGACTGACTTCGGCCAATGGGCCGTAAAGCCAACTCATCCGAACAGTCGCTCCAGACCGTTCCAAGATCTGTGCCGAACCAAAACCTGTTGCGCGAATGTCTTGAATCAGCACACGACCCATCACACCGCTGTGATGGAGGCCTAGGGCCAAAGCTGCCAGGGGCAGGCTTGGTTTGGCCATCACCAGGAGTAAAAGAGCACTCAAAGGAGTTGGCACAAGGCGCAATGCGCCCCAGATCAGGCTTTGTAGCCGAAGGCTGCTTTGGCTCGGCAAAAGCAAGAGGAGTAATGGGGGAACTGCTGTGGCGATGCAGCTGGCCATCAGGGTGATGAGAAGTGTTGAGCCGATCGCAGCCCCCCAATGCATCTCAAACAGTGCTGCAACTGCTGCATTGTGGTTATCACCTACCCCACCGAGCACAGAACCAAGGGTTCCACTCGGCCAGGAAAGATCCAAATTTAGAGTGGCACTCCAAACCACCACCAACACCAGCAAAATCCCCGCGGCAAAACCATTCCGTGGCCTGCGCGCAATGGTCTGAATGATGAAATCAAGTAACACCATGGCCATAGCTAACAACCACAACCCACTCCACATGTCTCTGAATTGGAGGGATTGAAGGCTCAACATCAAATCGGTTCCTAGCCCCCCAAGCCCGAACACGCCCAGGATCAAAGCTGACCGAAGAGCGCAATCGAGGCGATGGCCAATGTGATGTTTGATCGAGGCGAACACTGCTGGAACGACAGCCGTCAGAAGCACTGCCATCGCCGGCCCTCCGCTGCCTTGAAGCACCGGTAAGGCCGGCGACTCATGGCAATCAATCTGATCAGCCAGCACCCTTGCCATCAAGGCGCTGTACGGGATAACAATTGCCGCGATAGCAACCCAACCGTTAAGTCCATAAACCTGAAGTAAGAGCAACCCCCAAATCAACTCATGAATGGCTCGGAAGGGGGACAACAGTCGCCGAACAAGCACTGCTGGCCAGGGGCTTCCCAAGACCGTTCGCCAAAGGGTGCGTGAACCCAGAAAGCCGAAGATCAAACCCAGACCACTACTGATTGCCCAGGAGAGAACGGCTGTCACAAAGGTGATCTGAAGTCCTTGCCACAGGCTCTTGAGAAGCGTCGGATCGAAGGACGGCTGAACAGCACCTTGAGCAAACTGGATTAACAACGGGAGTCCACCGCCATGGCCATCTCGAACGAGAATGGCCACCACAGGAATCAGGCAAAGTCCCGGTAACAGTGTGAGCAGCGGTAAGGCTGGTTTTACGAACGTCCGTACAACCATTCCAATTGCGTCTTGCTGATCTTGTCTGGTGCCGCGTCAAGAACAAGGGCTCCGTTTCGTAGCCCCAGTACACGCTCAAATCGATGAATGAGATCAGGGCGATGCAAGCTGATCAGACACCCCGGAAGTGAAAGCAGTGTGTCCAAGACATCCCTGGCGATGACAGGATCCAGGGCCGACAAAGGTTCATCGGCGAGCACCAGTTCAGGCCTCTGGCGCAGCAATCGAGCCAAGGCAACGCGTTGACGCTGACCTCCAGAGAGCTCGGTTACGGCTCGTTTGAGCAGTGAAGGCTCTAGGTGGACCTGATGCATCATCGCGAGACACGCGTCCTTTTCCAGGACACCAAGCAGATTTCTCAAGGCCCACATCAAGCCATGACGTCCAAGGGCACCGCTATTGATGTTTTGGACCACGCTCAGCTCCTCAACCAGTCGTAGGTCCTGCCAAAACGTGCCAATTGATCGCCGTTCATGGCGCGGCAATCTTTTGAGCGGTTGACCACGCCATTGGAGGGCGCCCCTCGAGGGTTGCAGGCTCCCGTTGCAGAGTTTGATGAGAGTGGTTTTTCCCGCGCCACTGGCTCCGAGTAAGACCACCCGTTCATCAGCCCTGATGGTGAGACTGGTCGGTTGGAGTCGTTGGTCCAGGCTCACCTGGTTCAACTCCAGGAGCGCTGTCAACGGATCTTGCCGAGTTGACGACCCACCGCCTCGATTTTGTCGTAATCGGAATTCTGAGCCGGAATGAACTCAGCGGCACCAAAGAGTTCGAGGATCGTTTCACCTCGAGGAGTATCCGCAGTGATCGCTAGCAGAGCGGTCTGGACCTTGTTGGTAAAGCCCTTACCGAATCGTTCATCGAGATCGGGACGAGCCACCCAGTGGTAGTCGACGTATGGAGGCGTTCTCCAAATGACTGAGACCTTATTGGGGTCAACGCGACCATCCTCAAGATTGCTTTTCCAAACCTGTTCGTTCAAGGCTCCGACTTCGTAGGCGCCGCTCTGCACCACGGCGATTGTGGCGTCATGGCTTCCGCTGAACCCAGGAGCACCACCGGCGAACTCATCGGTGCTTACACCGTTTTGGCTCATGAAGTATTGAGGCATCAGCCGACCTGATGTTGAGCTCTCTGATCCAAATGAAAGGCGTCGTCCTTTCAGATTTGTGAGCTGATCGCCTTTGCTGAATGGGCGAAGTCCGCTAGCACCATTGGCAATGAAGACACTTGTGAACTTGGCGTCGATATCGCGTTGCGCCAGAACCTTGGCCCCGGGGGTTTGTAACCGGGCCTGTACGCCCGTGAGGCCACCGAACCAAACCAAGTCGAGGCTGCCTGTTCGAAACGCAGTGACGGCAGCGGGGTAATTGCTCACCGGTACGTACTCCACCGGCACCTTCAGCTGATCACTGAGTTCGTCTGACAGTGAGCTGTAGAGACGGTTGAGCTTCTCCGGGTTCTGATCCGGAATTGCCCCGACGTGAAGGACTTGAGACTCTGTGCTTACAGGACCTGAACTACAGCTCGCCAAGGCGGTTGCAATGGTGATGCCAGTCAGAAGACGTGCAACCAAAGATGGCCGCGGTTTTTGAGTAGGCATTGGGTTTGAAATATTTCGGTTAGTCAGAACTTGCTGAGCATCCGCTGCAGTCGTTCCAAACCATTTGTGATGGTCTCATGCGAGACGGCACACGACAGACGAATGCAGTGGTCGTCTCCGAAGGCAACACCAGGCACAACGGCAAGGCCTTCGTCTTCTAAGGCACGACGACAAAAGTCCATCGAATCGGTAATGCGCTCTGGCAGCTGCGGAAATGCATAGAACGCCCCTTTCGGAGGAATCAAGGTGATGCCTGGAATGGATTGCAGTCCTTCGATCAGAAAATTTCTCCGAAGGTTGTAGCTGCAGGCCATATCCGTGACGCAGTCACGTGACCCACGAATGGCAGCGAGTGCTCCTTTTTGGGCAAAACTGCAAACATTGCTAGTGCTTTGGCTTTGTAGTGCTGAAGCCGCTTTGATCACCGTTGCGTTGCCAGCGAGGTAACCCAGGCGCCATCCAGTCATGGCCCAACCCTTTGCGAAGCCATTCACCGTGAAGCAACGGTCCTTGATCCCTTCCGATACGGAGGCAAAACTGATGTGCTGTTCTCCCTCAGCCAAAAGATATTCATAGATTTCATCACTCATTACCAACAGATTGGGGTGACGAGCAACCAGTTCAGCCAGAGCCTCAAGTTCTTGTCGCTGCATCACGCAACCGGTGGGATTTCCTGGACTGTTGATCACCAAAAGTCGGCTTTTTGGGGTGATGCGTGCTTCCAAAGCATCGAGATCGAGTCTGAATCCATCAGAAGCTGAAGATGGAATCAACACCGTGGTGGCACCAGCCAGAGCAGCCATTTCTGGGTAACTCAACCAATACGGCGAAGGGAGCAAAACTTCGTCGCCGGGGTTCAGCACCACCTGGAAAAGGTTGTAAATCGCTTGTTTACCGCCATTGCAGATCAGAACCTGCTCAGGATTGGTCGCAATACCGTTTTCCTGACTGAGCTTGTCGGCGAGAGCCGCTCGCAACTCAGGATCACCCGCCGCAGGGCCGTAACGGGTGATTCCCTGAGATAGAGCCTCCCTTGCAGCTTCAACAATGAAATCTGGAGTATTGAAATCAGGCTCCCCAGCACTAAGGCTGCAAATATCTCGGCCTTCGGCTTGAAGCGCTTTGGCTTTGGCGCTGATCTCAAGGGTCAGCGAGGGCTTAAGGGCAATCGCCCGATGGGAGAGTTCTGGGGGGCTCAAGATCCTCACGCATCTCCCCGCGATGCGTTTAAAAATCTCATCCTGCCTCAAGCAGTGACCCAAACAACCCTTTGTTCACGCAGGACATGAATCCCATGCAAATCAGCTTGGTTCTTGCGGCCCACGATCCCAAGGCCTTAAGCCACTTTTATGCGGCTCTGTTTCGCGCGACCATCAGTGCTGGTAAGGCAGATCATCACAAGATTCTTGACCTCGATAATGGCCTGAGACTTGAAATTTATCGGCCATCACAACATCGCCCATTCCCGGTGGCAGGTCGGGCGTTATCGGTCTGTTTAAAACTCCCTGCCCATCACACTCCCTTGATTGAATTGGACCATCACGTCAGCAATGCGATCGGTTTGGGAGCCTCTGTTGTAGAGCCGGCGCGGCTGGAACCCTTCGGTGCTGAATGTTGGATGAATGATCCAGAAGGCAATGCTTTTTTAATGCTGATTCCCATTGCACGATCGGAACGGAGTGCATGACGTCATTCGATCTGGATGCATGTTTGCGCTGCTCAGCCTGTGAGTTAGCCAGAACACGTCAACAGGTGGTGGTTTGTCGGGGCAATCCAAGTGCACCGCTGATGTTGATCGGAGAAGCTCCCGGTGCACAGGAAGATCAATCCGGTGTTCCCTTTGTAGGCCGATCCGGACAAGCCCTCGATCGATTGCTGATTGAGGCGGGCTTCAACATCGAGCAGGACCTCTACATCTGCAATGCGGTGAAGTGCCGGCCGCCGAACAATCGCCGCCCGAAAAAAAATGAGCTCGCGGCATGTCGTCCCTGGCTGGACAAGCAAATTGCCGAAGTGAATCCTGCTGTGATCGTGCTGACTGGCGCAACAGCGGTTCAGGCCGTGCTTGAAAAGAAAGCTGCAATGACAGAGTTACGAGGGCAGTGGCAGACCTGGCAAGGTCGTTCGGTGATGCCAATCTTTCATCCGGCTTATCTGCTCCGTCACGCGTCGTCAAAGGAAGGCGGACCAGTTGAACTCACACGCCAAGATCTTTCCGCTGTGCGTACCAAGCTGTGCGAACGTTGATGTGCATCTGGAACGGCTACACATGACCGCCCTAGATCGGCGCTACGACACCCAGATCCATCGTCGAGTCACACGGACCGTGATGGTGGGAAGTGTCCCGATCGGCAGCGAGCACCCGATTGCGGTGCAGTCGATGATTAACGAGGACACCCTCGATATCGATGGATCAGTCGCTGGAATCATCCGTCTTGTCGAGGCTGGATGCGAGATCGTTCGAGTGACCACCCCGTCGATTGGTCATGCCAAGGCTATGGGGAAAATTAAAGCGGAACTCTCGGCCAAGGGGTGCAACGTTCCCTTGGTGGCTGACGTTCACCACAACGGAACAAAGATTGCCTTAGAGGTTGCCCAGCATGTTGACAAAGTGCGAATTAATCCTGGCCTATTTGTGTTCGATAAGCCTGATCCAAATCGTCAGGAATTTACAGAATCTGAATTTGCTGAGATCGGCACACGCATTAGAGAGACATTCGAGCCTTTAGTAAAACTCTTGCGGGAACAAAACAAAGCGTTGCGTATTGGTGTTAACCACGGCTCATTGGCTGAACGCATGCTGTTTACCTACGGAGATACACCGAAGGGAATGGTGGAGTCGGCGATGGAATTCGTCCGGATTTGCGACGATCTAGATTTTCATAACATCGTGATATCGATGAAAGCTTCACGGGCACCAGTGATGCTTTCGGCCTATCGATTAATGGCCGATACCATGGATCAGGAAGGATTCAATTATCCACTTCACCTTGGGGTAACTGAGGCTGGGGATGGCGATTATGGCCGTATTAAAAGTACGGCAGGAATTGCCACGCTTCTAGCAGAGGGGTTGGGGGACACCATCCGTGTTTCACTCACCGAAGCGCCCGAAAAAGAGATCCCTGTTTGTTATTCAATTCTTCAGTCTCTCGGCTTACGAAAGACAATGGTTGAATACATTGCCTGTCCGAGTTGTGGCCGCACGTTGTTCAACCTGGAGGATGTCCTCCATAAAGTTCGTAACGCCACATCTCATCTAAAAGGTCTCGACATCGCTGTGATGGGATGCATTGTGAACGGTCCAGGTGAGATGGCCGACGCCGACTATGGCTATGTGGGTAAAGGACCTGGAACCATTGCTTTGTACCGAGGTCGAGAAGAAATTCGTAAAGTTCCAGAAAAAGAAGGTGTTCAAGCCCTGATCCAATTGATTCAGGAGGATGGTCTCTGGGTCGATCCTGATGAAACTCGGTAATCTGAACGCACAGACTTAAGACAAGACGGATATGGCTAAGTCAGTGAAGTTGCGATCCTTTCTTCGCACAACACCTCTACTGCTAATTCTGGGTTTAGGTGGAGTTACCACAGCAGTCACGTTGGGTGCACCCGGGTTGACCCTCCCGAGCGCTAGCGGAGGATCGATTAGCGATAGCCCGAAAGAGGTGATCGATCAGGTTTGGCAGATCGTTTATCGAGATTATCTCGATTCAAGTGGTGATTACGATGAGAAAACTTGGCGTCAATTACGTCGAAACCTTCTCCAAAAATCGTTTGCCGGTAGCGCTGAGTCCTACGAAGCAATTCGTGGAATGCTTGCGAGCTTGAATGATCCATACACCCGTTTCCTGGACCCGAAACAATTCAAGGAGATGCGAATTGATACGTCCGGCGAGTTGATGGGAGTGGGCATTCAATTGAGTCTTGACAAAGCAACTAAGGAATTAGTTGTTGTGTCTCCGATTGAAGGAACTCCTGCATCACGAGCAGGTGTTCTTTCGAAGGACGTAATTGTAACCATTGATGGGAGATCCACAAAAGGGATGAGTACAGAAGATGCCGTTAAGTTAATTCGTGGTCCTGAAGGATCTGAAGTTGTTTTAGGACTTCGTCGTGGTGGCGAAATCATAGATTTCCCTTTAACTCGAGATCGGATTGAGATTAATGCGGTTTCCTACAAGCTAAATACAACACAAGATCAACGTAAAATTGGATATATTCGCCTTAAGCAATTTAATGCGAATGCAGCCAAGGAAATGCGAGAAGCTGCAAGGTCGCTTGAAGACCAAGACGTTGATGGCTATGTCCTTGATCTGAGAGGAAACCCTGGGGGACTGTTAGAAGCGAGCATTGACATTGCTCGCCAATGGTTGAATGAGGGAATCATTGTGAGCACACAAACGCGAGAAGGCATACGTGATGTACGACGGGCCACAGGCAGTGCCATCACAGATAAGCCCTTGGTTGTCTTGATCGATCAAGGATCAGCCAGTGCCAGTGAAATCTTATCTGGATCTCTGCAAGATAATGCTCGAGCAAAATTGGTTGGCCAAAAAACATTCGGTAAAGGTTTGGTTCAGGCAGTGCGGGGATTATCTGATGGTTCTGGACTAACCGTGACGATTGCGAAGTATCTAACCCCCAAGGGAACCGATATTCATAAAAATGGAATTGAACCAGATGTTAAATCGGAAATGACTGAGAAACAGCTCAAGGATTTCACAATAGAAAAACTAGGTACGAGTCAAGATTCTCAATATGTACAAGCTCTAAAAATATTGACTAATAAATTAAACTAAACTAAAGAGAAATTTGAATCGATATTGAAAAACTAATTCAACAAACTTGTTTAGTTCAATGCAGAACTAGGAAATTGGCTGCATCAAGCCGCCACCGCCGCCACCGTTGGAATCATCGTCGTCGGAAGGGTCGGGTTGCATTAATGCATAGAGTCCAAGAGCTGCAGCACAGAAGACACCGCTGACAACTTGCATTGACGCCCCATTGACACCGATTTCAATGAATTCGCCCATGAAAGACCTAAACCTGTTCCCAATGTAACGAAGAATTGCGGGTCTGTGAAGTTTTTCTCAGAAAGTCGTGGGGCGAGGGCCTACACCCTGAGGACCTGATCGTTTTTCTCGGCTCTTTTGCGTTCCCGCTGGTCAGCCGTTAGCCCTTCTGTGTCTGGGATTTGAGCTGACATCAGCTTGAGCCAATCCATCAGTTGCTCCAATTGTTTCTCCATCGGGAGTGCACCAAGGCCACGAGCTAATGCCTTGTGCTGAAGACCACTCCCGGCTTGATAGACAAAGCGACCGTGGAGGTGTTGCGGCAGTCCCTGACGCAGCAGCCGGAAGGCTGGTTCTTCCATTGGGGTTTCCAGCACGATGTTTGGTTTCTCCGGCTTGATCCTGGAGAAACCGCATCGTTTCGCCAACATCTTCAACTCCATGAGTTGCAACAGCGACTGAACAGCAGCAGGAATGGCCCCATATCGATCGGCCCAGCCCGCTGCTAATTCCACCAATGCTTCGGAGGACGCGCAGTCGGCTGCTGCCCTGTAGGCAGCAATTTTTTCATCGGGATCCGTGATCCAATCGGCAGGAACAAAAGCAGTGACGGGTAAGTCCACTTGGGTGTCATCCACCGATGGAATATCTTGTCCTTGGATCTCAGCCAAAGACTCCTGAAGCATCTCCATATACAAATCAAAGCCAATCGTTTCCATCTGACCACTTTGTTCAACGCCAAGAAGATTTCCGACACCTCGGATCTCCATATCTCGCATTGCTAATTGATAGCCACTCCCCAGTTGAGCGAATTCCTGAATGGCACGGAGTCGTTGTCGGGCATTATCACTAAGGGACGCATTTCCGGGATAAAACAGCCAGGCATGGGCCTGAATACCACTGCGACCCACACGACCGCGCAGTTGATAAAGCTGCGCTAATCCAAATCGATGTGCATCTTCAATCAAAATTGTATTAACACGCGGTATATCAAGACCACTCTCCACAATCGTGGTGCAAAGCATCACATCTGCTTCACCAGCATTGAAGGCCACCATGGCACTTTCCAACTCTCCCTCGGCCATTTGACCATGGGCAACAAGAAGTTTGAGCCCAGGAAGCATGGCACGAAGGCCCGTGGCTACATCTTCAATGCCTTCCACGCGGGGGACTACATAAAACACTTGACCCCCACGATCCAATTCCTGTCGGATGGCACTTCGTACGGCCTCTGGATCGAGGGAGGCTAAGTGCGTCTTAATCGGTCGACGAAGGGGAGGTGGAGTTGTGATTAAACTCATTTCCCGAACGCCCGACAAGCTCATGTAAAGAGTTCGTGGAATGGGTGTAGCAGACAGGGTTAAAACATCGACATCCTTACGGAGAACTTTGATTTTTTCTTTTTGATTGACTCCAAAACGCTGTTCTTCGTCAACAACAAGGAGTCCAAGCTGTTGAAAGCTTGTTCCCTTACTTAAAAGTTGATGAGTTCCCACGACTGCGTCAATGGTGCCCTGTTTTAAACCTTCAAGAATACTTTTACGTTCCGTTGTTGTACGAAAGCGATTAAGGAGTGCAACCTTGATCGGATAGGGGGCAAATCGTTCAGAGAGAGTTCGCCAATGTTGTTGAGCCAAGACTGTTGTGGGCGCCAACATGGCGACCTGCTTTCCAGCAGTAATGGCTTTGAAAATGGCACGAATCGCCACTTCAGTTTTACCGAAGCCAACATCTCCACAGACCAAACGATCCATGGGTTCGGCCCTCTCCATATCTCGCTTCACATCCGTGGTGGACTTCAATTGATCGGGGGTGGGTTCATACGGAAATGACTCTTCTAGCTCTGTCTGCCATGGACCATCCGGAGGGAACGCAAATCCATTTGACTGTTGGCGTTCGGCATAGAGCTTCACCAGATCAAGAGCGACCTTCCGAACGGCCTTTTTGGCCCGGTCTTTGGCCTTCGTCCAAGCTGCCCCACCCATGCGACTGAGTTGAGGCGGTGATTCACTCGTCGCCCGGTAACGACCCAAGCTTCCCAATTGGTCAGCCGCTACACGAAGGATTCCATCGGCGTATTGAACGACCAGATAGTCGCGGACATCTCCGGATAAAGCGAGTTTGTCCATGGCTTTAAAACGACCAATTCCATGGTTTCGATGGACAACAAAATCGCCTGGTCGCATTTTGTTGGGATCGACCGTGCGACTCGCGGCTTTGCGCCGTCGTCGGACATACCCGGTGGAGGTAAGGGTTTGTTGTCCGAAAAACTCTCGATCTGTAACGAGTGCGATGCGCCAAGCGGGCAAGAGCACCCCCTCAAGCTCTGCGTTGCCCTTTGCCTTGAGGGCAACGGGGGTGTTTTGTTCGATGAGTCGCCCAATGGCGGGAAGATCGCCAGCGTTTGGAATAAATCGACTGATGCAATCGTGCTCTTCAAGAAGGGCGACAGCACGACTTGGCTGGGCCGAAATCAGCCAAACGGCCATCCGATCTGTCTGAAAACCCTTGATTAATTCACCGAGTTTGCCGAATTGATTGGGGTATGCAGGAACAGGCCGACTCGCGAAATCGAAGGAGTTTGGATGGTTGTCCTCTTCGAGCAATTCCGCAAGATCAAACCCATCAAACACTTCCGCAAAGCCATATGCAGCACCAACGTCACGATGAAGAACTCCAGGCCAGAGCAAATCACGATCCTGCTCAGAAAGACCAGCCTCGATCGCCATTTCCTTGTGGTGCTCAATGGCGTGATCCAGCCAAAGCTGACCATGGGCAAGACCCTGCCGCCGTTCATCGATCACAACGGTGGTGACATCGGGGAGATAATCCAAGAGGGAAGCGGGCTCATTCCAGGCCAATCCCATCAGGCGACGCATCCCCTCTGGGGTTCCACCCTCGAGGAGTTCATCGGTGGCTTGATCCCCCAGTAATGCCGACAAACCATCCGGCATCGTGGCGCGTAGCTGATCTGCAATAAGTGGATTAAAGCCAGTGGGAGTCAGTCTTAACTGATCAATAGGGTCAAGAGATCTCTGCGTTGATGGATCGAACTCACGTAACTTGACAAGTTCTTCCCCAAAAAACTCAAGTCGAACAGGTAACTCACTGCTGACTGAAAAAATATCAACAATGTCACCCCGACGACTCCAAGTCCCTTCCTGATCAATCGTCGAAACACGTTCATATCCGAGTTTCGCAAGTGTTTCAGCAAGCGAGTCCAGATCAACCTCATCCCCCCGAGTCAGGACACGACAGGTCGTCTTTAAAGCGTCTGGTGGTGGCAGATGAGGTTGCAGAGACCGTTCTGTGGCAACAATCGCGCGACCGCTTGATTCGGGATCATTCAGCAGGTCACTGAGAACCTGTAATTGACCCCAAATAATTTCACTGGTGGGATCAAATGGCTCATAGGGAGACCCCTCACTTGTTGGATAAAGACTGGCTATTGACCAACCCATCAGCTCGAGAAGAGCAGTCCAACGACCCGCTTCTTCCAACGTGGGAACCACAACGAGCAAGGGCGAGCCATCCCGTTGGGCCATCGCGCTAGCCACAAGCGCTCGGCAATTACGACCGGCTCCTCGCATCAGGAGCCGCTCTGACCGACGGCTCCGCTCTAACAATTCGCCAGTGAGCGCCCCGTCCCGCAGCTGATGCACCAGGGAACGAAGAGGCATGGGCTCACAACGAAGATGCTTGATCTTCGCAACGGGTGAAGCCGGACTGTTGGCAATGGGACATATGAACGAATTCCGGGAGAAATCGTGTATTTGGCGTACCAATATTGATACTGAAACGTGTTGGAGCCAATCATTGCCCGCCAGCAACAATCGATCTTGCATCCCGGGTCAAGGTTGGTTGCGCCTGCGCTGATGCACCTTCAAGCGCCATCAGCAAGGGAGTGATACAACGACGCGTGTGCATGATCATCAGCGTAAGCAACAACCAGTGGACATCAATCCAATTTTGATTGGGATTAAAAATACAACTTAAATAATGTGATCACATCTAATCTTCAGCACAGTAAATACGCAAGGAGTCCGTTGTTAGAATGTTAGGGTCGACTCATCAAATATTCAATGAAAAACTTAGTGCCGATGACAAGACCCATCCTTGAAGTTGCTAAGTTTAATCAAGCATTGGCATCTTCATTCTTAACCGAAGAAGAAGAATCAATCATTGATTATATTAGATACACGGGCGTTTTTGATGAATTAAAAATGAGGAAAGATTTGTCGCTCCCCTCAAAGCCTCCTGCTCTTTGGCTCTTGGCCAAAGCCTGTGAGAAAATTGGTGAGAAAATGCCTGAACATTTTTCAAAAATAAAATCTTGGTCAAAATCTATAAGTGAAGACGCAATAGCTTGGGATGGGAATTTGGTTTGTTGTATCGTTTATAACTGTGATGGAATAGAGATTTCGCCCACATCAGGTACGACGCTGTATCACACTTTTGCAGTGCATCGAGAATTATTTTCGGGATTAGACTATTAGCTTCAGATTTAAGTTAGTAGACATCATCTTTTTAATTATTCGATGCACATAGCGATGTTCTGGATTTGAGATTCAGCTGAGTGAGAAGAGTTCTTTTAGGATTGGTTTCTAGTTCGTTTTAACTGAATGCCTCGATACCGCTGCCCTTCATGCTGCTGCGGTCCAGCTCTTGTTCTGCGCCCCCCTAAAGGTGCGATCCCGATCTGCGCAACATGTCGTACACCCTTGGAGAAACAGCCCGTTGTTAAGCCGATTCCTCTCATGGTGCTTCTCGCTGTAGGAAGTGTGCTGATTGCTTCCTCAATCCCATTGCTGTTCGATCCGAGTCCTCCACCTCCGTTAAGGCGTTCAAGACAAATTACTTAGGTAAGATATTCGAAGCACACATTATTGGTTAGTAGAAATCAAGGTGCATAAATCAAAGGGACGCTTGCAAAAGATAGACTTCTACTTTTAAACCAAGTCTATTTAATGAAGAGTTTAATTATTCTGTCTTACATTAAAAATGCTAAAGCTTACCCTTTAAAGTTAGAAATCTTAGCCCTGAATGAACGGATCAAGTTATAAATAGCAATCGTCTCAGTCATTCACGAGATGGCAAAAAAGCAAAACCTCCATAAAATTCTATAAGGGCTGAGATAGTGTTGATTAGATTTCATCGCAAATGATTTTAAAACCAATTAAGAGTGGTAGGGTGTCAATGTTAGGAATATCCGATTCCTTTTTCTCGTTTAAACGCATTAACTCGCTAAACAGTAATGAAAAGTGACTTTGATTTCTCTGCTCATATATTATTTATGGATGTGAGGGAAGATCTTCCTTCTATTGATCCAGAAAATTTGTCCAGAAAAGATGTCTTACAACTTTTATTGTATCTAATGAATCAAAAGGAGGGATTCCTTGATCGCGGGCATGAAGAAAATAACGAACAGACTGCTTGGATTAATGGTTTTCTTCTAAAACTCATTCCTAATATCGATGCAAATGGAATGCAGGGCTATGTCGTTCAATGTGTCGGTTCAAGTATGGATAAAATTGCCTTGCTCGAATGAATCTAGATAATTTTTTTAACATGAATGTCATTACTAAATAATAGTTCTGAAACTTAGAAATATAAGACTGCATGACGTAAAAAATTACGCAAATTGCTTTTGAGCTATCAATGCACACCAAAAAAGAAGCCCTATGCCAACAGTTGGATGTTGACATTGGGCCACTCTCGCCGTAGATCACTCGCTCTAGGCAACTCAATGTCTCCGATCAGTCGATTTGGTTTTGCTCACAGTGAGCAATATGCAAAATGTGCAAATTATTGAAGTGGCGATATTTAGATATTAATCTTTTGAGAAGACAGTTTGGAGCTCATCATTGGCCATGACAGGAATTATAAAGCCGATTTATCAGGAATTGTTGAGTATTTGTTCTTCAAGAAGCATATTAAGTTGCAGCAATTGTTCATCGCTTAAATGTTGTCGACTGATCGAATTTAGAGTCTGCTGAAGGAATGAACGCGCTTGTTCTCCTGTCCAACCAAGTGTCAACAACATTTGATCCCCTTGTGAAATCAACTCACCGCGATGAATCGGGACCGCGGATTGATCGGGGCTTTCACCCGGTTGGATCTGACGTAATTGCCTCAGAAACGCAACCAGGTCGGCATACCGCGTCAACCGATGACGACTGCCGTGTCCAAATGCGCGCTCCAGGTACTGACGCTCCTCATCTCTTGTCCATCCAACGCGCTTTAACTCGAAATCAATGGCAGTCAGCTCTTCGCTCCAGTCGTCTGGATCTGTCGGTGATTCCGAGGGAGGTTCAATCGTCGATTGGGGTGCTCTTTGAATCAGTTGAGCATTGGGTTCTGGATCCGACGCTGAGATTGACGATTTTGATGCTGGATCGGACAGGCGGACTGGGCTGGTTTGATTCTGAGTAGGCGCTTCATGGCGAATTGGATCAGAGGGGGCTGCACGGGTTGGCACTGAGGCTGCCTTGACGGGTGGTTCATTCGCCAACGGAGGATGGTTTGTACTCTCGAGGCGTCGACTGAGCCGTTGAAATGCTCGGTCCTCAGCGTCTTCAGCCGTGGAGGCTTCACCAAGGGAAGACCCCATTAATTTCGAATCGTTCCACGCCTCAACGCGGACTACGCAACGAAGGGTGTCGACATGACACAGTTCAACCCGAATATTCATGTCCATGGATCATCGCAATCTCTTTCTAGGGTGGCGTGATGGACATCACAGCGCTTCCTTCCCTGACAGACCTGTATGAGGGAGCTGACCAATGGCGGGAGGTGGTTTCGCTGTTGCCAGTGTTGGTTTTACTCGAGGTTGTGCTGTCGGCAGACAACGCTGTGGCCTTGGCCGCGATAGCCCGTAGTGGAAACAACCCAGAACGAGAGCGTTTATCTCTCAACATTGGAATTACGATGGCACTTGTACTGCGAATTGGCCTAATTGTTGCTGCACAATGGGTTTTGCAACATCTCTGGGTACAACTAGTTGCGGCTGCTTATTTGATGTGGCTAGTTTTCGACCATTTCTGGCAACGTAATCAAGCAGAAATTCAGGATAATCGAGATGAAAAAGTAATTGACAGGCTGCCGAGAAGTCTTGTAAAAACTGTAATTTTATTAGCCTTTACAGATCTTGCATTTTCAATCGATAGTGTTGCCGCTGCTGTGGCTGTAAGTGATCAGGTGATTCTCATTGCTACTGCAGCGATGATCGGAATTGTTGCTCTACGATTTACATCAGGTTTATTCATACGGTGGCTTGATGAGTATCCGAGATTAGAAACTGCAGGATTCCTTGCCGTTGGATTTGTCTCGATAAGACTCATTCTTCACGTTCTCTTTCCTCTGCTTAATCAACCAGATTGGTTCACATTATTAATCGTTCTAGTCTTCTTTGGTTGGGGACTTTCGATCAAAAAGTCTGATTCAATGATCGACCCTCGCCATGCTGGTTGAGCTTAGAGATGCAGGGAGCGGAACCCTTTTGAACCGGGTTCAATTGGATGATCCACCCCATCCTGGTTCATGGCTTGAATTGGATGGCATATGCTATTTGATCATGCAAAGACAGCATCGATATTCCCTCAAAGGGGGGGCATATCAACTTTCTGCTGTTGCCCTTGTTGTTAAACCCCAGTCCCGTCCAGTGGATGCCAAATATTGGCGCCATGGATGGGTCATTGGTGATCCGACATGTCGGTTTAATGCTCTAAGCCCTCTTTTGCGATGCGTTGTTTGGCCTGATGGGCCTTGTGGAGAATGCAGTCATTTTGAGGCTCGTTAGACATGATGAATGGATGGTTTGAGGGTGTCGTTCGACAAGGTCATGGGGTAGCTTCTGGTGTGAATTCTGAATCCCCGTATACGAAAGGAACAATTGCAATTCAATCTCCATTGTTTAAAAGGCTTGGATTGGATTTGTCGGCCTACTGGCACGGAACAATTAATCTCTGTTTTAAGCCCCTAGAGATTGTTCTACAGAATCCCGACTATAAATTTGAGAATATGTTTTGGACCGAGCTACATCCTCCTGAAACATTTTCCTTTTGGAATATCAAGATACGTATGTCGGATGGTGGCCAAACAAATGGATTAATTTATTATCCACATCCCGAAACAAAAATACGGCACTGGCAATCAGCCTCCATCCTAGAAATCCTTGCACCACGATTGGAAAAATTAGGATCTGGGACTCCGCTCCAAATCCAGACAGCTGATGGATGCATGCAACTCATTGATGGTTGCCGACTACGAGCCAAACTCCTGGAGTTTTTAAAATTTAGGGTGCTTGCCTCTCCAGACTATTTTTTTTCCGACTCTTCTCAGCAGGGCAAACGAGAATGGCTGAGCTCTACCAATCCAGAATTTCTTATCCTTCCAGATGCTGATCTTAATTATGTATGGGAGCAGGCAAAAAATCTATACACTGAAAACAAATAAGATCAATGACTGTTCATTACTGAAACGTATCCCCAGTCGATGCGTCTAATTGCTGTATCAAACCCTGAGCTCGACTTCTCCCTTTGCCTTCCAGCTGTGCTTCGCGTATAAGAATTGGGCATCCGCTAGTGCTCACAACAATTCCCACATGATTGATACAAGCCAAAACAGTTCCAGGTTGATCTCCTCCGGTGGACCATTGTCCAAGCAATACCCGTGCATCCGCTGAAATCTCGTCCCTAAAGCGCTCAATCAATGGCTCAGTGTCTGTCAATTTTAATCGTTTATTACGCCAGATCGTATAGGCACTGGGATACAAACCCATCACCTTTCTGTGGGTAAGGAGGGCTGAGTCGTTCCAATTAATTTGAAAATCATCTTTTTTAAGCATCCTGGCGTAACTGGACTTTTGCCCTTGATTCTGAACATTTAACCGAATTAAACGTTCGGCCTCGCTTCCCATTCCGGCTTTGAAAATTAAGTCCATAGCTTCGACCATGAGCTTTGCTGTGAGCTGACTTAATTCCATTGCGACGGTCTCAGCGTTTTGACATAGGCAAATTGGAATCCGTTGCTCGAGTAGGACTGGTCCAGTATCCAATCCTTCTTCCATGGCCATAATCCCGACGCCTGTTTCAGAATCACCTTCTAACAACGCCCACTGAATCGGACCGGCACCTCTCCAACGCGGTAAAAGTGAACCATGGCCGTTCCAACACCCGAGGGGTGGTTGTTCAAGGACCGATTTCGGAAGAATTTGACCAAACGCCACAACGACCGAGATGTCTGGCTTGAGATTGGCTAACTCATTTTGACAATCAGTATCTATCTTGATTCGTTCTGGGGTATAAACAGACAACCCAAGTGACTGTGCACAAACTTTTACAGCTGAAGGCAATAATTGTTTTCCTCGTCCCCGCCGGCGGTCTGGCTGGGTTACAACACCAACGATCTCATGACCTGCAGTATGCAATGCAAGTAAGGTCGGCACTGCATAATCGGGTGTACCCCAATAGAGGATTTTCATAGTTGATGGAAGCTGTTCTTATGCTTCGCCAGTAATCGATAAACCTTCAACCCAAACATGGGGAGAAACACCACGATGGGTAATCTCGCAGTTGGTTTCTAAGTGAAGAATTGAATTTAAAACCGTACGAATGTCACCAGCGACTGTGGCTGCTTCAACGGAAATACGTTCTCCACCCTTCACTAGCCAACCATCAAATGGAAGAGAGAATGAGCCTTGAGTGGCCTTAACTCCGGCATGTAACGCCGATAAATCTTCGATCAATACAAACGTATCTTTCTCAGTTGATTGATCGAGATTGTTCCCGCTGCTACAGCCTTCGCTGGTACTTAGCACAAACCAATCAGGCCCTACAGAAACTTTCGCGCCAAGGCCAGCATGGCCGGTGGGTTTAACATTAAAAGCACGGGCGGTTGCTTCGGAATGAAGAAAGCTTTTTAATTTTCCGCGATCAATCAAACAAAGATTGTTTGTGGGTGTCCCTTCTCCGTCAAATGCTGCAGCACTGATATGACCAGGATGAAGGCCATCATCATGCAAGGACAGAAAGGGCACTGCAAGTGACTCATCAATCGATTCACGTTTACTGAGACTTACACCATCGAGAACCGAACGCGCATTAAACATGCTGCTGAAGGCCCCTAATAAAGAGAGGAATGCCTCCGGAGTAAAACACACGTTATAAGTACCTGTCTCTATGGGCTGATAAGCAAGGTGGCTAACTGTCCGCACAACAGCCTCATCAACACAGCCTGCGATATCCAGTTCAGCACTACCTAAACCAAGTCGTAATGCACCGCCACTACGGGGTTTTCGTCCAGTTTCTTCAGCTCTGGCATAGAGATACAAACTGGCCTGCGTTCTTTGCATCTCGCGAAGAGCACCATCGCTATTCAGGTAAAGACTCTGAGACAACGATTCAGCCAACCCGTTGTAAGGAACTGTTTGAATCGAGGGATGGCGACTGAGCAAATCCGCTTCTGCCTCACGAAGCGTCTCGAGAAGAGGAAGGATTCCACGTCGCTCCTTAAGAGGACGATTCAACTCGGGAAGAGGTGCCTTGGCCAGAGGCGAGAAGTGAGGGATGTCATCGGGGTTTCCGAAGCGGCTTGCCTCATGAGCTCCGACCAGTGCTTGCTCCAGCCCCGGGTCAGATAAATCTGTCGTACTGGTGATACCAACAAGGCCATCGTTGTTCCAAACACGAACTGTGATGGAGGACCGTTGGGATGCCTTCAGTTGTTTGGCTTCACCACGATCGACTTGGACGGAACAGTCGTCACTGCAAGCGGCACCGAGATCCCAAGAACGAATCCCCTCACGTGTCGCTAGTTTTTGCAAGGAGTCGCGTAATTCGGAGGCATTAAGACCGTTATTCGTAGCCATAATCAACGGCCTCCAACAGTGATTGAGTCAACTTTGATGTGGGGTTGACCAACCGTGACGAATACACTTCCGCTCACAGATCCACAAAAACCGGCAGCTAATTCAAGATCATCCGCACACATCGATATTCTCGGCATGACCTCTTTTGCATCACCAATGAGTGTTGCTCCTTTCACAGGTTTTGTGAGTTGACCATCTTCAATTAGGTAACCCTCTTCGACGGAGAAATTAAATTGTCCAGTTGGACCAACACTCCCGCCTCCCATTGCCTTGCAATACAAACCACGATCAACGGAAGCAAGTAGGTCTTTCGGTTTGTGGGGGCCAGCTGCAATAAATGTGTTTCTCATTCGACTTGCGGCTGCATATGCATGGCTTTGTCGACGACCACTACCGGTTCGTTGATGACCGGTGCGGAGTTCGCCTGCCCGATCGCTGATGAATCGCTGAAGAACGCCGTCCTTAATCAAGACGGTGCGTTGGGGCTCCATTCCTTCGTCATCCATCGATAAGGAGCCGAATGATCCTCCGCTTAGCCCCTCGTCAACAGCGGTGACGGATGGATGGGCAATCAGTGAGCCAACTTGATCGGCGAACGGAGTTGTACCACGTTCGATTTGAGTGGTTTCCAGCAAATGTCCACAAGCCTCATGAAAAATCACGCCACCAAAACGATTGGCTAAAACAACTGGCATCTGACCAGCATCGACATATTCAGCGCGAAGCATTGTTCCGGCGCTTTGACACACTTCCGCTGCACTGGTTTCTACGTTCCATTGCAGGAGATCGTCGGGCCGGTCTGTACTGCCATAACGACGACCAACGCTTGAACGATGATCGCCATCAGCGGCCAGGACCGAGAGCCCCGTGGATTGATGGAGGCGTATATCGCGAGCAAATGTGCCATCAGAAGCAGCGACTAAAACCTCCTGCCAGTCCCGTGAGTAACTGCCACGACGAACTTGTAGGTGTTGTCCGATTCGGTCAAGTTCGCTTGTTCCTTCTAAGAGTCGCTGACTGGCACTGACAAGGGTGGGACAGCGATTTAACCAATCGTTCTTGGTATCACCATGATCGATGAGTGAATTCAAACCATTGAAACGATCAGCACTGCTCGACAGCGACTGCACCTCAAGCCCCAACATGGCCAAGGCTTGATCGAGAGCGCGGGTTAAGCCTTCTTGGCTCAAGTCGTTTGTGCTGACAAAGCCATCTCTCCCCCCAAGAAAAACACGCAATCCTGCACCCTTCGCGAATGAAGGATTCACGCTGGTGATCTGATCCTGCTCAGCTAAAACACCGACATGATTCGTACGTTCAAGGAATACCTCAACGAGGTCGGATCCAGCCCTAGCTCCGCGGTTCAGAAGGGTCTCAAGAAGATCCCTCCACTGATTTGAAAAAACGTCAGTCAATGGATTGAAGTAAAGGTAACGAAAGGCGGAGTTATCAGCGCACTGCTGGCTGATATTTAGAACTATCGATGGCTGGCATCAAGAAGAGCTTTGCCATCTCAGCACCATTGGCGATCCAGAAGGGGAGTTTGCGGATCACCTTGATCGGAGCTGGAGAGTCACTTGCATCAGCAGCATTAAGTGCGGCATTGTTATTCACTAATCGTTCAAGCCGTACCCAAAACTTTTGGTTGTTGACGTCAAGAACCACCGGAAACACCCTTGCTGACGTGTCGTTGGTTTTTTCAATCACCATCTTGTCGTAGGTGCGTGCATCGAGCCCTAGTGATTCATAGAACTCTTTCCGAGCAACGTCCCTGACGTACATCGTTGCGAAGACAGCCAACAAGAAGAATCGACACCAAAGTTTGGCGATAGGGCCACGAACTGTGTCGGGTTGGGCCTTCATTAATGCATCGAAGAAATCACCGTGACGATTTTCGTCTTGGCACCAGTTTTCGAAGAAATTAAAGATCGGAAAAATCTTGCTATCAGGATTCTTTTCTAGGTGACGAAAAATAGCAATGTAGCGCCAATATCCGATTTTTTCAGAAAGATATGTAGCGTAAAAAATAAATTTAGGTTTAAAGAAAGTATAATTCTTGCTGGCGGTCAAGAAACCAAGGTCGAGTTGCATTCCAAAATCGCTCATCGACTTATTTAGGAATCCTGCATGGCGAGCTTCATCGCGCGCCATGTGACCAAAACATTCAGCCAAGAGGGGATTTGTTTTCTTGATCCGACGGCTCAGCTCTTTATAGAGAAGGAAGCCCGAAAACTCTGAGGTACAACTTTGCTCAAGGAATTCAACAAAAACTTTTCGAGTTTCAGGATCAAGTTTGTCCGCAGCTCCGTCGAATTCATCATTTCTTACAAAATGATGACGGTTGTAATCTTTCCGGAACTCTTCGCAAATAGCTTCTAACTCTGCTTCATTAGGACGCAGGTCCATGGCCGCCATGGCCTCGAAATCTGTGGTGTAGAAGCGTGGCGTCAAGATTGTGTCCTTGACTGGAACCTTGGTGGCAACAGCACTGTCTACCGTCTGACTAGCTACAGCGGTGGGAGGGACCATCAGCTTCGATATCGCGATCTTTCCAATGTAGGCGTGTTAGCGCATTGAAAGGGGCGCCTGTAACTCTGGACTTAATTACCCCCCAGCCATTTTTGGCCATTTAACCGCTGCAACAGACGGGAGACGAGCAACGGCAATGACATGCGTTTCTCGTCGATTAAAAAACTCTCCAATAAGGTTGGTTCACTTCCGGGATCAGCCAACGCAATCACCTTGCCACTACTGATATCTTCCTTGGCAAAACAAAGCCAAAATCGGCGACCACCGGGGAGATCACCCACCACCATCGGGCAACGACCACCAACGACAGGGCGATCACCGTCGATGCGCTCGAGACGATCAGCCGTAATTCCGTTTTCCAACAACTGTTTTGCGACTGCAGGCAAAAACAAAGTGTCGATGAATTCCGGGAAGGGCTTGTCCTCGGGTTTTGGTGGTTTTGGCTTGGCAGCTGGTTTGTTTGCTGGCGCTTCGCTCACCGGATCATGGTCTCTGCGGTAACTGTACGCAGATCCACCGACCGTCTACCAGTCGCGATTGGGATCATCTCCCCACTCAGAGGCTTCTTCGGGTTTTGATTCTGAGGCAAGTGGGTCGGAAACGCTTCGAGGGGCAGGCTCGTTGACCCTTTGAACTGAGTCCACATCGGCTGCATGGCTGCTGTGCTGGGGTGGGACTCCTCGTTTGATGACGCGATAGGCAACGGCGACTGTTGGAGCAGGCTCACGCAGATCTCGTTGCGGCGGAGCTGGAACGGGGATATGCGGAGTAGTGAAGTCTTCCTGCCTATTTGATGGGGAAACAGGCTCATAAGACCGATGCAACCGTCGTCTTAATGGTTGCTTGCGTGTCGTGATCAAGATGGAACTCGAGGCTGCAAGACCTGCTGCACCCGTTGCCGCAAGAGCTGTCCACACACCAAGGGGAACTTCTGGAGATGACCATCCCAATAAATGCAGACGGGTTGGTTCCCCCCGATGAAGCACCGACAACACAAGAACAACCACGAGGGGAAGCAAACTTGGAATCAGCAGAATTCGCTGGAGAAGCGTCATTGAAGCGGGCCTGTCCAACGTTGAAGCGGAGCTAGGTCTTCATCAAGGCCATCGAATAAACGAACGACCAAAAAGTCCACCATGTCGCTCAACGATTTGGGTTGGGTGTACCAAGCAGGGGTCGGCGGCGCAATGGTGGCACCGGCCTCAGCCAAGGCGGTGAGGTTGCGTAAGTGAATGAGATTCCAAGGAGTTTCTCTTGGAGCAATCACAAGGGGACGCCGTTCTTTCAGATGAACGTCGGCGCATCGTTCAATTAAGTCCGTAGCAATACCTGCATTAATCCGTCCAACAGTTCCCATGCTGCAAGGAACAATCACCATCGCTTTCGTTCGATAACTCCCACTGGCGATTGATGAACTTTGATCATTCCATCGATGACAGATCAGTTCGCCGCTTTCAACCTTTAAACGTTCTCTCCAAAAGGGAATTTGTTGCTCCGGATCGACGGGAATTGACAATCCCTGCTCAGCCCGAAAAACTTCATGAGCACCTCGACTCAATACAAAATGAACTTTCCGATCGTTCTCCAAAAGAAGCTGTAGGGATCGTTCAGCCAAAGGTTGTGCAGACGCACCAGTAACAGCGAGTACATAAGGATGCATGGATTATTGATCACTCATAGTGACTGATAGAGCTGGATTCGTCTCGGTTTCATCGTGGGAACCATCTACATCCGCAGGATTGACTTCCAGATCTATTTGATTGCGTAAAACATCTACTTTGATCACTCGAACTTGAACAGTATCTCCCAGTTGATAGACACGTTTGTTCTTCCGACCTACGAGTCGGTTTTGGCGAGATCGATACTCATACCAGTCGTCGTTGAGGGAGCTGACATGCACCAAGCCTTCCACACGACTTTCTCCAACTTCAACGAAGAATCCGTAGCTTTGAACTCCACTAATGCGACCATCGGTCGTCAACCCCACCAAAGGTTGGGCAGCGCGTGCCTGAACCATGGATAAGAGGTCTTTTTCAAGCTCCAGCACTTGCCGGCGGCGTCCATTCAGTCGTTGGACTAAGCGATCACTCACCAACGACTTGAGTTTGTCGTTTTGACTTCCAGTGAATAAAGCCCAGTTGAGATCTTGCTCGGAACCCTTACGGCCAAGCACCAATCGTTCCTTCTGGCGCACTGTTGGTCGATCTTTGCCGTCTTGAAGCAATGACACCAAGATTTGCTGATTCACCAGATGGGCATAACTCAGCGTGGGGCAACACCAAGGCGCGGAAGGCGTCTTTTCGACGGTCTTAACAGCCGCGTTGCCAGGTTCCAAGGGGGAATCTTCGGGTGAAGTTTGCTCTGTCTCAGGTGATTCAGACGTTGGGACAACAGCCTCAAAATTGAGTGCAGGCAAAGCATGGCTGAGTTGCTGTTCAAGAACCCGTCGATGCGGTGAATCAGTGAAGACACCGATCAACTCCTGAGCAGAAGGACTCCCTTCTTCATCCAATTCCAAGGGCAACTCAAGCGCGATCGCACTTTTAGCCACATCGGTAAGAGTTGAAGGATCTGGATCTCCTGTTTGAGTGGTGATGCCTGGAAGATTCAGTGCTTCTCGATGAAGTTGCCAGGCACGATCTGCAGCTCGAATCAGAGGCTGCAGCAGAGATTGGGGATCCGAAGAAACAGATGCATCAATCCAGCGATGACGCAATCCAATCGGGTCTACCCAGCGCAAATCACCCAGGCTTTCTAATTGTGGTGGACATAGGTCCAACTGAACAAAGCCTTGAGCCTGTTCATGCTTTCTCAAGCAACTTTCACAAAAGCGGAGCGTTTCAAGTTGACCTAAATAATCCTTGATCCCCTTGAGAGCAACGGGAATGCTTCGCGATTTGGGTTTGCGTTCATCGAGTGCCTTGAGTTGTGCAACACCAACGGAGGCCACCGGCTTGACCGTTGAAAGACTGAACTCCCAGTGCGTGAGTTCTCCAATATGGGACACATCCATGCATACGGTGACGGCCTCGCCGACTTCACCAGGTTGAAAGCAGGTGGTTGTGTTGAGGGAGGGTTGGAGCAAGGATTGCCAATTTTCTCCTAGGCAAAGGGCTTCCATCCGTTCCCTCAACCAAACGTCGAGGGCATTGCTCCCCAAGATGCGTTCTGCCACCGCAGGAGCATGGACCCACAGACGACAACCCCCATCGCGCGCTTCCACATGAACTGCTGGAAGCCCTGGTGAACTGGGATCAGTCCAACTTCTCAACAACAAAGCGGGTTGATCTGTGAGGTCGATACGACCTTTCGCGGCAGGCACCTTGCCACTTCCACGGGGGGGAGAGGGGCGTTGGTGAAGTCCTGCTTTGGTGAGCAGAAGATCGCGATCGGCGGCTGGACCGCCATTCAGTGGGAGTGGACGAACCACTTGACCCAGGGCCGGATGTTGAGCAATCGGATAGCGATCCACAAGCACCTCAACCACCGCAGTTGGGTCCTCACTGGATAGATATTCCTCAGCTTCGTTCGGCAGTCGGATTGTGGTGAGCATCCGATCGTCTAGGGGAACGGCAAACAATTGATCGTCTCGACGTTCAACCTGTCCAAGCAGCGACGTCGTGGAACGCTCCAAAATGCATTGCACACCCCCTTCTGGGGAACGACGACGCCCTCCCTCGCGCGTAATCCTCACAAGGACGCGATCACCGTTCCAGGCGTGATTGAGTTGATGATCTCGGACATAGATATCGTCTCCGCCGTCATCCCGAATCGCAAAACAAAATCCCTTACTGCTACATCGAAGTCGAGCATCTATAAATTCGTCGTTGCGCGTGCGGGCGATAACGTCTCCTTCACCGCGAGTCAGAACGCCAATTTTTGAGAGGGCTTCAATCGCGATGTCCAGAGATTGCTTATCTGATTTATTTGTCAGCTTCAGAATTTTTGCGATAACAGCTGTCTCAACCGAATCGTTGGTGGACAACTGGTCGAGCAGATCGGCGACCGTGAATTTCATCGAAATGGAGGAAGAAACCGGCTAACAGAACCGGGGGGAAGGATGGAGCGGCTGACGCAGCCGTCAAACCTGCAGAGAACCCCAACCTCAGACCAGCTTAAGAGTTCGATGGATCGGTTTCGTCGGGCTCCTTTGCTTGGTTTGCCAGTAATGGCCACAGAAGACGAAATCCGATCACTAAAAAACCAAATGACGCGACAAGTTGCAGCAGATCACTGGGAATCACAGTGGCGACAGAACCACCCGCCAATGCTCCCAGCAGACTCGCCACGACAAGAGCGGATGACGACCCAAGAAACACCGCCAGTGGACGATCGGATGTGCCACTTATCGCGACCGTTGCTAACTGGGTTTTATCACCAAGTTCCGCAAGAAAAACGGTGACGAATGTGGAGAGGAGAAGAGCAAAATCCATGGCTTAAGCCTGGGATCCGATGACGATGAGCGAGCGGCTGGCTTGGAGTCCAAGCCATAAACCGAGGCAAACCATGAGCACGCCCGCCATGAATTCAAGGCGTTCTGGGGGCAGGGTTTTAGCAAGCCATTGCCCAACCAAAACACCGACAAGGCTTGAGCAAATCAAAGCAAGCGCTGCACCCAGAAAAACAAGGCCAGGCGAACCGGATTGAGCCGAGAGAAGGAGCGTGGCGAGCTGTGTTTTATCGCCAAGCTCGGCAAGAAAAACAGTTGTGAAAGTGCTGAATAAAACAGCAAAGAAGCCAGGGCGGCCAGAGGGCTTTTCACCTGACTCAGTCATGTCTGTCACCTTTCGCTCGGTGGGCACGATTAAACCTTCGCATTACGCCACTCCGCCCGCCATGGGTTGCGCGGATTTGTTGCCTGCAACAAGCAATTGCGAATGAATCGATGTCATCAGTGGGGACATCGAACAACGCTCCCAACTCACTAACGCGACAAAAATCAGGACGATCGGAATAAATAGTGCAGCGTTGTCCCCCGCTGTCGTAGTGAATGCACCATCCATCGTCTCCAACCATGGATAGGTATTTGGTTCGTTGATTTTCGCTCAAAGCCGCGAGTGCTTCACCACGTTCTTCGGGACAAAGCCTGCAGCAGGCTCCGCACTGATGGATGCAGTGCCATGAAGGGGATTGCTTGTTCATGGGTGTGGCTGTGACAAGCCATCACAGTCAAAATGAAAGAGTGGTCGGCTCGGGCCGAATGCCCCGTAGCCTGGTGTCAAACTTTTCGTTAGAACGCACGCATTTGCCATGGGCTTCGATTTCCACCTGATCGCCAACTTCGCTGCCCTCGCCCTCATCGCTCTTGCTGGTCCGGCCGTTGTGTTCATCCTCTTCTATCGCCGCGGAGCACTCTGAACAAGGCAAAGTTAAGGACGTAGTCCTAGGCCTAGGACAGCCTCTTCAAGCAACTGACTCACCCTTGCATCATTGGCAAGCTCATCGTTGCTAACGAGTGAATTGTCGTCGTTGATCGCGGCTTGCAATGATCGCCCGTCGCTGTTGGTGAGGGTGAATTCTGAGCTTGATATCTGCTTTGCAACGTAATTTCTAGGACCCCTTTGCAACATCACTGAGTCGCTGTGAATACGGATCGCCTTGAGTTCCAACTGGAGCCTCTGCTCGCCCTGCCAGCGATTCAAACTGACGCGATATGCCACATCACAGTGATCTGGAACATGGCTAGCTGGATCCCATCTCCAGGCAATCGCTCTGCGCTCGGTTTCACCTTGACGCAACCTCAGGGCAAGATGTCCACCCTTTAAATCACGTTTTTCCTCAACACTGCATCCCCGCGACCAGAACAAGGGCACTTCATGGCCTATTCCAAAGGGTGCCAAGGATTGCAGGGCCTTCCAGAGATCCCAATTCACTTCATCCAATCGGAGTAAAGCATCGGGTTGGATGGGCAATCCCTGGCCCTGTTGGGTCAACCACGAATCCGCTTGAACACACAGTTGTTCATGCAGGGCATGAACATTCTCGGCTCGGACGGTAAATCCTCCTGCAGCTGGATGACCACCAAAGCGCTCCAAAAGCTTGGCGCAGTGATTAAGTGCTTGGTCAACGGCAAACCCGCGAGGCGATCGCACGGAGGCGCGCATCAGTCCCTCGCCATCGCCGGCAAGGAGCGCAGCCGGGCGGTGATACCGCTCCACCAGCCGAGCAGCAACAATGCCGATCACGCCATGGTGCCAATGACTCTGGGCTAAAAGAAGAAACGACGGCAACTGATCTGATGAATCGGCTTCGACCAAAGCAACAGCCTCTGCCTCAATCGCATCGCAAAGATCACGGCGTTGACGATTGAAATCATCACAACGTCGGGCCAAGGCCATCGCTGATGAGGGTTCCGACGCTGTCAATAAATCCACAACGAGCCGAGGTTCACCCAAGCGTCCAACCGCATTGATGCGTGGGGCGAGTTGAAAACCAATGTCTTCGGCTGTGATTGGGTTCTCACCCAAACCGGCAAGACGTTGAAGTGCCTGTAACCCGAAGCATTCGGTGTGATGGAGGTGACCAAGTCCCTCCAACAACCAAGCGCGATTGGCACCAATCAGGGGAGCCATATCGGCGACGGTGCCAACGCAGAAAAGGTCTCGGGCTGAGCAGATAGCAGCAGGTTGATTCAGTTGTTCAGCAACGGCTCGCGCCAGGACGTAGGCCAAACCAACGCCGGCCAAACCTCGGTAGGGAGATCCGTTGGGCGTTGTCGCCGGGTGAATCAAAGCCGTCATCGGTGCTGGGTTGTCCGGAATGGTGTGGTGGTCCGTCACGATCACTTCCATGCCCAATTCCGCGGCTCGTTGAAGTGCTGCCGACGCTGCCACCCCGTTATCCACGGTGACGAGAATTTGAACACCATCGCGGTGCTGTCGATCCACCATGGACGGATTGAGTCCATAGCCCTCTTCCATGCGAGAGGGGATGGCTGCCCTAGGGGCAGCTCCTAAGGGAGCCAGGGCCCGCAATAGCAACGCGGTGCTCGTCATTCCATCGGCGTCGTAGTCGCCACAGATCGCCACGGTTTCGTGGTTCTGACACGCTTTCACCAAACGATTCGTTGCTTTTTTCAGATCGGGAAAATGAAGTTCTGCCTCCGGCAGTGATGTTGGGATCAGGAATTGTTTGGCTTCTTCGACTGAACGAAATCCACGACGGCGCAATAGGGCACGAAGCGGTAGGGGAAGTTCAAGACCCGGCAATGGGTTTGGATCAACCACTGCTGGCAAGGACCAGCACCAATTCGGGGGATCTAACGGCAACTGTGCGCTGACCTTGAGCAGGATGATTGCTGCATTGTGCCCTTGGCTTGGCGATTGATGACTGCTCTAAGGGCTGTGTTCTGGGATGTAGACGGCACCCTGGCTGACACGGAGATGGAGGGACATCGTCCAGCGTTCAATCAGGCCTTTCGTGATTTAGGCCTCCCATTTCATTGGAACAAAGAGTTGTATGCCGAACTGCTGTCCATTGCCGGTGGCATTCCCCGTGTTGCGATCTACGCAAAGGATCAGGGGATCAACCTCACGCAAGACCAACTGAAGCGTTTGCGTGATGTGAAACGCGAGCATTATTTATCCCGCGTTTGTGAGGGCCATGTGCAGTGGCGGCCGGGTGTCTTGAGGCTTGTGAACGAATTGCACAACGGCCAGATCAAGCAATGGATCGTGACCTCCAGTGGTGGTCCATCTGTTCAAGCACTGTTGAATCAAGCCCAAGGAGTTATGCCAGCCTTTGATGGTGTGGTGTCGTCAGATGATGTGGCGACTGGCAAGCCCAATCCGGATGGTTATCGGTTGGCGCTCAAGCAGAGCGGCCTGCCGTCCGACTGTGTTGTGGCCTTGGAGGATTCAGCTGCAGGGCTCAAGGCTGCAACAGCCGCGGGTTTGTCCTGTGTTTTGACCCCTTCCCCTTGGGATCGAGATCTTGTGGGCGCAATCCATCTCGCCGCAGCTGTTTTTGATCATCTTGGGGACGAGCACAATCCTTCCTTGCTTCAGCAAGGCCCCCCTTGTCTAGAAGGCATGTTGACGCTGAACTATATGAAGTCGTTGTTGCTCTACTCAGGTTCATGAGCACGCTGCAGCGCACCCGTTTAGCGGCACTTCAACGCACGGCTGGTCAACAGCTCAAAGCCAGTTTTGGCGGACCCTGGTGGAGACGAAGTTCTCGAATTCTGTTGTTACTTACTGGCTTCTTTATAGGAAGCAATCTCACGGTGCATCTCGATAACGCCACAGGAGCTCGGACGTTTAGTGCCTTTTTTGCCTTACTGGCTTGCGAGTTGCTCGTGTTAATTCGGCGACGATATCCCTTGCTTGACTCCCTCAGATTGGGATTCATCTACGCCGTTGTTTTGGAGGCCTTCAAAGTTGGATCTTGACGGTCGTCAGCTCATACCTAGGGAAGATCAGCGCAAATTGCTCGATTTCCTTGGGATCGACGACCCCGATCAGTGGAGACGGTCTTGGATCAGCCCATCCATCAATCTTGGCCTTGATGCTTGGCATCCAAACAGCAGTGCTGATTGGCTCTGGTCTCTCGGACTACCGATCTTGAGCCTGGCCCGTAGTCAACCCGCCAGAAAAGAGTTGATTGGCTTGAGTGCACTCCCCGGTTGCGGGAAGTCGAGTTTGGGGCAATGGCTTGAAACCGCTGCCCACAATTTGGGATTGTCCTTGCAGGTGATTTCAATTGACGACTTTTATTTCCCGGCCGACCAATTAGAGCGATCGATGAAAGGAAATCCATGGGGAGTGCCTCGCGCTTTGCCTGGAAGCCATGATTTGCAACTGCTTCAACGCACCCTTGAGCTTTGGCGAAAAGGGCAGTCGATTCAATGTCCTCGTTTTGACAAGGCCTTGCGTAACGGACGGGGAGATCGCTCAGGCTGGCGTGCTTGCCATGCCGATCTCCTTGTTCTGGAAGGCTGGTTTGTCGGCTGCCCAGCGGGATACGAAGCCGAAAGGAAGGAGGAGGGTCTGGAACCACCCGTCACGGCGAGTGAATTGGCCTACCGCAAACAAACTGAGGAGATCTTGCGGAGCTATCAACCGGTGTGGACTGAACTTGATCAGCTTTGGCAACTTCGGGCCACCGATCATCAATCGCCGCAGCTTTGGAAGCGTCAACAAGAAGATGCCATGCGGACGACTCGAGGAAGTTCCCTAAACGGAAGCGAATTGGATGGTTTTATCAGAATGATTTTGAGTGCGATTCCCTCAGAAATCATCCAAAACATTCCTGCTGATGTCGTTTTCGAGGTGGATCCGGGTCGTGATCTGACCCGAATCCATCTCAGTCGTGCCTCTTAGGCCTCGGCCTCGTCTGTATCACTGACGGGGTATACAAATCCTTGAGCACGACCGCTCAGGACGGACTTACCGATCGACATGGCGCGCTGAGCGGCTACGGCGGCCTTGCCTTTCCAAGTGGCACTGCGCTGATTGCGCTTGGCCTTCGATGTTTTCTTCTTCGGAACGGCCATCGCGGCTGAGAGATCGTCAAAAAAACATTCTCTCGCTTGAAGAGGCCTTGCGTCAAATAGCTAGGCTCATTTCAGCATTGTGTTGTTGTGGCTCCAGGTTCGAAGCAGTCAACGAATTCACCCGCGAACCAGCAGGTGGCAGAACCGTTCTTCCAAAAATTGTGGAAGAAAGAGGAAGGCGTCAGCTATTCGACGTTGATCAGGGATATCGACAACAAAAAAATTAAGCAATTGGATCTTGTCCCAGCTCAACGGGAGGTTCGAGTTTTGTACGACGACGGACGCAAGGTGAGCGTCCCGATTTTCCCAAATGATGACCGTATTCTGCGGGCCGCTGAAAGCTCTGATACCCCCTTAACCGTGGTGGATGGCCGGCGAGAACAGGCGAATAGAGATCTCGCCGGCACCTTATTTGTGGTGCTTCTTGTAGTGATCGGATTGTCGTTATTGCTGCGTCGTTCAGCACAAATGGCCAACCGCGCACTTGGGTTCGGCCGCAGCAAGCCACGCTTAAAACCACAGGAAGACTTGCAAGTTCGTTTCGAAGATGTGGAAGGCATCAATGATGCGCGTCAAGAGTTAGAGGAAGTGGTGACCTTTCTCAAGCAACCAGAAACATTTATCCGGCTCGGCGCAAAGATTCCCCGTGGCGTGTTGTTGGTTGGCCCACCGGGCACGGGCAAAACGTTATTGGCCAAAGCCATTGCCGGCGAGGCGGGGGTTCCGTTTTTCTCAATGGCGGCTTCGGAGTTTGTCGAAATGTTTGTGGGGGTCGGCGCCAGCCGGGTTCGAGATTTATTCCGTCAGGCCAAAGAGAAAGCCCCATGCATTGTTTTTATTGATGAAATCGACGCCGTTGGTCGACAACGGGGAGCCGGGATCGGTGGCGGGAACGACGAACGCGAACAAACCCTGAACCAACTGCTTACTGAGATGGATGGCTTCGAGGAAAACTCCGGGGTCATCCTTTTAGCGGCAACCAACCGGGCCGATGTACTGGATGCAGCTCTAACGCGGCCAGGTCGGTTTGATCGACGGATTGATGTGGGCCTTCCTGATCGACGAGGCCGCGCAGCCATTCTCGCTGTTCACGCTAGGAGTCGCCCCCTTGCTCTCGCCGTCAACTTGGAGCAATGGGCGAGTCGAACTCCTGGCTTTTCAGGTGCCGACCTAGCCAATTTGCTGAACGAAGCGGCCATTTTGGCCGCCCGTCAGAACAAAACTGAAATTGATGACAGCCACCTGGAAGGTGCTCTGGAACGCATCACCATGGGATTGAGTAATCGTCCCTTGCAAGACAGCGCTAAAAAGCGATTGATCGCTTACCACGAGATTGGCCATGCCCTGGTGGCAACGCTTCTCCCCGCCGCAAATGACGTCGATAAAGTGACCCTCCTCCCCCGTGGAGGGGCCGGTGGTTACACCAGGTTCATGCCCGATGAAGAGCAATTGGATTCGGGTTTAGTGACCCGATCGTCGTGTATGGCGGACTTGGTGGTCGCCCTTGGCGGCCGAGCGGCAGAACAGGTGGTGTTCGGGCCGTTGGAAGTCACTCAGGGGGCCAGTGGCGATTTACAAATGGTGGCCCAACTCTCCCGAGAAATGGTCACCCGGTTTGGCTTCTCAAGCCTCGGTCCACAGGCTCTTGAAGGAGCTGGATCTGAAGTGTTCTTGGGACGTGATTGGTTCAGTCAACGGCCTGGTTATGCCGAAACAACAGGCCAAGCCATCGATGGGCAAATTCGCACTTTGGCGAAAAACGCCTTATCGCAAGCGGTGTCGCTGTTGGAATCAAAGCGTGAACTCATGGATCAGCTTGTGGAAGCGTTGATCGAGGAGGAAACATTGAGCGGTGAGCGATTTCGAAGCCTGGCTGAACTGAACTGACATGAAACGCTTGCTCTGGATTCTGTTGCCACCGCTCTTGGTTGTGGTGGCACGGATGCACGTGGAGTGGGTTTGGTTTTCCCAATTCAACTGGCAGTCGGTTCTGTTTCAACGCTGGATGCTTCAGCTGCTTTTCGCAGGAATTGGCTCCATACCAGTTGCTTTAGCGGTGCTTTGGCTGAGAGCCTTCGATCGAATCGACGATCCACCACGGCAACAGATGCGCCCCATCGAAGGGGTGCGATTCAGCCTCGTGCTGTTGTTGAGTGGCTTGGCATTTCTCGCCTGCAGCGTTGTGCTGACGGATCTTGCGATCCTGGCTTGGAAACAACCCTTCAGCCTGAGTCACTGGCACGAGTCAAGTCACTCCATGGCTTCGGAGTGGAAAGCCATGCTCCCCGTGCAATTGGCCATCGCGGGAGTGTCGTTATGCCGACCGCAGTGGAGACGATGGCTTGCCATTGCAATGGGATTTGCACTGCTGTTGGTGGTATCCCGAGCTTGGGGAGTGTGGAGTTTGGCTTGGTTGATCCCTGATGAAGGACTCCGTGAGCCATTACTTGATACGGATCTCAGTTTTGGTCTCGGTCGATTTTCTGCACTCCAGTTAGGCCTAGAGCTATTAGTTCTCTCAGGCACGTTCACCACCGCACATGCTCTGTGGGGACGGGTAACAGTCGCTCCCCACCTATCGGACTGGTCGATGCCAGCCCTTGGCTGTCGCTCCTACCGATGGCTATCGATTGGGGTCGGCACCAATTTGATTGGTGTGGCTGGCCTGGTTTGGTTATCACGACACCAATTGCTCTGGCATCAGCACGGCTTAGTGGCGGGGGCCGGCTGGTTGCAACACCACCTCACCCTTCCTTTTCGAAGCCTGCTGGCCTTAGTTCTGCTGGTTTTAGCCGTGAGCTGCATCGTCAGTGGGTTTGGTCGTGTCCAACGACTTCTCCTCCTTTGTGTTGCTGCAATCGTGATCATTGAATTCACCCTGACGCCACTAACGCGTTGGCTGGTGGTACGACCACAAGAATTGAATCTTCAATCGCCATACCTTGAAACCGCCATTCGATTAACCCGGCATGGTTTTCAATTGGATCGAATCCAACGGCGGCGTACTGAGCCAAATGTTGATCTCACTGAAGAAGATTTGGAGTCTGGAGCTAGCACCCTGCGCAATGTTCGCCTTTGGGATAGCGGACCTCTTTTAGAAACCAACCGCCAGCTTCAACAACTAAGAGTTTATTATCGTTTTTCAAATGCTGCTGTTGACCGTTATCCATTAATTCCAGATAGTGATACATCACAGCAGGTAATTATCTCAGCACGAGAGTTAGATCAATCAGCACTTCCACGTCGTTCAAAAACATGGCAGAACAGACACTTTGTTTTCACCCACGGGAACGGATTTACTGTCAGCCCTGTGAATACAAGGGGAAATGATGGACTTCCCTCTTATGTGATCAGTGATTTAGGTTCAAATACACGAATCGAAGGAAATCAAGACCTGGGCATCAAGCGTAAAGATGTGGAAGCTGCAATTCCCGCCCAAAATGCAGCGCTTTATTTCGGAATGCTTCCCTCACCCTATGCAGTTGTCCCAACTGATGTTGATGAATTCGATTATCCAGACGGCGATCTCAATGTTTATTCCCACTACGAAGGATCTGCTGGCGTATCGATAGGGTCATTGATACAAAGACTGTCTGCTTCGATTTATCTTGCAGAACCGAGACTACTTACAACAAAAGCAATACAGAAGGATTCAAGGGTACTTCTACGCCGCGAAGTAAGACAACGCATACGGGCGATTGCTCCATTCTTGGATCTTCGAGGTGATCCTTATCTAGTTTCTGTACCTGGTGAAAAACGTAAACTAGGAGTCGCTAATCCTCGTACCCAGAATCAATTTTGGATTGTAGAAGGATATACTCATAGTGCAACATATCCCTATAGTGCTGCTGTAAGCAATACTGATTCTGATCGATACTTACGCAACTCAGTTAAAATCGTAGTCGATGCATACAATGGAAGTATGCGTCTATTCGTCAATGAACCAAATGACCCGCTTATTCAAGCCTGGCAAAGCTTATTTCCACAACTTTTTGAATCAATCGAGAACATGCCGAATACTCTTAAATCGCATCTATTAGTGCCGGAGAATTTTTTCAAGGTACAAGTCAGTCAACTGCAGAGATATCACGTCGAAGATCCTCGGATTTTTTACAGTGGTGACGATGTATGGCAAGTGCCACTGGAGGTATATGGAGGACAACAGATATCGGTGGAGCCGTATCATATAACTGCACAAATAGAGGGGAATAACAGTTCTGAATTTTTGTTGCTTCAACCCCTTACGCCGTTGGCGAGGCCGAATCTCACCGCTTGGTTGGCGGCAAGGAATGATGCTGAGCATTTTGGAGAATTATTGTTGATCGATTTCCCAAAAGACCGACCAATTCTTGGGCCTGAACAAATCCAAGCGCTGATTAATCAAGATCCAGAAGTTAGTAAAGTGTTTAGCCTTTGGGATGGTGGGGGTTCAGAACTTATCCAAGGAAATCTGTTGGTTTTGCCAGTTGGCACGAGCCTTCTATATGTAGAACCTGTTTACCTAAAGGCAACAAAGGGTGGACTTCCATCATTAGTACGTATTGTCGTGAGTGATGGACGTGGTATCGCAATGGATGTGAACTTGTCAGCGGCGATTAATCGTCTAATTAAAAAAACCCCAACGGAAAAACCGAAGGGGTTATCAACTGATCGACTTGAAAAACCGAGTGAACAGTTAGTTAGCTGATAGCAGAAAAATATTCTTTGCTACCCTCGGGATCGGGTTTCATTGTTTTTTCACCAGGTGTCCAGTTGGCTGGGCACACTTCGTCAGGGTTGGCCTGAACGTACTGGAAGGCCTGCAACACACGCAGAGTTTCATCAACATTGCGACCAACGGGTAAGTTGTTGATCGTGGAATGCATGATCACACCATCTGGATCGATGATGAACAGGCCACGCAAGGCAACACCCTCAGCATCATCAAGCACGTTGTAGGCCGTTGCGATCTCCTTCTTCAGATCAGAGACCAAGGGATAGTTGATATCGCCAAGACCACCCTGGTTACGAGCAGTTTGAATCCAGGACAGATGGCTGAATTGACTGTCCACAGAAACGCCTAGAACTTCAGTGTTCTTGCTGGAGAAATCTGAGTAGCGATCGCTAAACGCGGTGATCTCCGTAGGGCAAACAAACGTGAAGTCCAACGGATAGAAGAACAACACCACGTACTTCCCTTTGTACTGAGACAAGGAGATCTCCTTGAATTCCTGATCCACCACGGCGGTAGCAGTGAAATCAGGGGCCTTTTGGCCCACACGCAGGCAACCGTTATCGGTCATAGTCGTCATACAGTGAGGAATAACTGGAAGTCGAGATGGACTAACCCGTAGTCGAAACGACTTCCAGTCTTACGTATCAAATTATCACGTCTTCGTAGATGTCACGCCATAAACTGAGCCAATGACTGAACAGACTTCTCGTTGGGACCCCTCCCTACTCCGCAAATTCAGTGCGACGGGGCACTTCAGGCTTCTAAATCAATTGAGGGGAGATTTGAAAAAAAAGCCCCTCGAGCGAGATCAGCGCACGGGTGGTCTTCGTCGTCCAGGCAGTGGCTCACGGAGCAACACAACGCGCCGGGGACCAGTACAACGCAAGATTCCAACTCAGATCATCAGCGAAACGGTAGATCTCGGCCAATCAGAGAATCCACAATCGTTTCGAGACCGGTTGAATGCGATTGAAATGCGCTAATCGGTCAACCTTGAGATGTATGATGGTGACTGGCCTAAAGGCCGTTTGTCAGAGTAGCTCAGCTGGTTAGAGCACAGGATTCATAACCCTGAGGTCGGGAGTTCAAGTCTCCCCTCTGACATTTTTAGTCACCATGGATCAAGTCAATTCAATCGATTGATTTGTTTTCTTGAATTGATCAACAATGCACGGACAGACTTAACAATTTCAGGCTTTTCGTGTTGGAAGCTTGCTCAACGGATTAAGCGCCGCACCACCAGCGCGGCGTATTTCGAAGTGAAGATGTGGACCTGTGCTGCGTCCAGTGCTTCCCATCAAAGAAATACGAGAACCTTGGGGAACGATTTGCCCTTTTCTCACCAAGATTCGGCTGTTGTGGGCGTAGCGGGTCGAATCTCCATCCGCATGGGAGATCTCAACCAAATAGCCATAGGCTCCGCTCCACCCAGCAAAAGCCACAACGCCATCACGGGAAGCGAAGATTGGTGTTCCGGTGTTATTGGCAATATCAATTCCCTTGTGCATGCGACCCCAACGCCAACCAAAACCAGAGGTGAAAACACCCTTTGTAGGCCAGAGGTAATGGCGACTAAATTTCAATCGTTCTGTAGGTGTGCTCCCAGGATTGAACGTTGATCGAATAGGCCAAGCAGCACCACCGCTCATTGTTGGACGAATGGCCAGCATGGATTGCGCCGGTGAAGCTTGAACCACTCGTAACTCGCGCCCGACTGTTAGCTCATTCAGCTGAAGTCCGGGGTTGAAGGTTTTTAGTTCTGCGCGAGAAACACCATTACGGGCCAAAAACGATGCCAATGAATCGCCCTTTTGAAAAGCAGCAACCTCTGAAACGGGAGGGGGTGTTGAAAGTGGAGCCGTATCTCGACGTGACTTCTTGTTGAGTCCGATGATGGATTCCGCTGAATCACCAAGGGACTCAGGCACCACGACCCAACTATCGACTAAAAAGCGGTGGGTGGTTGGATGACCATTCAACTCGGCCAGTTGTACGGGATCAAGATCAAGTGATTTGGCGAGCCGGGTGAGCGATAACGAACGGGTGAGCTGAAACCAAAGGGACCGATCTAAGGCTGACGCATCGTCTGTGGGCGATGAAAGCTCTGTTAAAGACTGGGTAGTGGGTCGTTTTGAAATCTCGACAGGAAGGGGAGGAAGCTCCGCCAGATTGAAAACGTTGTTATCTGCATGCCCTGGCAAGCCACTCCAAGCGGAGAGTGCCAATAAAGGAGTAGTGGCACTTGCTAGTAGGAGCAGTGCGCGCATACAACCTCAGAAGATCCGCTGAAAGTAACGAATCGATGCAGTTGGCGCAAGGGGGGTTGGCGCAGTCCTGTGATCACCACAACTGCAACCGATGGCCCGCCACATACGTCACGAGGGCACAAGCAACAGACAAATTGAGGCTTCTGACACCACCTTGACCACTGGGGGCCGCCGCACCTGGCATTGGAATCGTGACAATGGAATGGCACTGGTCGCGAATGTCCTCAGGAAGACCTGTGTCTTCGCGCCCGAAGAGCAATACATCTCCGTGTTGAAATTCAAATTCGCTTAGGCAACTACCACCTCGACGGCTGCAACCAATGATCCGGTTATGGGGAAGCAACCCATCTTTCAAGGCATCAAAACTCCCATGCGTCGAGACCTGGACATGGGGCCAATAATCAAGTCCGGCTCGACGGAGGCTGCGGTCGTCAATTTGAAACCCCAGCGGCTCGATCAGCGAAAGGGGGAGCTGGAATGCTGCACAAGTTCGAGCGATGTTTCCAGTATTCGGAGGAATTCGAGGTTCAAACAAAGCAACCCGCAATGGGGCTTCTGGGTTGACGATGCTCATGGCACGGGGTGACTGATGGCGCGAAGATCAACAGCTCGTCCTTGCAAGACCAGCCAACTCAGATCAGCAATCTGATCCAGCTGTTGTGCTATCTGACCAAGTCGATCTCGGAATAAGCCGCCGATTTGGGTGGCAGGAACGACACCCCATCCAGTTTCTTCGATCACCACAACGCATTTAGAAGAGAGATGAGCAAGGGTGGTGATCAAATCGTCGGAATGCTTGGTCCAAGCCGGACCATCCATATCCAGATGGGTGGCAACAAATCCACCCAATGAGTCGACCAAAACAGATTGCCTTGGCTCAATGGTTTGGAGCGATTGAATCAAATCTGGGCCTGGCTCCAGCAAGCTCCAATGCGATGGACGCCGTTCGCGATGAATGCGCAATCGCTCAACCCAAGCAGAATCATCATCACGCTTCATGCCGGTTGCGACATAAATCACAAAAGGATCATTGGTAAGCAGGGATTCAGCCCATCGACTCTTGCCGCCACGGGAGGGTCCACTGACAAGGATTAGCTGCGAATTGTTCACTTGTGGATCAACCAGAACCATTCATCCCTTTGAGTGTGGCCACAGAGGATGGCGAAACTCGGTTGAGATAACGGAAAATCCAATACTTAAATATTGTTGCCAATATAACGGGGAAAGTGGCTATGAATAACATCACAAAATTTTCCTGAGAAGGTAATCCTAAATGTTTCGCAATCCCATTGAGTAGAACAGTCCATCCTTCAGGACTGTGAAAGCCAACAAAGATATCTGTGAATAAAATAATTGCAAATGCCTTTGCAGAATCACTCAAGCCATAAACAGCCTCATCAAAAAATCCGCGCATCACTCGTAAATCATCTCGACTGACAAAACAAACAACCGTGAAGGCTATAAGAGCACTTAAATCAGAAAATACATTTTTAACAGCTTGAACACTTAGACCATCAGCCTCATCCTTAAGCTCAATGGCTTTTTCAACTAATTTTTGACGTAACTGATCCTCCTCCATTGGTTGATCGGAATTGAGAAAAGCATCAAATTCAAGTTCTTGCTTATAGACGCGCAATTTCTCAACAGCTTGTTCCTCAAGCTTTGGTTTTGGATAACTTAAAAATGGTAGTTCTGGTGATAATCGATCAACAGCAGGGGAAATGACGTACGCCCCGGCTATTTGTTGGATCAATAACGGCACCAAGATTAAAAGCAACAGAATGCGCAACGAAATCAGCGTGCTGTTGCGACGTCGTCGAAACCCGGCAACAACCGTCTCTTCAGATGCAGGATCAAGTTGACGCCGAACCGTGTCAAAGAAGCCGAGCAAGGATCTCGGCAAAGCCTCCGGACTACGACTAATTGCAGGGGATCCACCGCTTGGTAGTTGATATCCGTAGCGACTCACCACAGCCTCAATCAGCTGCAGCTGCCTGAGCTCCTGAGTATCAAGTTGACCACGATTGCGTTCCACCGACTCCAGGGTGGTTCGGCAGATCAATAAGGCAGCACGGAACCTCCGCAAGATGCTGGCCTGAACAGACTTTGGAACGGCTAAATCAACGTCGGGCCTAACCAAACGATCGCCATAAAATTCCAATTCGAAATTCTGGATCAACAGCGCAGATTCATAGCCACGCTCAAGGTCGTTGCTGAGATCGAATCCCTGCCCACGCGAAAAAATGTTGATCCAGTTTCTGCGACTCATGACAGCGTTGTCCTAGCGGGAAAAGACCCACCAGGTGGCCATCGGGATGATCGTTCCCAGTACGAGTAAAACAATGATCCATGTCGTTGCATCGCTTTCTTCCGTTTCCGCCTTTGTGGGGATGTTGGTTGGAAGCGCCACCCGCTCGAGGACCTCCGGAGGACCTGGATCTTCACCACCTGCAAGAACGGTGGACAACCGAGCTAGTCCATCGATCGATGACTGTCGGTAGCGATCACCATCACGAAGTGGAAGGGTCATCGTTGTGCGAGCAGTACTCGTGAGTAACGACTCCGGCAGTTGACTTTGCAACGCAGAGTCGGCGAGAAGCGCGGCACGTTTGTTTTGTGTTTCGATCAAAATCAATAAAAGGGGCACCTCGCTTTTTCCAGACCAGGACGCCATCAGTTCCTCACCGAAGCTCTTCAAGCTGTATCCGTAATCAAGACGCCGCAATGTGATCAAACGTGCATCAACGCGTTGATCCTCCAAGCCCTTCAGCTTCGATTCGAGCTCATTGCGACTCGCGCGACTAAAGACATTGGCTTCATCAACAATCAACTCCTGAGGAGGAGACGACCCCAGTTCTGATGGCGAAATGGCTAGCCCAACGGGCACCCAAACAAACAAACAGAGGCTGATTGCCAGAAGCGCGGCAACAAAACGGCGGGGGAACAGCGGCATCACCTCAAGCGGAACTCACTGCAGTCTGCCCTTAGCTGTCGAGCATGTCTCGATTTAAGGCCTCAATAGCCACAACAATCATGTTCGCTTCGTTTTCTGGAAGGTCCACCTTGGCCGCCAGTTGCTTAAGGAAATCCTCCTCCTCGCTGGTCACTTTCTTGTCGGCATGGACAAGGTGCGCGGCAAGGGCCAGCGCGGACTGTTGTTGACGGGGGCTCAACACAGGCAAGGCTTCGTCGACGAGTCCCGTGACGCCCCGCTCCCTAAGCACCGCTAACAGCTGATCGAAGAGTTCACCCATGACGGCTTCGCTGCTGCTGCTGTAAAGCGATCGGTACTCCAACTGCAGTCGAAGAGCATGGGCTTCATCTCGCCCCAACACACCATCACACCCCACCGCAGCTAGGGCCACTGCGGCAAAAGCCTCTGCACAGTTCATGGGCGCAACACGATTGCCCATATTTGAGCAAGATGTTCCCGTTCCTGCAGCAGTCCGCATCGATGCCAACACCGGCCCGTGTTGTTTTGTTCAGTGGGTTGCTGGTCCTGGTTTTGGCTGTCACGAATGCATCGACAGCTGATCGGATTACGCCAGACCTTCAACGGGCGGAGGTCTTGGCCGGACTGGCGGCGGTAGGACTGATGTTGGTTGCCGTGCTGTGGACGAGGGCCAATCCTCGATCGGCGGACCAGGTGGATCTGCAAGGAGAGCAGGGACTCGTGATGGATCAACAGACTTCAGCGGATCTTCGCGAGGAATTGGGGTGGGGGAGTCACATGCTGCTAACCGCAACACCAGCGTCAACGGTGCTGGTGTATTGGAGAGGGCAGGTCATCCTGCGTCGCGGCTTGATTCGTGCTGTCACGTTTAAACCAGGAGACATTTGCAATCGAGTGATGGAACGGGAGACGACCATCTCGCTCGTCAATACAGAACTATTTCCAGGACGAACTGAGTTTGATTCTGTTGTGGAAAATCTTCCAGCCGTCGTGATATCTCCCCTGGGAAAAAATGGTGTTGTTGTTGTGGGTGGGTGGTCGAAACGTTGTTTCAGCCAGTCCGATGAACGCTGGTTAGAAGGCTGGACTCAGAGACTTAAAACTTCACTTGAGAAGAATTCTTCTGATTAACATCTTTATTGTTTTTGTCTTCGAATTTAATCTGAGTTTTTACGCGATTTCTGGATGGTGAAAACTGTATCGAACCATTAGAATTAAAGCCAGCTTCCATCTGTTCAGCACGTTTTATTTGCCCGGCATTAGATTCTTTAGGGTTTGTATTACCGGCAGCAGTGAGAAGATCATCGCGCCAGTTCCAAGTACAGCTTTGGGCTCTCAAATTCTTATCTGGTTGTTTGACTTGACACGAATTGGAGATAGTGAAGGTATGGCTTGGTATATCAATAACAAATCCAACACCACGGACATCACTCTTGGGAAGTGATGCAGAAACCGGAGCTTTTGATGAAAGCTGATCACGTTCAAAGTACCAGCGAGTTTCGCCTGCATCCACAACAGCATCGTCCTCCTCAAGCTTGAATTGAACAGGAGCTTTTAAGTCAATAAAATTTTTCTTTGTATTGCCCTGAACCGAAGCAGCCGTAAGACGACGGCCATCCATTTGATTTGCAATAATGGGACCAAGAGCAGCAATGATCCCACTATTTAAATTCCATCGACTATTCCCAGCCGTGATCACCGTTTGTGGATCAATGGTTGAACTATAGTTGTTCTGCCATCGCAAAAGTGTTGTCGGACCTTTGAATAGAAGCTGACCACTTTCTTGCTGAAAAGTAAGAGAACTGGAAATAATTTTTGAATTCCTGTTTAAAGCAGTAGGCCTTTGATTGATCACCATTGTCGACAAAGCCGGTCTCCATATCAAACGATCACCCTGAATAAGAAGAGGTTCTGCCCCTAAACGTTTCAGCCGCACAGAGCCTTCCAGCACAACAAGCTCGCCATCATTAAGTACGGTTGCATGCTCTGCACTGATCATGAATGAAGGCTTGTCTTCAAAATAAAGAATCCCCTTAGGAATTCTTGCCCTCACTGTTCTTGCAGCTGTGTTGTAGCGAGCCTCAGGACTTGTCAGTTCCCAATCTCGAATACCATTAGGTCGACGTTGTTTTAGATCTAGCGACCGAAAGACAAAAGGGGTGGATGCCTGATTCTTAATTTGACTAGAAGGATTTGAGGCGCACGCTGAAAGGAAGCAAGAGCTACCTATCACAGCAATAATGCATCTTGACCGTAAAAACTTCAGTTCCTTCATATCAAAGATCGTCATCCAATTCGAGACGCGCCATCACCGGCTCAGGTTTTGGCAGCTCAGTTCCAGATGTCAACCCACCCCAATGAAGCTGGTCCAGCCAGTGTTCAGGATCTAAAGAACAATTCAGTTGATTCAAAATACGAGAACTTAGGTCGGGTAGTAAAGGTGCTAGTAGTAACCCAACAATCCGAGTTGACTCCAATACCACATAAAGATCATTCGCAACAGATTGTTCCTCACCTTGCTGCTTCATCCGACTCCAGGGAGCCGTGTCATTGAGATGACCATTGGCGGCAATCGCTAATTGTAAAATAGACTCAGATGCGGCCTTGAAACCAAGTTCAGGCATGCAACGCATCACAGTTGCAATTGTGGCTTGTGCTTTTAGCGCAAGGGGATGATTGATATGGCTTTCGACTGAATGAGGGGGGACTGAATCATCGAACCACTTTCGCGCCATTGATGACGTGCGATTCAAAAGATTTCCGATGGTATTAGCCAAATCATTATTGACTAAGTCGGAAAAACGTTGTTGTTGAAAATCGCCATCATCGCCAAATTGAATATCCCTTAACAGATACCATCGCACAGCATCAGTACCACACTTTTCTAATAACAATTCTGGATCAAGAACATTTCCCAAAGACTTGCCCATTTTTTGTCCCTCGCGGGTGAGAAATCCATGACCAAAAACACGCTTTGGAAGAGATAGACCAGCAGATATCAACATTGCTGGCCAAAAAACAGCATGAAATCTCAAAATATCTTTACCGATCACATGGACTGAAGCTGGCCATCCGCTGTCGGCTAATCGATCTAGATCAACGGAACCACCATCATCCAAGAGTGCAGTTAGGTAACCGAGCAGTGCATCGAACCACACATAAAACGTATGTCCTGGATGTCCTGGAACTGGTATGCCCCATGACACATTGACCCGTGAAATTGAAAAATCACGAAGTCCGCGTGCTACAAAATTACGAACTTCCTGTCGCCGACTTGCAGGTGCAATGAAGTCGTCATTTGCGATCAACTCTTCAATCTCACGTTGATAACGGGATAAGCGGAAAAATAGGTTCTCCTCGTCGCGCCACTCAAGGGTTTTTTGATGAATCGGGCATTGGGGATCGACTGCATCATCAGGATCATCTTTGAATTCCTCACATCCAACGCAATACCACCCCGTCTGTCGACCGGTAACGATGTCGCCAGAGGCTTTAACGCGCTCGTAGAACTGTTCTACAAGCTCAAGGTGTCGAGGATTAGTGGTACGGACAAAACGATCCTGACTGATGTCCCAACGTGACCAAAGGTCTTGATAACGCTCGCTGACTTGGTCGCAGTGAGCCATAGGGCTGATGTTTTTTTGTTCAGCCGTGCGTTGAATTTTCTGACCATGTTCATCCACACCGGTGATGAACAGCACGTCGTTTTGGGTCAGTCGCTTAAAACGGGCCAGGGCATCACAGGCCAGGGTCGTATACGTGCTGCCGAGATGCGGCTTGTCGTTGACGTAGTAAAGCGGAGTCGTAAGTGTGTAAGACATCGTCGGGAGAAAAACTCCGCTGCACCGCAGCGACGCCAGAGTTTAACGACCATGTCTCTCAACAACGACCACGCTTGGGTCTGTTTTCCTAAAGGTGATCCATATCCCCATTCCCTCAGACCCCATGATTCGGAAAGACGTGCTGGTTTGGGGCGGTGGAACCGGAGGCGTTGCCGCTGCTCTGCAAGCAGCACGCAGCGGTGCTTCCACCATGTTGTTAACGCCCGGGCCATGGCTTGGGGGAATGGTTAGCGCTGCTGGGGTCTGTGCACCGGATGGTCATGAACTGAGTTGCTGGCAAACGGGGATGTGGGGTGCTTTCTTGCGGGAGCTTCATTGCAGTGAACCCTCTGGGCTCGATCAAAACTGGGTGAGTTGTTTTGGCTATCGGCCCCAACAGGCCGAGGACATCCTTCAGCGATGGGTCCATAACGAGCCGTTGTTGCAGTGGTGTGGGGATTGTGAACTGCGAAACCTTTCCCAGCGAGACGGGCTGATTCAACGTCTCGAGGTTCAGCAGGGACCCGCTTCACAACAACAACGCCTCTTTGTTGAGGCAGACATTTTTATTGATGGGAGTGACCTCGGAGACCTCCTTGCCCTAACGGACGTGCCCTACCGCTGGGGATGGGAGGCCAAGGAACAGTGGGATGAGCCAAGTGCTCCAACCCAACACCGACTGATCAACGAAGCGTTCTTCAAACACCAACCTGTTCAATCCCCCACATGGGTTGTGATGGGACAGCTGAAACAATCAGGCCCTCCATCCAAACCCCTTCTGCCATCACAGCCTTTTGAATACAGCACCGCTGCCTTTGGGTTGGAGCGGACGATCACCTACGGCCGCTTGCCCGGTGGTTTGGTCATGCTCAATTGGCCACTTCACGGCAACGATTGGCATCACGGACTGCACAGGGCAGTGAGCTCTGATCCTCTGGACAGAACGGAGCTGGCCAATGAGATGAAAGCGCATAGCGCATCATTTTTATCGGCCCTTCAAGAATGTTCGGACGGTTGGATCACTCCAGGGAAGGCTTTCCCAGGGGCCAACCCCAGTGTTGCCCTGATGCCCTACTGGCGAGAAAGTCGTCGACTGATCGGGACGACCACCGTGACAGAAAACGAATTGCTACCCGTATCAGCCGGCGCCCGTCGTGGATCGATTCCCTTGGATGACGACGGTCAATGCACCAGCATTGCGGTCGGCACCTACGCCAACGACCATCACTACCCAGGGGAGGACTGGCCCCTTGCTTCCAAAAGTTGTCGATGGGGGGGGCGGTGGACCGGTACTCCCTTTTGCATCCCCTACGGCGCATTAGTCAGCGAAACCGTGCCAAATCTCTTGATGGCAGATAAAGGCTTCAGCGTGAGTCACATGGCGAATGGCGCGACGAGGTTGCAACCCTTAATTCTCAACATCGGTCAAGCAGCTGGTTTGGCAGCGGCGTTATCGGTCCATCGCTCCTGCCTACCCACTGAGGTACCGGTGAGCGTGCTTCAGACCCATCTCCTTCATGACCCGACGGCCCCAGCAGCAGTGTTGCCACTTTGGCAGTGGCCGGCATGGCATCCCCACTGGAGAACAGCTCAAGAACAAGGATTAGCCGCACCAGAGCAAGTTGATGCCATGGGTTTGTTGGCCCCATCGCGATCCGTTCACCTCGATCAACCTGGCCTGAATGAAGCCCATATTGATCGCCACGAAGAGTTCTTAAAGGGCAGGGTGTCCTCGACGGCAGACGGTGGCTTTCAGTTCAGCTCCGATGATGAACATTGGCCTCTCATCACGCTGGAGCCAGCCATCAACGCATGGCTCCACCAACAAGATCGCCCAACTGGGATGGTTCGTGTACGCGTGGTTCGGAATCCGTGGGGGCCCTGGCTTCGTTTGATTGGGGTGATTGATTAAGTCAGCTGAAGCTGCAATTCGCCCCGGTCAGGATCCGCCAGCTTCACCGTCATCGTCATCCGATCTCCTGGATTCGGATTGCCTTGATCGACGCGACCGACAACATCCATGGCTAAGTCAGCAAGATGGACAAGGGCTAAGCCGTCTTGCGGTCTTAAAAAACGAAGAAACTCGGCATCCCAGCGTTGATCTCGATATTGAGAAAACCACACCTGTTGCCAATGGCGCTGGTCTTCACGGCTGATTTGAATCGACTGACGGAGCGGATCGTCTAAGTCGTCGATTAATTCACCCATTTCAGGTTCACTTAACGGGGTGGTGTTCTCCAGTTGAGCAATGATCTGACGGTGGGAGGCCAGGTCGGCATAACGACGGATGGGAGACGTGGCTTGCACATAGGCAGACAGTCCAAGGCTGAAGTGCGCCATGGGCTGGGTTCCCTGTACCCCACGACTCAAACATCGCTTGATCGCAGCATCGCGGGCTGGCCCCTCAGGCAATTGGTCGAGTTCAGTCTGCGACGGAAGTTCAGCGGGCGGCTGACTTCGAAATGGCAGAGCCAACTCATGTTGACAACCAAACTCCGCGACAACTGCACCCATCAACAGCATCGCTTCACTCACCATCAAACGCGCCGGACTGGGTTCCACCAATTGAAGGAATAACGCACCGTCACTCCGCCGAAAGCGTCCTTCCATTCGATCAAACATCAGGGCTCCTTGTTGGCGACGCCATCGACTGCGCAGCTGCATCAACTGGGATAAATCCGCCAACGTTTCGTCACCAGGAGGGGCCAATTCGATCAGCTCGTCGCCATCCGCATAGGTAAGGCCATAGCGAGGCTGCACCCAACTCCTCGCAATACGACGCTCAGCGATCGCTCCAGCACTGTCCAACCGCACAGAAACGCTGATTGCCGCGGTGCGTTGTCCGGCACGAAGGCTTAGGGGGCCGGCGGCTAGTCCGAGGGGAAGCATCGGAAGTACGCCATCGGCAAGGTAAAGGCTGGTGGCACGACGACGGGCTTCTTGATCCAACGGGCTACCAGGGCTGATCAGGCGTGCTGGATCAGCGATATGAACCCAAATCCAAACTTCACCGTTTTGAACGTCGAGGGAAACAGCGTCATCAATTTCACGGGTCCCGGCATCGTCGAGGGTGTAGGTCGCCAGATGACACAGGTCCAGCCGGTCGTCGTCTCCAGGATGCGGTTGCGCCGCAGACGAGATCAGTCGTTGGGCCTCGTGCTCCAACTCCATGGCAAACGTTCCGGACCAGACACTGCCGTGCAGGGCACGGGGCTGATGCGGATCCAAAAGCCCTCTTTGAATACACCACTGCCGCAGGCTGCCCTGATCAGGACTCAGCGAAAACACTTGCGCCCAATGGGCCACATCGGGATCATCCTTCAAGTTCGAAGCATCATCACGAGCTCGATCAACCAAGCATTCCAATCGCTTGCGCCATTCAGGATCAAGCGTTTCCAACTGTTCTGGGGTCAGTGGAGACGATGGAGCAAGAACTGCGATCTGCTGCTGACTGTGGTCCTCCGCTAATCGCTGTTGTTTTTGAAGCTTCCTTTTGCGTTGGATCTCGTCCAAGGGCACCACAGAAATCGACTGATCCCGTCGCCAGCGGAACCAGGGTTGATCACCATGCAACCAAGCCCAAGTGGCTGCTATGTCAGGAGTATCAACGTTGGCTTTCAGGAGATCCGTTAACTCAAGGAGAGCTTGGTTCTGCTGCATTGCCTCAGCATCGGCAGCCAAAATCGACCAAGCTTCCGCAGCCGTTTTGCGATCGGGCATCAACTCCGAAAGCTCGTCAGGTGTCGGCAGAGGTTGGTCCGACACATGACCGACGGCCACGAGCTCTCGAAGTGGGAGGTCCTGATCCCGTCGTTGTCCTCCAAAAGAAATAACCGCCTTACTGCCCTTGAGAGACAGAAGACGGCCGATCAGGGGGACACCCTTTAAAACAACAGCAACAATGTCGTTGGCCTTAACTGAGGCTTTCACCACGTCGCTGAGTGACTAAGCGTGGAATCAACCTTCGGGATTTACGAATGGCAGCAAGGCCACAATCCGTGCTCGCTTCACGGCATTAGTGAGATCCCGCTGTTGCTTGGCAGTCAAGCCAGTCAGACGACGGGGAAGGATCTTGCCACGCTCTGTGATGAATTTCTTGAGCAGATCCACATCTTTGTAATCGATGGGATCGCCAGGCTTAATCGGAGAAAGACGCTTCTTGAAAAAGGAGCTCGACATGAATCAGAAACGGTTGAAAGGTTGGAAGGTCTGCAGGCTCACTTGATCTCTTTGTGGAGAGTCATTTTGTTGAGTTGTGGACAGAACTTCATGATCTCCAGCCGCTCGGTGGTGTTCCGTCTGTTCTTCTCTGTTGTGTAGCGCGAAACGCCCGGTGAACGTTTTTCGCTAGCGGAAGCGGACCGGCATTCTGTGCACTCGAGAGTGACCACAATCCGGACGCCCTTGTTCTTAGCCATAAAGGACGTTGCACCGCAGGTGCGAAGTGAATGACAAACAAAGATCTTACCTTGTTGACCCCTCGATTTATCGAAGAGGCTGTTCCTAAGATCGCGAGCTATTCGGTCGACTTCCGATGCTGGTGTCTTTGTCCTGGCTGAAAGAACTGGTCCAGGTGGATGACGCGGTAGACGACCTGGCCGAACGCCTGTCTATGGCTGGGTTTGAGGTGGAAAACGTCGATGATCTCAGCGCCCAATCAAAGGGGGTCGTCGTCGGCCACGTTCTCACCCGAGATAAGCATCCCAATGCCGACAAACTCAGTGTCTGTCGCGTCGATATCGGCGCGGAAGAGCCTGTTCAAATCGTCTGTGGAGCCGCCAATGTGCGGGCGGGTATCTATGTTCCCGTCGCCACGGTTGGTGCCGTTCTGCCGGCTGTGGATCTCACGATCAAGGCCGGCGAACTTCGGGGAGTCACCAGTGATGGAATGATCTGCTCCCTTTCTGAATTGGGTCTGACCGCCGACTCGTCCGGTATCGCCATTCTTGAAGACAGCACCGAGGAGGTGCCCCCTGTGGGGACACCCGTGGCGGCACTCTTTGGCTTAGACGACACGGTGTTGGAGTTAGCAATAACAGCCAATCGTCCCGATGGGATGTCGATGGTGGGGATTGCAAGGGAGGTGGCAGCCCTCACTAACGCCTCACTCTCACTGCCATCGCTCAATCACACACCGGATCAAGAACAGCTCCAAACAGAGCTCGATGGCAGCTATTACGGCATCGCTTGTGTTGAGGGTGTCCGAGGAGATCAAGAATCACCGCAGTGGATCCAGCAGCGACTCAGCCGTGCCGGAATCAACGCCGTGAATGCTGTGGTGGACATCACAAATTTGGTGATGCTCGAACAGGGACAGCCCTTGCATGCCTTTGATGCGGAAGCCCTGGAATCCCTTACCGGGCAGTCGGTGGATGCTGCCAGTTTTGCTGTGCGGCCAGCAAAGGATCAAGAAACCTTCATCGGTCTCGACGATCAATCCCTCTGTCTTGATCCTCGAGTCCAGGTCGTCACATGCCATGACCGTGCCATTGCGATTGCAGGTGTGATGGGAAGCCGGGATAGCGCTGTAAGCGACTCCACGACGAGAATCTGGTTGGAATCCGCCATGTTTTCACCCATCCGAGTTCGCCAGTCCTCGAGGGCTGTGGGATTACGAACGGATGCCAGCAGCCGCTTTGAGAAGGGATTGCCACCGGAAGTCACCTTGGCCTGTTCTCAACGAGCTATTGATTTACTCAGTGATCAATTTGCCTGCCGCGTGAACGGACGTTGGGTGGGTGGAGAGGGGCCCAAAACGCCTGTTCCACTTCAATTACGTCGAGACGCACTGCATCAACTTTTAGGGCCGATTGACACCGATTCAAGTCCAGTGGATTTGGCCGATCACACCATCGAACAGTGCTTAACCGCCCTTGGATGTGAGATGGAGTCGACAGACGAGGGGTGGGCGGTCATGACACCACCGTCTCGCCGCCAAGACCTGCATCGAGAAGTCGACCTAATCGAAGAAGTGGCGCGTCTTGTGGGCTTTGACAAGTTTGGATCGCACCTCCCTGACCCCGTTGCCCCTGGATCACTGACACCCCGCCAACAGGCAGAACGTCGATTAAGACGGCTGTTCTGTTCCGCCGGACTCCAGGAAATCACCACCTTGTCGTTGGTTGGCAGCTCCGATGGGGATGGGCGGATCGCGATCAGTAACCCGCTCTTGGCCGAAACCAGCCACTTGCGTACCAACCTGTGGGAAGAACATCTTCAAATTTGCGTTCGCAACCTCAAAGCCTCCATGGCTGGTTGTTCGATTTTTGAGGTTGGGAATACCTACAGCGGTTCGCCTGAGTCGGTTGAGCAATCAGGGGTGGTCTCCGGAGTGATCTGTGGCGACCGTCGGCTGGAACGTTGGAGCACCAGTGGTAAGTACCAGGCACCCAACTACTACGAGGCTCGCGGTGTTCTCTCCCGGGTGATGGGGGCCATGCAACTTGATCTCAGTGATCGCCCCCTCACGAATGATGAGCGACTGCACCCCGGGAGAGCCGCAACCTTGGTGCTAGAGGGACGCCCCCTGGGCTGTTTTGGCCAGTTGCATCCAGCCCTAGCTGATGACCTATCCCTGCCGGAGTGCACGTACCTATTTGAGCTGGATTTAGACCGTTTGCTGGATGCAGCAACACGCAGCAACCGTTGGACTCCGATCTACAAATCATTCCCGACAGTGCCCGCTAGTGAACGCGACTTGGCTGTTGTCGTTGATCGAAACAGCAGGGCTGGGGATTTGATCCAAGCCATCAGAAAAGCGGGAAAACCTTTACTAGAACATGTCGAATTGATCGACCGTTTCGAAGGCGACCAACTCGGGGATCAAAAGGTGTCACAGGCATTCCGGTTGCGATACAGGAGTCCAAATGAGACCCTGACGGACGACAAGATTCAGCCAGTGCACGAGAAAGTTAGAGCCGCGCTGTCGAAGCAATTCAAAGCCGAGCTTCGTAGCTAGTGCGTTCCAACAGGGCTAGCGACTCCAAATGCGTGGTTTGGGGAAAAAAGTCAATGGGTTGATGCTTCTTCAAGCGATAAGGGCCAGCCGGCTCCATCAACATTTTCAAGTCTCTTGCCTGCGTTGCAGGATCACAACTGAGATATGCCAGACGCTGGGGGGGCGTATCAAGAATGGTTTGAATCACGCGAGCGTCAAGGCCACGCCTGGGGGGATCAAGCACCAAGGCATCTGCACCAAACAAGGCCGCCTCCAATAGGTCCACGACATCTCCAGCCCGGAAACGACACTGTTTGGACAAGTTATTTCGCATGGCATTAAGCAGGGCTTGGTCAACAGATCCCTGATGCAGCTCCAGTCCGATCACATCAAATCCCTTTGCTGCGAGGGGGAGACTGATCGTGCCAATTCCGCAATAGGCATCGACAACAGTGCCGCTACCCATGTCAGTCGATAACCAGTCGCAAAGCACGCGAACGATGCGCTCGGCCTGAGGAGTGTTGATTTGAAAAAAGGTCGTGCTGCTGAGTTGAAGATGAATTCCACAAAACTCTTCCGCGATCGTTTCAGACCCAGCAACCAGAAGAGTTTGAGCTCCTAACACCAAATTATTGGGCTTTGGTTGGAGATTGAGGCAAACACCTTTCACCATGGGCCAACGATCCATCCACTCTTCCGCCAGCTCTAATAAACCGGGGTAGCGATCATGGGAGCTGATCAAGGTGATCAACACCTCGCCGCTGTGGTGACCTAGACGCAAACCAAGATGGCGTAAACCCTTGGCTTGAATCAGATCATGGTCGGCAGCCCAACCGGTTGAATCCAAATCCTGCTTAATCGGTTCGATGAGTTGATCGAGCCGTGGGTCAAGAACAGGACAGTGATTCAAGTTGACAATGCGATGGCTTCGTGGGCGGTAATAACCCGCGCGCAAACGGCCATCACCTTCTCGCTTCAGTGGAATCAAGGCACGGTTGCGATAGCCAAACGCGCGGCTGTTATCCGCTAAAAGCGGTTGTGGCGTGGCTTCAATGCCACCGATGCGTTGCATCGTTTGTTGAAGAGAGGAAAATTTCCAACTGTTTTGGGCCGATTCCTTGAGGGATTGCAGGGTGCAACCACCACAGTCCGCAGCAAGAATGCATGGAGGTCGGCGACGGTCGTCCGACGGTTGAATGAGCTCGCCCCGTCGAGCCAACCAACGCGAGCGTTGACGCTGCTGCAGCTGCACCTGAGCTTGTTCGCCAGGCAGTAAATCATCAACAACGACGACCCAACCGTTCCATCGAGAAATGCCTTTTCCATCCCGATCGAGATCAGAGCATTCCACATTGATCGTCAAGCCAGGCCTTGGCGCGGGCTCGTTTCCAACCATTTGTTCTTCCATGTCTGAACTCCTGCCATTGCAAAGGCGTAACACCAGAGGCCGCAATGGCGTGGAGCCTCACTTAAGACCACTAAACTCCATACAGCCTGCCAAGTTCCATGAGCGTTGTCCGGGATCTCATCCTTCAAGCCGATGATGATCTGCGGTACCCCACCAGCGGCGAACTTCGCTCGATGGTGGATTTTCTTGATCAAGGCGCGATGCGCGTTTCGGTCGTCAAAGTCCTGACCGATAACGAGAAAAAGATCGTCGACGAATCGGCTAAGCAGCTGTTTAGTCGAAAACCAGAATATGTAGCCCCAGGTGGGAACTCTTACGGACAACGTCAACGCGCCCAATGCCTGCGTGATTACAGCTGGTATTTACGGCTTGTGACCTATGGCGTCCTCGCTGGAAGCACAGAGATGATTGAAGACATCGGATTGGTGGGTGCTCGGGAGATGTACAACAGTCTTGGCGTACCAATGCCTGGAATGGTCGAAGCGATGAAAACGATGAAGGATGCTTCGCTGGCCTTGCTTTCCGACCAACAAGCCAAGCTTTCTTCCCCTTACTTTGATTTCTTGATTCAAGGCATGCAGACCTCCACCTGAGCTAACACCAGCACGGTGCACCAAGGAAGAAACCGGGTCGTTAATGGCCCGGTTTTTCATTGACCGCAAACTTTGCATGTCTCAAACGAGACTCAGTATTGGTCTAATATCAATTCCCAAGCAAGACTCTAGAGAGCAACCCTCGTCTCGCCTGCTTCTCGTAAGTCTCGTATGTGATGCATCATGAGTCTTATGGCGAGACTTATGAAAGTCCGGTGAGAGGCGCGATTTGCTATGCGGGTGATATCCATCCAAATTGGCAGCCCAAAAATGTGCGTACCTGTGTCTATAGCAGGTACGCCTCATTCAAAAAGGCTGTTGCAGCTGGATTTGGATCAAACTCCCTAGGAATGGACAGGTGATGGACAGCAGCATGAACAAGGAGCCAAAGAACAGCGGAGCATGACAAGCCATTCCGACCGCGGAGGGAAGGATCAGTTGAGTGAGCGAATCAATTAAAAACATGAAAAAAGTAGATGTTTACCCCTACTCACTAATTCAAGATGAGACGCATAATGAGTCTTAGTCTGCGTCTTGCCTAAGACAAATAATTTGATCAGCTGGTCTAGTTTTGGTCTCATTAATAGTCACAAGACGAGACTTGATTGGGACAAATTAACGATTGCGGTAAAGCTCGCGTAATAGTCGATAGGCCTCGTTAAGTCGACGCATGGCATCTGTCGAGCCTCCAGCATCAGGGTGAACCTCTAGGGCTCTTGTCTTGAACGCCTCTCGAATGGAAACCAACGTCACACTCGCTCCGGCTGTTGTCGACAAGCCCAAGAGTTTGAGTGCACCATGCACGGTCATGGTGGACTCCAGCGTTTCAAAGGACGTGACCTGACGACTTCGACGAAAGCGGTTAACGAATCGTCGAATTAACGTCGGCATTCGCTCAGCGAGAGCAGCCGTTGCAAAGGGATCTTCCAATGTTCCAGCGACCACCATCACCCGCCCAAGCGAAGGATCACCCTGCTCCCAGTCAGAACAGAGTTCCTTCATCGAGGCATTGGCAGCAGACCAGGTGAAAGGTCGACCATCACTGGCATCTGTCGTCGACCAAACATCCCGTGCCAACCAAAGCATCGAAGCCTCCACAACGGTGTCTCCTGGCGGTTGTCCATACAGAGAACGCCAGTGCTCGTTGACTGCTTGCGTAGCAGCGACTAGATCAGCGTGCGACACCGAAGAGAGTAGGGGTTCTCCAGAAACGGACTTGTCTAAGGAATCGACCTCTGAACGCTGGGACAGCGTGTCGCGGAGCTGCGTGGTGCGTCGACTTACGAAACCTGGTAAATCAATGCCAACGGAGCTTTGTTGCTGCAGTTGCGGTTCAGGCTCATCAATCGCTGTGTCCGCCTCCGTGTTGCGGATTAACACCAAGCTGCTTGCTTCAGGGGGTGACCCCTCAGGGGTGACCACAGCGGCATCATGGTCGTTTGGATCCAACAGCTCCGACTGATCTTCGGGCTGGATCAATTGTTCGAGAACCGACTCGAGAACGAGACCCCTCGAGCGAACGCCATACTCACGCTTGAGCTGATCAATCAGCGTCACCAACCGTTTCGACAGGGTGACGGTAATTTTTTGCTGATGGTTGGACTCCTCGGCGCTCACCAGTTCAACCTTGCTGCCGAAAGACTATCGACCCTGAAGCTGACGTAACCACTGTTGCTGGGATCGAATTGCATCTGTGTAACGAGGATCGTTCGTGTGGGAGGTTGAAGGCCTTGGAGCCATGATGGCCGGCTGCAGACTGGAGACAGGTTTAGGAGGAACTTTCTGCTGAAGTTCGGGTAGCGGAGGGGGTGAGTTTGGAACAACAAGCTTGGTTTTTGTGATCGTGCTGTTCTGTTGAGCGGTCCGCTGTTGTCGTTGCCGTTGATGTAACAGAGCCAACTGATCAACCGGAACGACACTTAGGAGATGACCAGGGGTGGCATCCGCTGGATACACGAGTGTGACTTTGACGGGTGAGTCTTGACCCTGTAAAAGATTGATATCTGTAAGAGCCAAACTTTCCCCAGAACGCAACCCAACATGAATCTCTTTCAAAGAATTCTGATGTTCTATCTGCATCGAGCCACGAAATGCAGTAAAAGGTTTTTTACCTGACACCACTGGATGGCTCATGACCAGTTGATAATTACCATTGCCAACAAGATTTAAGGTAACAGCATAACGAACACCATAGGTACCAATATTATTGAGAGCGGAATCAATCATCCGAACAGCTAGGGGATTAACCTGAATTTCCCGCGTTCCAAAATGATGTCGAGGAGTACTAGTCAGTGGGACGTGCAAGGCACCCTGGGAAAGATCGTGGCTGATTGAAGCACGGTATTCATCCCCAAGTGCCACGCCTGCAACCCTGGAGAATACCCTCCCTAGTTGAATTTCCCGGATCCGATTTAAATAGATTCGACCAGGTGCTAGACGTCCATTATCAAGAACAGAAAAAAGATTTTGATCTGAACTCGTCTGCTCTGAGGCCACAACTGCCATGGTAAACGGGCCATTACTTTGACCTTGCAGCAATCCATTGGCAATTCCTCGGGCTGGTAAAACAGTTCGAACCACGACGACACGACTTCCCGCAGGTATGGTCACAGTATCTGGAACTTTGCGATCTAATTCGTTGCGCAAAAGCTGAACAGCAGTGGCGTCACCTGGTCCTGTATTCCATGGTCGCTTTCCAAGGGGTTTAACTCCCATCAATTTATTACTGTGATATGGGGCTTCGAAGCTATTTTTAACCGAACCACGCTTAAACTTTAAGGTAACAGATGTCTTGCCTGGGTTAGAAGCAATAAGAGCTAATGTGAGCAACCCTCGGGAGCGACTTCCTCCCAATTTCGAAGCATCACTTGGATAATACTTGTGATGCATATGAACACCAAATGAACCATTAAATGTATAAGTTGCGTTGTTCAACGGACGATTGTTTTCCATTGCGATCCCTGCTCCTGGGGCCGTATTCACAAGGATTCCTGGACCCGTCACGATCTCGGGCTGATTTGAATGCAAGACGGGAACGTTATTGAAGGTGCCATTGAGAGGTCGCGCCCGCTGGCCAGCCAAGATGGCGACATAGGCACGGCTATCGGCTGAACCGCAAAGTTCGAGCGAGGCAGAGGCAAATGAGACGCAAGCCAGGACTAGTAATGGGACTTTTTTGAGACTCATGAACACTGTTGCCGCATTCGTTTGCTTTGCGGCTCCACCAGCACAGGCCTGCATTGACTACTCACGCTAATGCCAACAACAACAACCGCCAATCCGCCACAGGGGTCACATCAGGGAAGAAAATCAGTCAAGCTTGATTAGCTTTTGAATCTCAATGCTTCCTCCATTCTGCTGCAGCCCATCCACAGATATGGATGGTATGAAGCGTCAGCATCAGCAACGCAAGCACGCCATGCTTTCAATGTGGCGCGATGGTGTTGAGCGTCAGCTTTCCGCCTTGAATGCTGCGATTGACACCTTGGAAAAACAGATGAACAGGGCTTCGAATCAAACTGATTGATCCAGCTTCAAGCGATCCCTGAGAGTCGCTAATGCTCGTTTTAGGCGTCGCTGAACAGTCATGGCTGAAACTCCGATGTTTTTACCCGCCAATCTCAGGCTGTTTCCTTCAAATATCACTAAACGGATGATTTTCTGATCGTTCTTGTGCAACTTTTGTAGGGCGCTATTTATTTTGGCGGCTTGTTCACATCGTTCAATATTTTTAAGTCCATAATATCTTCCTGTCATGAATTCATCTTCGAATTCGACCCATGTTGTTTTGTACCTGTAGCTCTGTTGGACTAAACTATCAGCAGCGCTGATTGTTTGCTCATTCTTGTTTCTAAGAAGTAATGCTCGCTCTTCAACATGTCTCGGTAAACGAATTAGGCTTGCATTATCCCTGAGATAATGAAGAATTGCCCCTCGAATATGGGGTTTAGCGAAAACGTGGAACAATGTTCCTTCTGTGTGTTGGAAACGTTGTGAAGCTTGGATCAATCCCAAGCAACCAACTTGTATTAGATCATCACAATCACAACCACTTCGTTGGGCATATCGCTTGGCGATTGGTTGTACCAGTGAAAGATATTTCTGAACGCGAGAATTTCGTTGTTTTTGCTGAACATTCGTCATTCATTAAGCAGGAGGGTGAACATTGACCTCTCTTGCCATCAATGCACCAATCGACACTTATCGCATCAGTGGTTCCACAGATTTTTAGTTTGAATCCTCTAGACCAATGACAGCACGCAGAAGTTCATCAGGACCTGCTTCTTTCAACCAAGACAAGTTAGAAACATCTGTACTCAATAAGCATCCCGCGAAACCCAAGGCATTCACACTAAATCCATGCACCCCTTCTCGTTTTCGACGAATCACAGCCATCCAAGACCGAGTTAATAATATATTGTATGCAAATCGTGGTAAAGAGTCATTGCTCGGAGAGCCAAGACTCAAATTTTCACATAGCCGTTCATAGGTTGCTTGTAAAACAGATGCATTGAACTCGACTAATTGCTCAACACGGATTAATTGCCGAAGACGATTTTGATCATTATCATCGCTACAAAAACGAAGAAACCATTCCTCTCTAGGGCAGACCCTTTCTCCATCATGTCTTGGCAGCAATTGCAGATGCCGATGGGGTTGACTGGCACCAGCATTGGGATTGCTATTGAAAAACCAAAGGCCGGTCGTGTTTCGATCTACCGAAGTAAGTGCAGACCAATCTGATGCATTGAGCCAACCATTCTGAGGTGCCCATTCTCTGGTAATTAACAACATGTGTCCGATCTGAACAGGAAATTTGTTCAGAATCACCACGTGATCGTCTCCGATCTGTTCGACCTCCAAACGTTGATCCCATGGTCGAAAAGGATTCGGCTTAGGCCCTGCCTGCTGGAGATGTTTCGGCGTGGCTCCAGCTAAATGCCTGAGCTCAAATGTTGTGGCATCTTCGCCTGGAAGATCTTCAAGCGTTGTGGCGAGTGGAACGATGGCTCCGGACCGCAGGGCGTGTTCCGTACAAACCAAAGCTTGTTCCCACAAGTGATCACGACCCATCACGCTGGAGTTGAGCGAGAGACGCTCCTTGGTAGTACCTCCCAAGAATCTCATCAAAACGAAGGCCTTGCGTCGCTAGACGCTGAGCACCGTGTTGGCTCATGCTCGCGCCTAAATGTCGATGGGCCTCCTCACTGATTGCTTGCGTTGACGCATACAAACTTTCGACGAGCCCTCCTCGATAACTCAACACCATTCCCCGCGTTTCATCGGTTGCACGCAGGGTTTGCTTACTCAAGCTCGATGGCCCTGAAAACACCTGCCATCGCGTCGTGTCTCCGAGGTGATATGTCTGCGATGCAGGGCGAGCGAGATGCGTTGCGGCATAGGAGCGAGCAGCCACCGCTTGTGCCTTAAGCGCTTCACCATGCCAATGACTTGGCATTTCAGCACCCACAACCGATGCCACATAGTTTTCAAGGCTCACTTCGTTGACGGCTAACCAACCGTTATCGCTTCGAATCAACTCAAGCGATCCTTCATAGGAGTCGCCATTGATGTCCACGACTCCACCTTTGCAGTACCTGGTGGAGTTTGAGGAGTCAACGTTGACGACGAGCAGTTGATCCACCTCAATGAAAGAGCCATTGGCGAGTCGACACGTCGTCGTTGGTGAGGTTCGAAGGGATTGAATCGGGCTCCGACTCAGTAACCCAACCCTGATCGAGAGGGCGAGCTCGGAAGGAGGTCTGATGGCCGTTAACGAGCGATTGCGAGTCTTGCTTTTGTCCACAGACAAAGGCGATTCGTCAAGCAAATCGAGCAAGTGCATGGTGTCACGGGATTTTGCATCGGCGTCGTAACGATCCAGGGCCAAAAAGGTTCCACAGATCACACCTGTGCCCAGCAAGCCCATGGCGCTCCAACGAAGGATCCCCACTGCCCGCACCATGAACCCCCTGTATTCCCCTCAATCATCCCCGAAATCCTTTAGACGACAAGAAGCTGCTAGTGCGGATATGCATCCTCAGAATCCAGAAGCATGGAGTGGGCTTGCTCTTGTTTGCGGGGCAGGGGGCATCGGAAGCGCCATGGCCTCGGAGTTGCAGAAGCGGTGTCCCTCACTCACGGTTTTGACTGCGGGCCGTCGGGAGCACCACGGCTATGACCTGCCATTGGATTTGGAATCAGACCACGATCTGGATCGTCTCAGTGAGGAACTCTCGACGCGGAACAAACCGCTTCGATTGGTGATCAACTGCAGCGGGCGATTGCATGGTCCGCACCTGCAGCCAGAAAAACGTCTCAAACAAGTGGAACGTCGCCAGCTTATGGAACAGTTCTCGATCAATTCCATTGCCCCTGTGCTTCTGGCCAAAGCGGTAGAGCCACTGTTACGCCGAGACCAACCGTTTCATTTCGCAAGCCTGAGTGCGCGCGTGGGAAGTATTGGAGATAACCGGAGCGGCGGTTGGTACGCCTACCGAGCCGCAAAGGCCGCTCAAAATCAATTGCTGCGCTGTTTAAGCATTGAGTGGGCAAGGCGATGGCCGAAGGCCACTGTGACACTTCTCCACCCTGGAACGACGGACACCGACCTCTCCAAACCTTTCCAAACGTTTGTACCAGCGGAGCAACTCTTCAGCCCACAAAGGGCTGCGGAACAACTCGTTGCCTTACTGCTCCAACAAACCCCTGAACAAAGCGGTTCATTTTTAGCTTGGGATGGTCAGCCGATCGATTGGTGAGCATGCTGCTTCAGCTGCTCCAGGCTCACCACAGACAAGGCTGTGTCCTCCGTTGCCTCCAGACGGACCAAAGGTGCCACTCCGTCGTCATAAGCCTGCTTCCAGCGCGGGGCACAGACGCACCAATGATCTCCAGGTTGAAGTCCGGGAAATTGAAATGCTGGAACGGGCGTTGACAGGTCATTCCCCAAAGCTTTGCTGTAACGGAGAAAGGCTTCCGTCATCACGCAACAGATGCTGTGTTGACCACGATCGGATGGATCGGTTTCGCAGAAGCCGTTGCGATACCAGCCGGTTTTTGGTTCACATCCGCAAATCAACAATGGCTCACCAAGAACATTGAAAGTGACTGGACCCACAGGGCTGTTAGTGGACATCGGGGAAAAAAAAGGGTGGGTGTCTGACGACGGAGTGGCACATTTTGACGTCAAGTGGTTGACGAACCCCTGGGGGCAGGCGTTAAAGGTCTTTCAGTTATGTCCACTCGATGGATTGGGAGTTCACTGAAGACGCCGCTTTTCTGGCGCTCTGCGATGCCTTTCGCGAGAGCGGAGAAAGCTCGGCGATCGAGTTCCTAGCCAATGGGGAAGGTGCGTTTCACTTCCAAGACCTTGCGCAGAATGCTGCGGGAGAGGGAATCGACCTGAGTGAATCCAATGCGTTGGATTCCTTTCAGCAGGAAGTGATCGAAACCATGGAGAAGTTCTGCCAGGACTGAAGGCCTTTGAACATCGCCATGGCTTGAGTCGAGTTAGCTGTAAAAGAAGGCGATTTCTTTATCCTTCAGGCCATCCCAGCCGGCTGAAACAAGTCGTTCATTCAATGTGGCTTGATCGAAGTGCTTTGCACCGGTCTTGACGATCCGGTTCCGCATCGACTTCAAAACTCCACTACGGGTTCGTTGGCTCTCCAGGTCCATGACCTCGTTGTAAAGGCTGAGCATCCCTTCTGGGATCGGACTTCCATCCAAATCCACACCAGCCTTGATGGACGCATCCACGCCATCCGGTCCCGAAATCGCCATGGTTGTTGTTGAGAAGCGATTAAGGCTATGGGAGATCGCAAGACTCATGCACTGAAGTAACGGGCTTTGCTGTGAAGAGCCACCAGAGCCGTCGTGCTCTGTTCAGGAGATAACTGGTCGCTGGCATCCATCGTTAGACCAATGCGATCGGCATCCAGCCAAAGGAGCTGCTGGCGAGAATCGGCAACATTGGGACACGCTGGGTATCCGAAGGAATAGCGGCTACCTCGATATCGCTGAGCTAAGACATCACGCAACGGCATCCCCAGCGGGTCAGCGAAGCCCAGTTCCTGGCGGATCCGTGCATGCACCCACTCAGCCAGCGCCTCGGCCATCTGAACCGCCAGACCATGGAAGTAGAGGTAATCGCTGTATTGGTCGCCTTTGAACAGCTCCTGAGCCACGATGCTGGCCTTTTCGCCCATGGTGACCGCCTGCATCGGCAGCACATCAGTTGGAGCACCATCAGCCGAAATGTCAGAAAAGAAATCGGCGATGCAATAGCGATTCCCTGATCGCTGGCGTGGCAGATCGAAACGTCCGAGCTCTGTTGATTGATCGGATGAGAACACTCTCAAGGCATTTCCATCCCGACCCACAGGAAAGTATCCGTACACGGCACCTGGGGCGAGTAAGGATTCATTGAGGCAGCGTTCGATCCAATGCTTCAGCACGGGCTCGGCTTTTTCAGCGAGCATCGCCTCGTAGTCGTCTCGACTCTGGTCTTTCGTTTTACGGAACTGCCACTGACCCGCAAACAAAGCATTGCGGTCGAGGTAAGTGAACACCTCTTGCAGATCTAAATCGGCCTCGGTTAAAACCGCTGACCCCAGGAAGGGAGCTGCGGGAATCGGCTCTGGGGGAACGGCGCTGGAGCGTTCGGTTGTGACCGGTTCTTGATTTTGTGGCTGTGCTGGTTCAGAAACCTCCGCCTGAGCCGAAGCCTGATCGGATTCGTTCGACACCACCTCATCGAGGCCGACACCCTCTGGAGCGTCCGCCAAAAAACCTGTCAAATTATTCCAATTGGCATTTTTCTTAGCGTCCATCAAGGCATCCATGAATCTCAAGTCTGCGAATGCATCACGCCCATAAATCACTTTTCCGTTGTAAACATCACGACAATCTTTTTGTACAAAACGCGGAGTAAGAGCAGCGCCACCAAGAATCACAGGAACATCAATTCCTGCATCATTAAAAGCTGATAAATTATCCTTCATAAAGGCCGTTGATTTAACCAATAGCCCACTCATGGCGAGACAATCTGCTTGATGCTCTTTTTGAGCATCAACAATTGCATCGCAACTCTGCTTGATTCCAAGATTGACAACTTCATAGCCATTATTTGTAAGAATAATATCCACAAGGTTTTTTCCAATATCATGCACATCCCCTTTGACTGTTGCGATCAAGAATTTTCCTTTGCTAGTGCTTTCGCCCTCTATAGTTTCCATATAAGGCTCGAGATGAGCCACTGCGGATTTCATTGTTTCAGCACTCTGAAGTACGAATGGGAGCTGCATCTGGCCGCTACCAAATAACTCACCCACAACTTTCATTCCATCCAATAAAAAGGTATTGATGATGTGGAGGGGGGCGTAGTCATTCATGGCCTGATCAAGGGCAGGCTCCAATCCAATCCTCTCGCCATCAATGATGTGCTGCTTTAGACGCTTCTCAATGGGAAGGTCGGACAGCGAAGGTCCAGAAGCACGAGCTTCCTTTGCAGAGACCCCTTCAAATAATTTTGTCAGCTCAGTGAGAGGATCGTAAACACAAATATTGTTTTCAAAACGCCGATTATCGTTGATTAGATCACGACATACCTGTTGATGTTCTTCACTGATTTTAACTAATGGAAGAATCTTGGCAGGACTCACAATGGCTGCATCCATTCCTGCTTCGCAGCAATCGTGCAGGAACACAGAGTTGAGATTGATTCGTGCAGCAGGAGATAAACCAAAACTCACATTGCTTACTCCAAGCACAACATGGACTCCAGGCAGGCCCTCTCGGATCATCCGTATCGAGTCAACTGTTGCTTTGGCATTTAATCGATCTTCTTCAATACCTGTCGAAATTGGGAGTGCTAGAGGGTCGTAGAAAATCTCGCGGGCCGGAATCCCAAATTCGAGGGCATCACGATAAGCCCGTTGAGCAATCGCAAATTTCTTATCTGCTGTTCTCGCCATGCCATCTTCATCGATGGTGCCGACAACAACCCCAGCGCCATAACGCCGAGCCAGCTCTAAAACCTTGAAGAATCGTTCGTCACCATCTTCATAATTAGTGGAATTTAGAATACATTTACCACCGGCCACTTTTAAACCGGCTTCCATTTTCTGCCATTCAGTGGAATCAAGCATCAATGGAAGATTCACATTGGTTACCAGGCGACTCACCAAGTTGTTCATATCTTTTTCACCATCACGGCCCACATAATCAACATTCACATCGAGGACATGTGCATTTTCTTTCACCTGTCCACGGGCTACTCCAACGAGACCATCCCAATCCTCCTCCGCCAATAGCTCACGTACTTTGCGACTGCCGCTTGCATTCAGCCGCTCACCAATAATTAAAAATGAATTATCTTGATGGTAAGGAGTAACTCCATAAATAGATGCTGCTGAAGGTTCATAATCAAAACTTGGACGGACATTTTCCTTCTGATCCTTTGATCTGGAAAGGCGTTCCGCCGGCTTAAGCTCTAGGGCTAACTCCACCAAGGCACCAATATGCGCTGGAGTAGTACCGCAACAACCCCCAACAACTTGCACTCCAAGATCCTCAACGAAGTGCATCATTTGCATCTTTAATTCAGTTGGAGTGAGCCTGTAATGGGCGACACCACCAACATTTTCGGGAAGACCTGCATTGGGTATGCAGCTCACAATGAAGGGAGAATTCTCTGACAGGTAGCGAATATGCTCCTTCATTTGCTCAGGACCCGTTGCACAATTAAGCCCCAAAATGTCAATGGGGAACGGTTCCAAAATTGCGACCACAGCGGCAATATCTGAGCCCACCAACATGGTCCCTGTCGTCTCCATCGTCACGGACACCATGAGAGGACGACGTTCACCACAAGACTCAAAGGCGGCCTCAATACCCTGCAAAGCAGCTTTGATCTGCAGCACGTCCTGACAGGTCTCGACAATGATCAGATCGACATTCCCTGCAATCAGTCCTTCCGCCTGTTCACGGAAACCATCGCGCATGGTGTCGAAGTCGATATGTCCGAGCGTGGGCAACTTGGTTGTAGGCCCCATGGATCCGGCCACGAAGCGAGGTTTTTCGGGCGTGCTGTACTCATCAGCGACATCGCGGGCTAGCTGGGCAGCACGACGGTTGAGTTCAAAGGCTTGATCTTCAAGCCCGTATTCAGCCAGAACAATGGAGGCTGCCCCAAACGTGTCGGTCTCAATCACGTCGCAGCCCACGTCTAAAAACTGCCGATGCACCGCCTGGACGGCATCTGGACGAGTGATTACCAAGTTCTCGTTGCAGCCCTCCAAATCGGGGCCACCAAAATCATCAGCTGTGAGGCCTTGATCTTGAAGGCTGGTGCCTGTTGCGCCATCAAAAACCAAAACCGGCCGGGTTGGACCGTGGATGTAATCGAGAAAACGCGAGGCAGTGACAGGAGCTTTTGCTTGTGTCACCACCATGAGAACCTTCTGAATTCGATGATTCTAAGAAAGTCTCTCTCCGTACTTCAGTTGAGCTTGATCCGTGTCACCCAGTGCTCGTAGGCAGGATCGCGCCCCTCCGTAATCGCCACCAATTTGCTCTTCAGGCTTTGCATGATCGGTCGATCATGACGAAGAACGGTCGACTCGATCTGGCGAATCGGAGTGATTTTCGCCGCGGTACCCGTCAAAAACACTTCATCGGCGATGAACAGCTCGGTTTTATCGACTGCGCGCTCAACCACGGGGATACCCATGGCTTTCGCCAGCTCGATCACACTCGCTCGAGTAATTCCCTCAAGAATGTCTTGATCAACGCCAGGGGTGATCAATTCCCCATCCCGGACAAGAAAAAGGTTCATGCCACTGGCTTCACTGATTTTCCCGCGACTGTTGAGAAGTAACGCTTCGTCAAAACCGCTTTGCACCGCCTCCGTCTTGGCCAAGGAACTCGTGATGTAAGCCCCACTAATTTTTCCTCTGAGGGGCAAAGAGCGATCCTCCTGGCGCGTCCAACTGCTGATGCGACAACTCACACCTTCCGGGGAAAGGTAATCGCCGAGAGCTAATCCATAAATCAAGAAGTCGGTCTCGATGTCGTGCAACCGAGGTGCGATGCCGAGATCACTCGTGTAAACAAACGGTCTGAGATAGATCGGCTGATCCGGTTGATTGGCGCGCAACATGGCCGTCAGGGACGTCAAAATTGTCTCTTCGGTCAGATCTGTAAGCAATAAGCGCGCGCTCTGACTAAGTCGACGGGCATGACGATCAGCACGGAACAGCAGCATCGTGCTTGCTTGTTGTGGATCAGGAATGGCTCGCATGCCACCAAATGCACCAGTGCCGTAATGCAGCGCGTGGGTAGCGATGGAGATCCTGGCCTCCTCGAAGGGGACGCACTGGTTCTGGAACCAGGCGTAAGGCAGGAACTGATGCATCGCTAAAACGACCTGGTTCTTGAAATCTTCTCACCACCGCTCACCAGGACAATGGAACGATGCATCGATTAGCCAGCTGTCCGGGTGTTGACCCCCCCGAGGACGTGGTCCTGGTGGAACAGCCCGCGGCGGATGTGTTGTTTCTTTCCAGTGCCGCGACAGACCTCAGCACCCTGGCAGCACATCTTGCTTCGGCCGGTGGTGAGACCTGGCGCAACCAAATACGGGGGCTGTCTCTGGACTGTTTGTCCCATCCCGCGCAACTCGACCACTACCTCGCCACCACCGCTGATCACGCAACGTTGGTCCTGGTGCGCTTACTCGGCGGCCGAGGTCATTGGAGCTATGGGTTAGAGCAGCTCCAACGCTGGAAGGAGGAAAAACCAGAACGTCAGCTCCTGATCCTGGCGGGGACAGACGATCAAAACAACGAGCTGCATGGTTTGGGATCCATCCATGCCGCCTTGGCGGATCGTCTTGCCGAACTGCTGCGGGAAGGAGGCGTCGACAACCTTGGTGAGGTGCTGAGAGCGATCGAATTGCTGTTGCAGAAACAACAGCCCAACCCAATAGAGCTTCGTCTTCAGCCAATGCCAGATCCCGCGCCATGGGATTGGCAGGAGGACGCCGGCCCACGGATTGGTGTGGTGTTGTATCGCGCTCAACTTCAAGCGGGAGACGTTGCACTGGCGGAAGCTCTCTGCTTGACCTGCCGTGACGTCGGTCTTTGTCCCAGGTTGCTTTGGGTGAGCAGCCTTCGTGATCCAGGGGTTCAAGCGGGGGTGATCGACCTGCTTCGAAGCCAGGAGGTGGAGCTGGTGGTTGCAGGGACCTCCTTTGCCTCCGTCAAGACGGCAGAAGCGGGGCTGGGTAGTCCGTTATGGGAACAACTCAACGTTCCGGTGTTGCAGTTGTTGAGCAGCAGCAGAAGTCGCGAAAGTTGGCGAAACAGCACCCGCGGACTGGATCCACTTGATCTGTCCTTACAGGTGGTGATGCCAGAGTTGGATGGTCGGCTGACCACTCGACCGTGCGCATTTCGCGAGCATCAAATGTCGGTTCCCGATTTGGGAGCGGCGGTACCCAGCCAGGTTCCTGATCTTGAGGGAATCCAATGGCTGATCGAGCACAGCCAACGCTGGATCACGCTTCGGAAAACCGACAACAGCGATCGTCGCATCGCCATGGTGCTAGCCAACTATCCGGTCCGAGACGGTCGTATCGCTAATGGTGTCGGCCTTGACACGCCCGCCAGTTGTGCCGCAATGCTGCAGTGGCTGAAGCACTCCAGTCACAACCTCGGCCCAGCGACGTTGCCCTCCAGCGGCGATTCGCTGATGCAGACCTTGATGCAGGGAAGAACCAATTCTCCCGAGGGTCTCCACAGGCCAGCCCTGGATTACTTGCCTTTGGACGTCTACGAACAGTGGTGGGGCAACGTGCCGCCTGAGGCAAGGGCCAAGATTGCAAAGCGTTGGGGTCAGCCCCGTGATGCCTGCGATCTTGATCCCAAACGTGGCTTTGCGATCCATGGGCTTCGCTACGGCCATGTGGTGGTGTTGATTCAGCCAGATCGGGGCTACGACCCCGATCAAATCGCTGATCTCCACTCCCCAGACTTACCGCCACCCCATCGTTATTTGGCGCAGTATCTCTGGCTTAACAAAGTTCACCAGACCCAGGTCATGGTGCATGTGGGTAAACATGGCAGTGCGGAGTGGTTGCCGGGTAAGGGGGTTGGCCTCAGCAGCAGTTGTGGCCCCCATCTCGCACTGGGGCCACTGCCCCATCTCTATCCATTCATCGTGAATGATCCTGGTGAAGGCTCACAAGCGAAACGACGGGGACATGCCGTTGTGTTGGATCACCTCACGCCTCCCTTGGGGCGTGCTGGGTTGCACGGGCCATTGCAACGGTTAGAGGGCCAGCTCGACGAACTCGTTGAAGCACGCCAACTTGGAGCCGAGCGCAGTGAATTACTTGAACGTGCCGTGCTGGTGACGTTGCAAGAGCTGAATTGGCCTGGGGTTCCCAGCAAGGACGATCTCAAATGCGATCCCAGCTTGATCAATGAATGCTTGGATTCGGCGGAAACCTATCTCTGTGAACTGAAAGAAGCTCAAATCCGTACGGGGCTGCATCGATTTGGTCAGCGACCATCCAAAAAAGCTGAATTGGAATTGCTTCTAGCCTTGGCTCGACCGCCGGCCCATGGGCGACCAGGTCTCACTCAGGCCATGGCCCGTCAAGTGGGTTTGGCGTTTGATCCTTGGGGGCAAGAGGACGGCGAGCCATTAGATCAGAACGATCGACACCTGCTCGAACAACTCGGGTGTGAGCGTCGCCAACGGGTGGGGGATGGCGTTGCATGGTTGGAAGACCAAGCCTTTGGTGTCGTATCGGCACTTGTGAGTAACGGCGATGGGTCCGATTTGGTGAAGCCTTTCCGTGACTGGATCCATCCCCAAGCGTCAGACGATGAAACCCTGGCTGCGATCACCCAAGATCTCTGGCCCCGTTTGATTCAGTGTGCGCCCTCGGAAAAAAAAGCCTTTTGCGAGGGCATCTCTGGAGGACGCATTTCAGCAGGGCCTTCCGGTGCTCCAAGTCGTGGGCGACCCGATGTTCTCCCCACAGGCAGAAACTTTTACTCCGTTGATCTCAGAGGTTTGCCGACGGAAGCGGCCTGGGATCTCGGCCGAAGGTCGGCCGAACAGCTGCTGGAGTTACACCTCCAGGAGGAAGGGGAAAGTCTGAAACATCTCGCCCTATCCGTATGGGGCACCGCCACGATGCGAAATGGAGGGGAAGACATTGCACAGCTCCTGGCACTCATCGGGGTCCGACCGGTGTGGGATGGCCCCACACGCCGCTTGGTGGACCTAGAGGTCATCCCCCTGAGTCTGCTTGGACGCCCACGGGTGGATGTTGTTCTTCGCATCTCAGGTCTGTTCCGCGATGCCTTTCCGCAGCTGGTGATGTGGATTGATCAGGCCATCGCGATGGTGGCATCCCTCAACGAACCCAGCGACCAAAATCCACTCGCCGCACTCACCCAACTAGAGGGGCCCCAGGGTCGGATCTACGGCTCTGCACCAGGGGCCTACGGGGCTGGACTTCAAGCTCTCATGGACAGCGGTTCATGGGACTCCCGTTCCGATCTTGGTGAAGCATTTCTCCAGTGGAGTCAGTGGAACTACGGCGGATCATCGGAACCATCCAAGGATCGAAAAGGGCTCGAATCAGCACTGCAACGGGTCCAGGTGGTGTTGCACAACCAGGACAATCGGGAACATGACCTACTGGATTCTGACGATTACTACCAATTCCATGGGGGCTTAAGTGCTGCAGTCGAAACCTGTTCAGGACGTCGTCCGGAGCTTTGGTTTGGAGACCATTCCAGACGGGAACGTCCTCGACTCCATCGGTTAGAGCATGAACTCGACAAAGTGATGCGTAGCCGCTTGCTCAATCCCCGCTGGATTGAAGGTATGCAGCAACACGGCTACAAGGGAGCCTTTGAAATGGGCGCAAGCCTTGATTATTTGTTTGCCTATGACGCAGCAACAGATCGTGTGCCGGACTGGTGTTATGGCGCCTTATGCGATCAATGGCTGAACACTCCAGAGATCGTTGAATTCCTTGAACGACGCAACCCTTGGGTGCTGCGCGATATGGCGGAGCGGTTGCTCGAAGCTTCAAATCGAGGGCTCTGGGAGGGAGCAGAACCTGATCAAATCGACCTGTTGCAGAGCCTCGTTTCCACTAGCGAGGGCCAAATCGAACGCGGTGGGTTAACTACTTGTTCAGATCCCGAACCATCTGCCTGAAGGGATCAATCGAACCTGGCTTCCCGGAGACCCTGGATTGCCCCACCTTGGCAACGGGCTCTTCCACTTCCTTCAGCTGTTCCTTACGACCGACGGGATTGGCATTGGCCGGTGCTGGAGTGTTCACACCGGTAATCGCGCTCCCTTTCAGGCGCTTGTCCATTTCTTTGGTGCTGACCTGTTCGGCGAAGGTTTTCTTCACCGGTTTTGGAATGCCAGCGGTGAGGTCGATGCTTTTCTCAACCTTCACTTCACCACCAAGACCTTCGCTGCGTTTCTCGAGTTTCTCGGTTTCCGCAGCGACTTCCATGATCTGTTCCTTCGTCCCGGGGCTATCGACCGTGCCGGGAAAGGTGCGACGAATCGTTTTCGACTCCCGCATGTAGTTCACATCACCGAGGGACGACGAGGAGTCGGCATCGAGAAAAAACTCTTCGGGTTTGTCCTTGGCAGGCTTCCGTGGCTTCAGCGAGGCGTCCGCGTCCTGCGAATCTTTTTTCAGGAGGCGATCAAATAAGCCCATGCCGACTACAGCTGTGGTGTGATGAATTTAGCGGCCATAGAGGTCAATTCCATGACTATCTGTGCCACACGTACGCAAAAGGCCAAGGTTGGCCAGCTGTCGATCAATGGATTCGCAGATCAGAGGACTAGGAGACCAGGCTGGATTCATGTCGTAGTCATACCAAGCTTCACCTCCATCGAAGCCAAGCCGTGCGGCTTCCTCAAGCAAAACCCCATGGCTCAACCGGTAGCGAGCTGGATGGGCGAGCACTGCTAATCCTCCAGCCTGATGAATCGCTTCCACAACAGCTTCGGCGCGCAGGAGCACTCCGACCACGGCATCACCTTGGTTGTAAGGGGCTAATGCCCCATGATCCAGCTCAAAGCCGAGCGCCAGAACATGAACCAAACAGCCCTTCAGCAGGGCACTGATCTCCATGCCACTCCAAAGGGTCGGCACGCGATCCCCCAAGTTGCGACGCTGGTCAAGCCAGGCCTGCATGGGTGCGTGGGCATGGGAGCTGTGGTGATCTGTAACGGCCAAATGGCTCAAGCCCAATGTGGTGGCCTGTTGAATCAACTCGATGGGTTCGAGGCTTCCATCACTGCAGACGGTGTGGCAATGAAAATTGAAGGAGCCAGGACAACTATCCGACGCCACTTGGGTTAGAACCTCGCGCAGCGGATGACTCATCTCAAAGCTCCGTCTCTGCCTCAGCCCGCAGACGTCGCCAGCGGGCATAGAACTGAATGGACGCTGCCATAAACACCACAAGGGCAACGATGAACCAAGTGGCAGCACCCGTTGGGAACTGCGACTTAAAGACCACCAACATCACCACAATCACCAGCAGCAATGTGGGGAGCTCATTCAGTGCACGCAGCTGCTTTCCAGACCATTGACAGCTGCCAGCGTGCAGCTGTCCCATCAGTCGATAACAGAAAAAGTGATATCCCAATAGGGCCGCCACAAAACCAAGTTTGGCGTGCATCCACGTCTGCTGGAGCCAACTCGGCTGGGCCACCAAAAGCCCGATGGCCATCGTCACAGCAACGACCATCCCAGGGGTGGTGATGATGTTGGCCAGACGTTTTTCCATCAGGGTGTACTGATCACGAAACGGCTGTTGCAGAGCGGGCTCCAGCTCTGCCGTTTCAACGTGATAGATGAACAGGCGCACCAAATAAAACAGGCCTGCAAACCAAACCACCACGCCAACGATGTGGAGTGTTTTGAACCAGAGGTAAGCCTCAGGAGGAAGCGTCATTGGCGCAACCGCACTAAAGCGACCTTACGCAGTGCTCAGTTCAACCCGTCAAGAAACTCATGCGCCCGGCGTTGATGGACTTCCAGGGTTTCTGGTGCCATTCGGTCCAAATTGCGGGCCATCATGGCGAGTCGATATTGGCTTCGAAAGAATGTCTCGTGCTTCTTGATAAAGCTCCAAAACAACCCATCCCAGATCTCGCACCAAGGACCTTTCGGGTAATCCGACATTTTACGGACGTAATTAGAACCAGATACATAGGGTTTTGTGGTGAAGATTCCCCCATCTGCGAATTGACTCATCCCATAAACATTTGGAACCATCACCCAGTCATAAGCATCAACAAATAACTCCATAAACCACACATAAACACGATTCGGATGAAACCCACAGAGCTGCATCATGTTTCCAAGGAGCATTAATCGCTCAATGTGATGGCAATATCCTGTTTGCAATGCATGCTTGATGGCATCGTCAATTGGAGGCAATCCTGTAGTACCCGTATAAAAAGCATCAGGGATCGGTCGATCTTCAAACTGCCAAAAATTGCCATTGCGCATTTCCACCCCATGACGGCGATACATCACAGCCATAAATTCACGCCAACCAATGATTTGTCGGATAAATCCTTCCAAAGAATTCAGAGGAATATTATTTTTATCCGCACATTCCAAGGTGCGATCGAGGATTTGACGTGGTGTTAGCAATCCAATATTCAGCATGGGAGTTAAAACGCCATGCCACATCACTCGGTGGTGTCGACTAATGGCATCTTCATAAGCTCCAAAATCTTTGAACCGATCATCCAGAAATTGATCCAACCAAAGAGCAGCCTGTTCATGATTGATCGGATAATTGAATTGGTCCCCATCTCCAAGAAGGGGTAATTGTTCCGTTCTCAGCTGCTCCAGCATCGAACCGTGATCGTCACATGGCGTGGATACAGGCACAGGAGGAACAATGATTCCCTTGGGCAATTTCTTTCGATTATCAGCATCAAAACTCCACTGCCCGCCACGGGGAGAGCCATCAGCATCGATCAAAATATTTAGCCTTTTACGCTGCATCTCATAAAACTTGGCCATCAACGGTTTTTTTCCATTGCCAAAATGTTTCTCACTAACCAACTTAGGTGTGAGAAGTAGAGGAGTATCTACGACCTCTAGCTGACAATTGTTTTCATCGATGAAAGCCTTTAAACGTTTTTCCAGTAGGTGATCAACAGGATCCGCTACGTGAAACCGTCGATAACCAGCAGCATGAAGAAGCCTTAGATGACCGTTCGTATCAACGGCACTGTCATGACGCTGAACCTGCACTGAAAAACCCTTATTCCGGAGCTCATCGGCATAGGCCGCCATCGACAAACGATGAAGCAACAACCGTTGGCAATGAACCTTGATCGGCCACAAAGGATCGGTTCCAAAAAAAAGCGGGTCCTCGATCAGTGCTACGCCACGGCCGCGTTGAATCGCTGGGTGTTCCGCAAACAGCTGATGCGGGTAAACAAGAGTGATCTCCACAGTTAGCCGTCTTCTCCTGCCAAGCGACAAGCTCGTCGTCCAAGGGATGTGGCGTAGGCGCGATCGACCTGCCCATCAAGGGGACTCAGCAATCCAGCCTTGCAATTCATGGTGACTTTTTCGCGATGACCTTGTTGGTCGCTGATCTTGAGAACCAACTGCCAATGGTTTTTGGCGCTGCGCGTGATCCCCTCAGCACAAACCGGGCCCGTACAGAGCCCTGGGGAGGCCAAAGCGGGGGGAGTCCAGCAAATCCAGACCGCAAGACAGCAGCACAACAGTCGAATCATGCGGAGTGCTCCAGTTGATGTTCTTCTAGGTGAGAGGGGAGCGAATCGTTGTTCTCGTTCGTGGGGTGGAAGAAGTTAAAAATATCTTGAGCCAAGACTGGACCCACACCAGGCGCTTTCGCGAGGGTGTCGACGGATGCCAGTTGTATGGCGTCGATCGAATGAAAGTGGGACAACAAATCGCGCACACGCTTGGCGCCCAATCCAGGAATGTCCGATAAGCGAGAGCGCTTCATCCGTTCGCCTCGCTGTTGCCGATGAAAGCTCACAGCAAAACGGTGGGCCTCATCCCGGAGTCGACGAAGCAACGCAACTCCCAGCTGATCGGCTTCACTCTCAAGCGGTTGACTTTCTCCAGGGAGGAACACCTCTTCCCTCTGCTTTGCAAGGGAGCACACATTCAAATCGTCATGGAGATTCAGTTCTCGGAGAGCCTCCATGACAGCAGAAAGCTGACCTTTACCACCATCAATCATCACGAGATCAGGCCAGTCGTTCAGACCATCCGTTTGCAGAGCACTGCCTCCCTTTTGACGTAAAGCCCCGAGATCAACCCCATCAGCTTTTGCCCGTGCCCAGCGGCGAAACCGCCTTCGCATAATTTCGGCCATCGCCATGAAGTCATCGCTATGGCCCGCACGGATGCTGCTGCTTTGAATTTTGTATTTGCGGTAGTGCTGTTTCGCCGGCAAACCATCGATAAACACCACCTGTGAGGCCACCGCATCACTGCCTTGGATATGGCTGATGTCGTATCCCTCGATTCTCCGAGGAGGAAGTGGGAGATCAAGAAGTTGAGCCAAGTCTTCCGTGGATAGGGCTTGTTGTTCCTGACCTTGTTTGGCCCGAAGCAACTCAAATTCAGCATTGCGCTGAACTAATTCAATTAAGTCGGCTTTTTGTCGACGTTGGGGGCAATGAATTTGAACCTTGCGTTCACGTTGCTCCGTGAGCCATTCCTCCAGCAACAATTGTTGAGGCAGAGGATGCTGCACAAGTAGCTGGGGTGGAACTTCCACAGCATCCACTTGGCTGTAGTGCTCCTCAATGACACGTTGCAAAATCAGTCCAGGAGACAGACCAGAGGCATCGGCTGTATAGCCAAGCCGCCCAACAAGTTTCCCAGCGCGCATCTGAAACAACTGAACTGCAGCGAGCCGCTCATCACAGGCCAAAGCAAGAACATCACGGCTGACCGATGAGTCGGGGAGGCTCATCTTCTGATCAGCTGTGAGTTGATCTAACCCGTGAAGCTGATCACGCACACGGGCCGCTGATTCATAATCTGTACGATCGGCATACTTCTGCATTTGCTCCTGCAGAAGATGCTGTAATTCGTCACTTCGACCCTGGAAAACCATTGCAACCTTGCGCAATGTCCGGTGGTAATCATCGGAGCTGATCATCTCCTGACAGACTCCAGGACAGCGGCCAATGCTGTAATTCAAACAGGTGCGATCCTGATGCAGAGGTCTCGGTCTTTGACGCAATGGGAAGACACGTTTGACGAGGAACAATGTTCGTCGCAACAGCCCAACATCCACATAAGGCCCATAAAAACGATCCAAGGGGCTCCTAAAACGACGACGTCTTGTGATGAAGATTCGCGGATAAGCTTCGCTCCAAGTAATACATAGATAAGGATATTTCTTATCGTCCTTAAGTAATACATTAAAATGGGGCTGATGGTTTTTGATGAGATTGGATTCAAGGGCAAGAGCCTCTGCTTCGCTATCGGTAACGATGAATTCAATTTCACAAACCTGCCGCGTCATCAAGCGAATACGCGGAGAAAGATCGTGACGACTGCGAAAATAACTGCGCACTCGACTGCGCAAGGTTTTTGATTTTCCGACATATAAAATGCGGTCGTCACCATCACGCATCAGGTAACAACCGGGTTCAGCAGGAATATCTTTTAAGCGTCGTTCCAGACGCTCCGGCTGGGTGAGCAGCGGCGTGCCTGAGATTGAGTCAGCCAAGGGTTGATCAGCCGCCGTAGTTCCACCCCGTTGAAGCCAAGTTGAGGGCCTCACCGTCTGCAATCAAACGGGCCGACTTCACCGCACCCACAAAAACGGTGTGATCACCGTGCTTAAGCGAGCCAACTAGCTCACATTCAACGCCGCCGATTGCATCGTCGAGCAAAGGAAGTCCGAGTTCACCTTCGGTGAAGGGCGCAGCGTCAAAACGACCGCCCAAGCCTTTCTGAGGCTTAAAGAACACCGCAGCCAAATCCTTCTGGTCGGCCCTTAAGACGTTGAGCGAGAAGCGCTTGGTGGCCTCAATAATGGCGTGGCTGCTGCCATCGGCCCGAACACCCATCACCACCAAAGGTGGCTCGAATGAACCCTGGGTGACCCAACTGGCTGTAAAGCCATTCACGTCATCACCATCCCGCACGCCACAAATAAACAGTCCATGGGGGATTTTACGAAGCAGAACTTTCTTGGCGTCGGTATCGAGGCTCATGGCACCCAAGCTTTTTCAAAAATCTAGGCAGCGATCAGCTGCATAGGATTCGACCAACGCGAACTGTTCAGATGCGGGCGCTCTATCCCGGCAGCTTCGATCCCCTTACGAATGGTCATATGGACCTGATCGAACGGGCTTCCCTCCTATTCGGCGAGGTGATTGTTGCCGTCCTGGGCAATCCGAGCAAAAAGCCAGCCTTCAGCGTGGACCAACGAATCATGCAAATCCGATCATCGACGGATCACCTCAAGGGCGTTGAAGTGATCAGCTTTGACGGACTCACGGTGAATTGCGCCAAAGACCACAGAGCCGATCTGATTCTGCGGGGATTACGCGCCATGAGCGACTTCGAATACGAGCTTCAGCTCGCCCACACCAACCGCTCCCTCGACGACACCCTGGAGACAGTTTTTATGGCAACGTCCACCCGGCACAGCTTCCTCAGCAGCTCCGTTGTCAAAGAGGTGGCGCGATTCGGAGGCGCAATTGACCACATGGTGCCCAAAGAGGTGGCGCTCGACCTCAACAGGCTCTTTAATTCAACTTTCTTACCCCACTGAGATGGACGACGTGCGGCTCACCGTTCTCGATCAGCTTGATCAGCTCGAGGAGGTCGTACTGGAGGGCAGTCGTCTCCCATTTACCGGTGGCCGACTCGTGAATGAAGGGGATGCCGTTGAAGTTCTCGATGCCGTGCGGGACGCTCTTCCAAAAGAAATTGAGAGGGCGGCAAAGCTGATTGAACGCCGCGATGAGTTCATCAATACCGCCCGGCAGCAAGCAGAAGAAATCGTTCAACAAGCGCAACGTCAGCGGGAGCAGCTCGTCAATAGTGCGGCGATTCGGCAAGAGGCTGAACGTCAGGTGAATGACCTTCGTGATCAAACCCGCCAACAGTGCGAACAGCTCCTTCAAACAACCCGTCAGCAAGGGGCCCGTTTTGAACAGGAGGTTCAAGCCAAAATTGCCGAACAGGAGCAAAGCTTTGCCGCCCGCCGGCAGCAGCTTGAACAAGAGGCCTTGCAGCGTCGTCAGGAACTCGAACAGGAAGTTGTTGAATTACGTCGACAGGCCGCCGAACAACACGACAACAATCGAGCTCAAGCGCAGAAAGATTTGGAAGCCATTCGCAATGAAGGTTTGCGTCTTCAAAAAGAAGGTCGTGATGAAGCCGAGCGCATCCACAACGATGCATTGCAATTTCGGCAGCAAACTCAGCAACAGTGTGAGGCGCTGATCCATCGCAGCCGACAAGAAGCTGCTGGTGTACAAGACGGCGCCAACCGCTATGCCGAACAAACTCTGGGGGAGCTAGAGGCACGACTTAAAGATATGGCGCAGATCGTTATTGGTGGCCGCCAAGAATTAGTCAAAATCCAATCAATTCGTTCCGATTTGGGTTCAAACCAGTCGAATCCACCTCAAGCAGCTGCGCCCATCAATCGCGGACGCCGTTCATCATCTCGTTTCCGTTCCATGAAGGGCATTGGCTAACCCGCTGACTCGCTAGAAGCACGTCCCCCATCACGGCATTGGGGGCTAAACCCCCGTTCGAGATCATGCTCACGTAACGGGGACCATTCTGGGTTTCAAGAACCCCTGAGGTTGATTTCACTCCAGACAACGTTCCTGTTTTTCCCCAGAAACGTCCATAAAGCGATGGTGTTCTGAACCGATTTCTGAGGGTTCCTCGTTGGCCTGCAATCGCCATCGAGGCCTGGTAGTAGCTGCCGAGTGGATGCTGTGCCATGCGCCAAAGCAAGGTTGAAATGGCTCGACTGGTCAGACGATTGCCACGGGACAACCCACTGCCATCACGGATACGCACGCCTGCCATTGGAACACCTTGGGATTGCAGCCAACGGGTAGTGATCAGTGAAGCCCGTCCAGGATCCCAGCTATTTGCAGCTTCGCGCATCAATACTTCTGCCGTGAAGTTATGACTTTCGGTATTGGCCAGGCTGAGCAAGGCATGCATGGGGGCCGATTCCTCGCTGTGCAACACAACGCTGTTTTGCAAAGTGCTGCTTTGCAAAGTGCTGTCTTGAATGTTGCGTGAGGTTGATGCCGCGACCACCGAACGGTCGTGATCCACCAAATCAAGCTGGACTTGTCCGCCTTGACGACGAATCGCCAAATCCAGAACCCTCTGTAATCGAGCTACAGGGTTCATCACAGCCATGTGAAGCGCATTACTCGTGAGGGCTAACCGGGTTATGGGTGCCCCGTAGGCGTAGGAACGATCAGAAGGATGCCAATCGCTAGGCCACCAACGCTGACGGGGTTCTTCGCGAACGATCAGGGAGACCGGTGCCGTTGAGGCTGATGCGCCACGGGAGCCACCTTGCCCAAGTGCCACCATCGCGATGCGTTGCACCTCAGCAATGCTCAAATCGGGATCCCCTTCGCCGACGAGTTCCAAGCTGCCGTTGGGATGCCGTAGAAGCTGGGTGCGTAAACGAAAGTCCGGACCAAGACGATCGAGGGCAAAGGCAGTACTGACAAGCTTTTGGTTCGACGCCGGAATCCGTGCGAGTCCTCCATTGAGATCCGCCAGTAATTGACCGCGGTCGTCGACCACACTGATGCTCCAGGCTCGACTCTCGGATCCCACTGCAATCTCCACCGATCGTTGGAGGGCAGGACAGAGAGGGCCCATGCCGAGGAGAGCGCGACCCTGACGTTGTTGAACGGGAGGGGGTGCAAGTAATGGCGTGGCATCAGCTCCAGTGGCGTGGAGCGACGACAGCAGAACCAGGGCCGTGAAGCAGCGCATCACGGAAGCGTGATCCCGCTGACCACGCCACGGAAGCGATAGAGCCGTCCTTGCACATCCACTGGCACGCCAATTTTGAGCTTGGTGCCACCAAAAACAACACCCGACGCATCAGCTTCAGCCTCTGCCTTCAATAAAAAACGCAGATGAAGCCCTTGGGTTTGATTAGCAATCTCGGCTTCCAGAATTCGACCATCCGGGTGGACAGCCATCAATGGCGGGGTGACATTCACAACGTCGAGAAGTTCAACACGACCCGCCGGTTGGTTGCGAATCACGATATCGACATTCCCTTCATCGCGAATCGACTGCAGCAAGAGTTCGGGCTGAGCCAATTGCAATTGCCGAATATCCACACTGACCCCAACCGGTTGCATCGCCCCTGTTGCCTTGGCGATGGCCTGATTCAACTTTGGAGACCACACCACACCCACGAGAGCCAGGCAAGCAATCACTGCCGCTGCACCATCGATGGGCGACAGGTTGCGAAGCCAGTTGAGGCGAGTCATAAATCCCCACGGGGACACGAACCATAAAGACAGTCGGTGCAGCAATCAAGCTGGATTTCGCTCAATTTTGAAGCCCATCGAGAAAGCGGTCGACGCTTTTGAGCTGCTGCTTCAAGCCATCTGGATCCTCACCAGCCAAAACGGCAGCAATCGTTTCTGGATCTGGGCGAGTTTCGAAGGACGACAGCGGGCGATACCCATCCGGATCCAAGCGAAACAACTGCCAAGTTTCGGGATAGGACCTAAACAGAGCTCCCCCGTCCAGCGGTTGAAGCCAATACGCCTGCTGCCAGGTGGCAACAAAACCGCGTCGACGCTCCCGGGCCACGCTTCCAATCCCCACGGCGGCATCTTCCAAGCGGCCGTTGAGCATCAATACCGGGCCGGCGTGGTCCTCACACACCGCCTCAAATTCGTCGTAATCCGAAGGCTGAGGACCAACCGCCAACAAAACTCGCTCATCAGGACTGCTCGACTCCATCCGCTTCAGCTGATTGAAATCCATCGTGATGGCACTGAGGTCGTCCGCATCGCGCCGCGCTAAAGCCGCAGCACCAGCATCCGGCCACACAATGCAAACTGGACAATCCTTGGCCAACAGGGCGCGGGCAAGCCTGAGTGCTACGGGAAGAATCCGTAGATTTTCAAAGCGAAGATTGGCGGACCAGCGACGTGCTGAACCGGAGGCAAGTGCTGCAACAACCGCATCCTGAAGTTGTGCTTCCGCCATCAACAGGTCAGCTGGCAGCGAGCTTGTTGCGTCGTTCATCGATGTCATGGCAAAAGCATCTCAGGAGAGGGCTCGCTGAGCGGCAACAACATGGTCAGGGACTTGCATCAAAGTCTTGTCATCCAACCAAGGACCAAGGGTGAAGCGCAAACCCGACTGTCGCCACGGTTCAGGGATATTCATTGCGGTGAGAACAGAACTGTCTTGCCGCTGTCCTGAACGACAAGCACTTCCACTACTACAAGCCACACCTCGACGGGCCAACTCTCGAACCATCGCCCGAGCAGGAATGGGCTGACCTTCTGCAGACCCGACAAGAACAGCGATGTGATTTGGCGATCGCTGATCGACGTTGGGGCCCAACAATGACAACCCCGGAATCTCCAAAAGCGCTTCGAGCAGAACATCCCGTTGACGTCGAACGTCAGGCCCGGAACCTGGTGGAATCGTGTCGCCACTCAGGTGATACGCAGGAAGTACGGATAGGGCTTGAGCCATACCAGCAATCAGAGCTAAGGCTTCCGTTCCCGAGCGCAAGCCAAACTCCTGACCACCACCCCCTTGAACCGGCACTAACGGATGGCTCGAATCTCGGATTAGGAGGCCAATCCCACGAGGGCCTTGGAACTTATGGGCCGACAGGCTGATCAAGTCGGAATGAAAACGATTGAATTCAGGACAACCCTGAGGAATGAGTTGGGTGGCGTCGCTGTGAAATGTGATGCCCCGGTCGCGACAGGCCCGCCCGACCAGGGCAGTGGGCTGAAGTGCACCGACCTCGCTCTGGGCAGCAATCAGCGAGACCATGCGAGTTGGTTCATCCAAAAGCTCCTCCATAAACTCCAACCGAATCAGACCCATCGCATCAACGGGCCAGAACACAACACTCCAACCCTTGTTTTTCAATTGATCTGCAGCGGCAAAAACAGCCGGATGTTCCACCCCAGACACCACGATGCGACCGGGGGCATGGCTCGCCGCTGAACCGAGAATGGCGAGATGAACCGACTCTGTGGCACCTGAGGTAAAGATCAACTGATCGGGCGCCACGGCAAATCGCTGCGCGAGCTTCCAGCGACACCGCTCCAGCAACTCAGCAGCTTTCACACCTGTGTTGTGCAAGCTGCTGGGGTTCCCCCAGGCCTCTTGCTGCGCACAAACAACGGCCTCAATGACGTCCTGCCGAGGCGGAGTGGTCGCTGCCGCATCCAAATAAATCTCAGCTTCCACCACGTTCAAAGCGCGAGCGTGTGCGCTGCTCTAAAGAATCGCTGGCGAGGTTCAACATCGAGTCCAACGAGGTGTCGTTGAGAAACGCTTGCACCTTTGCCAGGGCTGCCGCTTCATCCTCTGGCGAAGGAGGTGATGTGGTCTCGACAGGAGTGATCGCCTCGGGTTGAACCATTGATTCAGAAGGGGATGGGGCGGGCACCAACTCCGGCGTGATCACCCCATCGAACACGGCCTCTGCAGGCCCCGTCATCAAAACTGATCCGCGACGCCCCGGCCAAGAAATAAGAAGAGGGCCTCCAGGCAGCATCACCTCGGCTTGCTCGTCGGCAAGGTCGAGAAGCACAGCTGCTACGAGCGTGGCGCAGGCACCTGTGCCACAAGCCAGGGTTGGGCCAGCACCCCGTTCCCATACCCGTATTTCCAAGCGGTGACGGGAGTGGACCTTGAGGAAATGCACATTGGTCTTGGCAGGGAAAACGGGATGCACTTCCAAGGCAGCCCCCCATTGCTCGAAGGGAATCAGGCTTAGGTCATCGACGGGAACCACCACGTGGGGGTTGCCCATACCGACCGATGCAACATTGAGCGGAACGCCATCGATCTCGAGCGACCCTCTCGGCAACCCTCCCAGAGGCTCCAGGGTGGTGGGGATCGACGTTGCCTCCAAAAACGGGGCGCCCATATCCACCCGCAACTGCCCATTCGTCATTAACTCGGGGCGAATCATTCCAGCTGGAGTCTCAATCGCCCATCGACAACCTGGGGCCTCTCCATCGGTGTCTGCCAGATAACGGGCAAGGCAGCGAATGCCATTGCCGCACATCTCAGCTTCCGTGCCATCGGCATTGAAGATCCGCATGCGTAGATCGCCATCGGCCTGGGGTGGGAGAGCCAAAATCACACCGTCACCCCCGACACCAAACCTGCGATCACAAATTCGCCGAACCCAGTTGGGATCTGGGTCTGAAATAGCAACATCCAGCTGATCCTGACGCCCCTCAAGAATCAGGAAGTCGTTGCCAAGACCCTGATATTTGCTGAACTGCAGCATGCTCCCCCTTCGTGTGTTCTGAATTTTATGGAGACCACGCCCCTAGATCCGAGTCTTCCGGGTGTACGGATGCTGCAGACCTGGATTCGTGAAGGTCTCGCTGTCAGCATTGCTGTCCTTGAACAGGAGCGCATTGAGGGCCGACTGATTTGGCAGGACCCTGAGTTTCTGGCCCTCGAACGTCTGGGCTCAACACGCCCTGTTTTGATCGCTCGCCGGCACATCACCTTGATTCGATCCATCGATTGATCAACAGGTGTGTGGCACGATCGCAGCCAAGCCACATGCGGGTCCCGTGAACGCTGCCTCTTCTTCAGCTTCAGCCAATAGCCCCCTGCAGGAGAACCGATACGACCCCTCGGCCCTTGAACAGCGATGGAGAGCCCGATGGAAAGACCAAGGGCTGGACACCACTGAGGCCGAGTCCAACAAACCGGGCTTCTTTGCCCTTTCGATGTTTCCGTACCCATCAGGAAGCCTGCACATGGGCCATGTGCGGAACTACGTGATCACTGATGTCATCGCTCGTGTCCAGCGGATGCGCGGGGATTCCGTATTGCATCCCATGGGCTGGGACGCCTTCGGATTGCCCGCAGAAAATGCTGCCATCGAACGCAATATTGACCCCGGTGAATGGACGGACCGAAATATCGACCAAATGCGAGACCAACTCGATCGACTCGGACTATCCATCGATTGGGATCGCGAACAAGCCACGTGTCATAGCGATTACTACCGCTGGACCCAGTGGCTCTTCCTCGAATTATTCGATGGCGGACTGGCGTACAGAAAAAACGCAACGGTGAACTGGGATCCGGTGGATCAGACGGTGCTGGCTAACGAGCAGGTGGATGCCGATGGCCGTTCCTGGCGTTCAGGAGCACTGGTCGAACAACGCCAGCTCAACCAGTGGTTCCTTCGAATTACCGATTACGCCGAAGCCTTGCTGAACGACCTCGACAAGCTGAAGGGTTGGCCTGAACGGGTCCGAACCATGCAAGCCAACTGGATTGGGCGGTCAGAAGGGGCCGAAATCACATTCCAAGTGACTGGGTCGAGTCAACAATCAATCACGGTGTTCACCACGCGACCCGACACCTTATCGGGGGCTAGTTACGTGGTGTTGGCCCCAGAACATCAATTGGTGGACGGGCTCACAACGGAAGAGCACCTGGCTTCCGTTGATCAGTTTCGAAAGCAAGTTGCTCGCCTCAGCACGATTGAACGCACCAGTGACGAAATGCCCAAGCAAGGGGTTGCCACTGGAGCCTGCGTCACAAACCCACTCACTGGCGAACAACTGCCGGTCTGGATCGCCGATTACGTCTTGGCCGACTACGGAACTGGTGCGGTGATGGGCGTACCGGCTCACGACCAACGGGACATCCAGTTCGCGAAGGCCAATGGATTGGCGGTCCGTCAGGTGATCGATGCCGAGGGTGCCAAAGAAGCGATCGAAGCAGGAAAGGCGTGGACAGAGCCAGGAACGCTGATCAACTCCGGTTTGTTTGATGGCCAGCCCTCAAACCAAGGCAAGGCATCGATCACGGCCCATGGAGAGACGGCCGGATGGGCCACCAGAAAGGTGACCTACAGACTGCGTGACTGGTTGATTTCACGGCAACGGTATTGGGGCTGCCCAATCCCAGTAATCCATTGTCCCACCTGCGGTGTTGTACCCGTACCCAGGGAGGATTTGCCGGTGGAATTACCCCGAGGCATCGATCTGTCTGGGAAAGGGGGATCCCCTTTGAGCCAACAAACCGATTGGGTCAACGTGACCTGCCCTTGCTGTGGTGGTGCCGCCAAGCGTGAAACCGACACCATGGACACCTTCATGTGCTCGTCCTGGTATTTCCTGCGCTTTGCTGATCCCCACAACACTGAACAACCCTTCAGCAAGGAGGCCGTCAGTCGTTGGTTACCGGTGAAGCAATACGTGGGAGGGATTGAACATGCCATCCTCCATCTCCTTTATTCGAGATTTTTTACCAAGGCACTCCGAGATCGTGGACTCATTGATATCGATGAGCCCTTCGAACGTCTACTCACCCAGGGGATGGTGCAGGCCATTACCTATCGAAATCCGACCACTGGTAAGTACATCGCAACAGCAGATGTGAGCGATCCCAATGATCCGCACGATCCAACTACTGGCGACAAACTCGAGGTGTTGTTCGAGAAAATGTCGAAGTCGAAGTACAACGGCGTTGATCCGGCAGCAGTTATCGATCGCTATGGCGCCGATACCGCACGCATGTTCATCTTGTTCAAAGCACCTCCCGAGAAGGATCTCGAGTGGGATGACGCTGATGTTGAGGGGCAATTCAGATTTCTGCAGCGACTCTGGCGTTTGGTTGAGAGTGCGTCAACAACGCTGACCAATCTGAATACAACGGACTGTCCAGAAAATTTGACGGTTCAGGAAGCCGATGTTCGTCGAGCCCTTCACTTAGCGATTGATGCGGTTAGTGATGATCTCAACGATGAAATTCAGCTGAATACAGCCATTTCTGAATTAATGAAGTTGTCGAACACGATCACATCATCGGGACCTGATCGTCTTCGTTCTCCCATCCTCCAGGAGGCACTATCTGGCCTGATTCGATTGCTAGCTCCCTTTGCACCGCACATTGCCGAGGAGTTCTGGAGTCGTCTCGGTGGTGAGGGCAGCGTGCATCAACAGAGCTGGCCCTCGGTGGATCCCAGCGCATTAATCCAAGACACCATTTCCATCGTGATCCAAGTGAAGGGCAAAGTTCGTGGGAGTATCCAAGCGCCAGCTGATGCAGACAAGGCAACACTTGAATCCATGGCGCTATCCAGCGATGTAGCCAGTAAGTGGCTTGAGGGAGCACCACCAAAACGAGTCATTGTTGTTCCTGGAAAACTCGTTAATCTTGTACCATAAATTTTAAGCTAGGACGCAATCTATAAACAACTACGATTAAAAAAATCAAAAAAATATAAATCTAAAGACTACGAATGTTTACTGATCTAAAGTGAATCTCTAGTCTTTGCTGAAACGCATGCCGGCAGGATTCGACCAGTCACCTTGGGCATTGTATTGGCGCTTATTACCAGCGAGATGTCGCATGATCCAAAAGATGGACTCATCACTGCCATCGTCAAGAACTTGCCGAATCTCAGACACGGTGCGAGGCACACCATCCTGCAAAACATTTTCCACACGTTGTTGCAGATCGAGAATGGCGGCTGCTGCCTTCTTTCCAGCCTCGACGCCAGGCTGGTGATAGGCATTGACATTCACCAACTCGCCATACAGCCCGACAGCTCGCTCAAATAAAGCCACAAGAGCCCCTAGGCGACGTTCATCGAAGCACCGCATGGTGATCGTCATGTTTTGACGTCCACCTTCTGTAAGGGCCGATCGTGTTCCCTGTAAAAAGCCATCAAGGAAGTCGCCGGGACGCTCATCTTTAATGGCGGGAATGTCTTGACTATCTTCAATCTCTTCAATGAATGTGGCGAAAAAGTTATCAACTCCATCACGCAACTGTTGGACGTAAGCATGTTGATCAGTGGATCCTTTATTGCCATAAACAGCAATACCTTGGTGCACAACATTGCCATCCCGATCAAGGCGCTTACCAAGAGACTCCATCACCAGTTGTTGGAGATAGCGGCTAAAAACTTCGAGTCGATCGCGATAGGGGAGAACCACCATGTCGCGACGACCTTTCCCATCTCCAGCCACATACCAAGACGCTGCCATCAGAGCGGCAGGATTCCTGCGGCTATCGGCCACTCGCGTGGCTTCATCCATCTGAGCCGCACCGGCCAAGAATTCTCTGATATCGGAACCAATGAGTGCACCAGGTAGCAATCCCACGGCACTTGTGATGCTTGTGCGACCACCCACCCAATCGAACATGTCGAAGCGTTTGAGCCAGGCTTCCTGCTGGGCCTGTTGATCAAGCCGGCTGTTCAACATCGTGATCGCTACCGCTTGGCCAGCCCACTGACCTCCGTCAGCCTCCAGCTTTAAGCGAGCTTGCTCCATGCCGATATGAGGCTCGGGTGTTCCACCGGACTTGCTCACCGTCACCACCAAGGTGGTTTTAAAGCGACCGGCCAGACCGCCAAGAACGTTGCTCATCCCGTTGGGATCAACATTGTCGAGGAAATGAAAGGGGAGCCCCTGGTTGTTGTTCTGGAGCGCGCGAATCATCAAAGCCGGGCCAAGGCCACTGCCTCCGATCCCAATCCACAACACATCCGTAAACGGAACTCCGCTAGGGGCCTTGATCTCACCCTGAACAACAGCATGGCCAAAAGCCTCGATGTCATCGACTTCACGGGCGATGTGGCTTCGAAGGTCATCGGACGGAGCCAGTTGGGGATTCCGCAGCCAGTAGTGGCCGACTTGCCGTTCTTCATCGGGATTCGCAATGGCACCCGCCTCAAGCTCATGCATGGCGGTGAAGGCGCGATCCATCGCTGGTTGCAACGCCTCAAGCTCAGAAGCATTGAGGTGCATTCGGCTGACATCCAGCCACAAACCAAGATCGTCGTGATACCAAAGGAGATCACAAAACCGCTGCCATTGAATCTGAGCGTCGCTAGCGCTGAAATCCGGAAAGCTCACGGGGGAGTTGCTGCTGATATCTGCTGAAGCTATCCAGGATCTGACGAAATGCGCACTTTCTTGGACACCCCGGGTAGTTTCATCCGAGTTCCTTCGCATTTGGCCTTCCTCCTCAATGCCTGATCGTCTGCGCTTTATCGCTGCAGGAGCCTGTGCTGCCGTAGTTATCGGACTGGGCTTCTTCCGCACTACGCCAGGCATCGACGTGCAACCAGGCCAGAGGCAATCCACGCTGGAAGGGAATCTCAATCCGGCCGATTTCAGCGTTGAGGAATTGCAAATCCTCCAACGACGTTTCGGCGTGCATGGCCCCCAGACACCTCTGGCCCAGCTCTTCACCGATGGGATGGATCAACTGCAACCCCTGCGGTTGCGAACCCTTGACCGTCTCCAAGCACTCAAGCCAGCCATCCTTCGTGAATCGGCAAGGCATCGCGTGAATCCGATGTTGGTGACGGCAATTTTGTTCGATGAAATACAACATTCCAAACCAGGGGAAGGGTTGCCGTTTATTGCCCATTCGGGCTTGGTTAAAACCCATGGACCTGCCCAACTCGGCATCAGCGAATTAATTCATCAAAAGAAACTCTCCCCACAGCCCACGGCGGATGAAATTGCTTGGGCACGGGATCAATTGTTGAATCCAGAACAAAACGTGCGGCTCTTAGCTGGAAAACTGCAACGACTGAAGCGTGAGTTAGGCCTCTCACCCCATGAGGTGCTCCAAGCCAGCCGCTCTTATCTGGACGCAAAAGCAATTGCAACCCTCAGCTACTTACACAACGGCAAACTCGACTACCCGGCAAGAGTGCTGCGTTACATGCAAGACCCGGAACTGCATGGCCTGATCTACTCGGCTCGAGCTCCAGCTCGAGCCCATTTCATTTAGGGGTGTCGAACTGACAATCTCTCTCAAGGGACACAAAGATCTCCCAAAGCAGCAAGTCGCCCCTGCAAGGCTGACCAATCGAAACTACGCGGATCGGCTCGTTCACCGCCAATATCCACATGACGATGAGTGGTGACTGAGGTTGGGGAGAGATTGAATGCTTTCATCCATCCGGATAACACCAGGGCCAAGGCGTCGTATTGCTGAGACGAATAGCCACTGTGGCCAGAACCACCGTGCGCACCACTGGATGGCGTTTCAAGACTCAGGTGAAGAGCGAAATTATTGACCGATCCCTTAAGCCTTTTATTCGTAATGGCCCATTCCCCAAGGAAGGCTGAATAGCCGGCTCCATAGGCCCGCATGAGTGGGTCTACCAGGTCGAGGACACGACCATCCCGACTAATGAGGGTGTGGTAACTCACTTGGTCTTCATCTCTGGGGTGCGGCGTTTGAAAGGTGTTCACAGCAGAACTCACTGAATACACCGTTTCATGCAAAACAATCACCCGAGGAGAGGGATCGAGGCGACGACCAAAAGCGTCTTCGCTGAAGCGCTTGCCAAAATTGGTTGAATCAATGGGCACAAATGTGCGCCACGAACCTGAACGCTTCTGGAGGGTTAGCAACCGGGATCGAATGCCTTTATCGATGCTCGAGCATTGGCGAGCCAACGGCGAACGCCACGAACGGGAAAGGGGTGCGACTGGCACAGATCCAAGCGGAGACGGCTTGCGCTTAGTGCCCTTGTCCTCACTCACCTGGTCGAGTAATTCCAACAACGAAGGACGATCAAAAACAAGCGAGAGCATCCGGCCATCAATCAGCGACCAACCCAGCACGACAAAACCGATTGAGCCAATGGCAAGTGCTGACAGAGCAGTTTTTTGATGACGTCGTAAAAGCGAAAAAGGTTGCTCTCGGCAACGGTTCAGAAAGTTTTGAACCATTGCTCTCGTAAGGCCAATTGATTGGATGACGCCTGAGGATCGAAGTCCAAGCGCCAAGACTCAATGGCCGTTTCGGGCTGTAGGAGCGTTTCTTTCATCAACCCCCGCCGCACAAAAGACACCTGAACTTCAGAACAGTTACGCATGAGATCAGCAACGGCTTCGATGCATCGGACACGGAAGCCATTGATCGCCAGGATTTCGTCCCCAACAACCAAGTTGGCCCTCATGCCTGGGCTGTTCTTCATCACCCGTTGAACCACCAGATCACCTGCTGAAAGTTTCAAGCTCAGCCCATGGTGGGGGGTCTGTTGTTGGACAGACTCCAGGCGCAGACCAATGAGCCCAGCGGAGTGCTCAAGCGGAATCGCATTTGTGTCGTCAAGCCAGTGGTCCAGTTCTGCAGGAAGGCCGCTGTCCACAGATGAGAGCCATAGATGTAGATCGTCTCTGCAAAAACCACGACGTTGTTCGCCAAAGAAACTCCATAGATGGCGAAGCAACACTGGAAGGGAGGACCCAAAACTGCGGAGGCGGACGTCCAGGCAAAAAGCCACTGCAGCTCCCAGCCGGTAGTAGCTGATCTGGGTATCGCGTGAGGCAGGTGTGGCCTTGTACAGCTTCACCCAGGCCTCTTCTGCACTCATCGACAGAGATTGAATCGACCGTCCAGGCGACATCAAGACACTGGACAGCTCCTCACCAAAGTCCTCTAAAAGCATGGTCTGGTCTGTACATCCAGCCCACAGCGGAAGAAAGAGGTCGTAGTAGCTCGTGATGCCCTCAGCAAACCACAACCCCTCACAGATCACCGGTTGGGAATAGTTGTAGGGGCGCAATTCGACGGGACGAAGCCGACGCACATTCCACTGGTGCAGATACTCATGGCCGACCAGCTGAAGCAGCTGCCTGTATCCCTTCTTGCTGGCCAGGGCAGACCAATTGAATTGCAAAACAGCACTGTGGTCATGCTCCAGGCCGCCATACCCCTTTTCAAGAAGTTGTAGAACCAGTTGGTATCGGTCTCCTGCGGGGGGAGGCGTCCCCATCAGATCGCAGGTGGCCTGGCAAACGCGCTCGATGTCCGAGATGATGCTCTCCGGCCAACCAAAAGGGGGAGCGCCAATCAGGAGAAGTTCATGCCGATGTCCATGAACGGTGAACGGCTCCACCGCAAATGAACCGGCATGCAACGGGGTGTCGATCAGCGCATCGAAATCCGGGGCAAGCCAACCCTTGACTGACGATTCGAGGGGGAGATGCACTTGCCAGTGGGAAGGAGCTGACACCTCCAAGTGATGGGGCATCCAACGGAAGCCCTCGATCTCCATCGCCACCGAAGCCAGACTGAGGGACGCAAAATCCGGGTCCAGCAAGCCAGTCCGCACCGTGAGGTCCCGAGATTCAATCGCGTAGCTGAGCGTGACCGGCTCGAGCGTTGTCAGCTCGCACAGCCAACGACTCGGGGACAAACGACGAACCTTTTGAACCGTTGAACCATTGCTCAGCCGAAGACTGTGAAGGTGTTGAGCGTGATCTCGAACGGTGTAGGACCCTGGGGTCCAGACGGGTAACTGAAGAATTTGGCGATTCCACTGGGGCGTCCACTCCATGTGGACCCAAACCGTTTGGCTGGCTGGTTGGGTTAGGTCGAGTCGAATCTGAACCGAATCGCTCACATCAGTCCTGCAGAAGAGACATGGAGGCTGTTGTTAAGCGATCACTCTCGATATTGATCTGATCGATGGCAAACAGCAGCGCATAGCGACGCGCCACCCGCTGAAGTCGAGCTTCCAGTCCAGGGTGAGAACTGATGCGTTGAAGGTCGCCACAGAGACAGATACATCCATCAGCCTGACGAGACCAGCCCAGCGGACGACAGTCACCGCAAGAGGCCACAAGGTCTGCGGGCACTGGGACTGAACCGACATCATCAAGGTACCCACCGAACTGAACCTTGAAGCCCTCTTGGGTCAAGGCACGAGCCAAATAATCGAGCCGCGTGTACACGGTGGGCAGGATGGAGAGATGGGACATTGACCAATCACCTGCTTTGACCGACCCTAGCCAGCAAAATCCGGCTGACCAGGCCCTTTTACATCCGTATTCAGACGGTGTTCCTTCCCTGATGACCCCGTTAAGGATCGGAGTGATGGCCTCCGGTAATGGAAGCAATTTTGAAGCGATCGTCCAGGCCATTCAGGCCGGACGCCTTGGGGCAGACATTCCACTTTTGGTGGTTAACAACAAAAACTGCGGCGCCCACCAGCGGGCTGATCGCTTTGGCATTCCTGTCGAAGTGGTTGACCATCGTGGCTACACGGATCGAGAAGCCCTCGATCGTGAGCTGGTTTCCCTCTTTCAAGCTCAGCAAGTGGACGTTGTGGTGATGGCCGGATGGATGCGGATCGTGACCGATGTATTGGTGGATGCCTTTCCGGAACGACTGGTGAACATCCATCCGTCACTCCTGCCTAGTTTCCGTGGACTCGATGCTGTGGGACAAGCCCTTCAAGCAGGGGTGTCGATCAGTGGCTGCACGGTGCACATCGTCACCGCCGACCTTGATGCCGGACCGATCCTTGCTCAAGCCGCGGTTCCAGTGCTCGCAGCCGATACCCACGCCTCGCTTTCAGGACGCGTGCAAAAGCAAGAACACGTTTTGCTGCCAGCAACGCTGCAGCAAAACGCTCACCGCTGGCGTCAGGGGTAGATGGGTTGCAAGGGCAAACCGGTCTCCGGCGCCAAACCCGCCATCAGATTGAGACACTGCACGCCTTGGCCCGCCTGTCCTTTAATCAAATTATCGATCGCGCTCATCAACACCAATTGCCCCGTCCGATTGTCCACTTGGACGGAAAGGAGCGCTCGGTTCGTGTGTCGCGCCCATTTTGTTGCGGGGTAGGTACCAACAGGCAGGACGGTGACACAGGGATGGTGGCGATACACCGCGTTGATCACCGTTGTGCAGTCTTCCGCTGTTAAGCCTGGATCCCTTAAGCGGGCATACACCGTTGAAAGAAGACCACGAACCATCGGCACCAGATGCGGGGTGAATTGAAGCTGGATGGTTTGGCCGGCCACGTCTTGGGCCATTTGCTCGATCTCGGACGTGTGGCGATGACCAATCACGCCGTAGGGAGCAATCGACTCGGAGGCCTCCGCCAACAACATGGCTTCTTTGGGAACCCTGCCACCACCAGAGGTTCCGGTTTTGGCATCAATGATGATTCGATCGGTATCGATTAATCCTTGTTTGAGGAAAGGAAGAAGCGGCAACAGACTCGCAGTTGGGAAGCAGCCAGGTGCGGCCACAAGTTTTGCCTCAGCGATGGCGGGTCCGTTCCATTCCGGGAGCCCGTAAACAGCTTCACGACAAAGTTCGGCATCGGTCCGATTGATGTTGCTGGCTTCTTGGGCGTACACCTCGAGCCACTGATCTAAGGAGCGATATCGAAAATCTGCGGATAGGTCGACAACCCGAACGCCGCGATCAAGTAATTGCGGTGCCAGCTGACAGGCAAGGCAGTTAGGAAGGCTCAGAACGGCATAATCCGCCACCTCCGCGATTCGAGCTGGATCGACGGATTCAACGAGGGGATCATCCGGCAGTGGCAAAAAGGGGCAGATCGAACTCCAACGCCGGCCTGCACTTCGTTCTCCTCCCAGGAACGTCACGGAAAGAGACGGGTGTCCTTGCAGTAGGCGGATGGTCTGAAGGCCGCCATACCCAGAGGCGCCGATGACGGCCACACGCCCCCCAGACGTCGCCGCCATTTCAACCATCGTTGACGGTGTGCTGCTTGGCATCGGGGAGCTCACTGAACGATCGATCGTACAGAGATCGATAATGGGGGCTTATTCCGATCTTCCAGGCTCCTGAACCCCAGCTCCCCTGCTTCTTCCAACGACCCGATTCAATTCGACAGCATTGCGGATGCACTCGTGGCCATTCGCAATGGAGCCTGCGTGGTCGTCGTGGACGACGAACAACGTGAAAATGAAGGGGACCTCATTTGTGCGGCGCAGTTCGCCACCCCAGAGGCGATCAATTTCATGGCAACGGAAGCCAGAGGGTTGATCTGTCTCGCCATGGAGGGAGACCGCCTTGATGAACTGGATCTCCCGCTCATGGTGGATCGCAACACAGATGCCAATCAGACAGCCTTCACCGTCAGCATTGACGCTGGCATTGAACATGGCGTCACCACAGGCATTTCAGCGGATGACCGGGCTCGGACCATTCAAGTTGCCCTCAACCCTTCAACAAGGCCTGCGGATCTCCGCCGTCCAGGCCATATCTTCCCCCTCCGTGCACGCTCTGGGGGCGTCTTAAAGCGCGCTGGCCATACGGAGTCGGCTGTTGATTTATCCCTGTTGGCTGGCCTTAGCCCAGCTGGTGTCATTTGTGAGATTCAGAACACCGACGGCTCCATGGCTCGCTTGCCAGAGCTCAGGGCCTACGCCGACCAATGGGGCTTAAAACTCATCAGCATTGCCGATCTGATTCGCTACAGGCTTGAGAACGAGCGTTTCGTCAAGCGGATGGCGCACGCCGAACTGCCAAGTCAGTTCGGCGCATTTCAAGCGATCGGCTACAAAAATGATCTCGATGGATCAGAGCACGTTGCCCTGGTGAAAGGAGACCCAGCGTCTTTGCGGGAACCGGTTTTGGTGCGGATGCACTCGGAATGCCTCACCGGAGATGCCTTCGGATCACTGCGCTGCGACTGCCGCCCCCAACTGGAGGCGGCGCTTCGCCAAATCGAAGCCGAAGGACAGGGGGTCGTGGTGTACCTGCGACAGGAAGGTCGTGGCATTGGCTTGATCAACAAATTGAGGGCCTACAGCCTTCAGGACGGTGGACTTGACACCGTTGAAGCGAATGAACGATTGGGCTTTCCAGCCGACCTACGCAATTACGGGGTTGGAGCACAAATCTTGTCCGACCTTGGGATCCACAGGCTGCGGCTACTCACCAACAATCCACGCAAAATTGCCGGATTGGGTGGATACGGCCTTCAGGTGGAAGAACGCGTTCCCCTCGTGATGGACGCAGGAGACCACAATGCCGATTATCTCGCTGTGAAGCGAGACAAACTTGGCCACTTATTTGAGGCGGACACGCCGTGCACTGTGTTGGCCATGGCGGTTCGCGGGCAACCAGACACTTGGCCACATGTGCGTCGACAGGTGGAATCAGTGGCGCATGAGCATGGCTTTCAAATGGACGCACTCCATGAACCAAGGCTGCTCGCCCTTTGGGACAGACCGCAATTCGTTTGGAAGATCAATCCTGGTGATCGTGATCCGTACCGGTTAATCCAAGCGTTGGCCAAGATTTCAGGCACAGAAGCCTTAGGCCTGATGCGCGTTCCAAGCGAACGGATGGCACTCCATCCACCTCAAACATTGGAACGTCTCGATCGAGAGTTCACAGACTTGGGTTCGGATCAGGGGGCTGGCCTAATCAAGACCAGCCCGGTTCTGTTGTTTTGGCGCCATTCAGCACAATGACGCCAGCGCGCAGGCGATTAGCTCTCTTGAATGGTGACTTTGTTGATGCGTGAACCGTTGTTCAGCTTCAGCACGACGTCCATATTTCCGGTGAGACCGAACACCGTGTGGACTCCATCAAGGTGTGGCTGTCCCTCGTAACAAATGTAGAACTGTGAGCCCCCGGTGTTGCGACCGGCGTGGGCCATGGCAAGAGTCCCAGCCTGGTGCTTCTTGGAATTGATCTCACAGTCGATCTGGTACCCAGGGCCGCCGGTGCCCGCCATTCCCTTGGCCCCTTCACGGCTATTGGGGCAGCCACCCTGGGCCATAAAACCAGGGATCACACGGTGGAAAGCGAGACCGTCGTAGAACCCATCCTTCACCAATTTGACGAAGTTAGCGACGGTATTAGGCGCATCAGTGTCGAACAGCTCGAGCTCGATTGGGCCTGCTTCGGTATCCATCAGGGCCTTGGTCATGGTGGCGCGAGCAAAGCTGCAGTTTAGAAACACGGCAAGATGACGGCGTCGAAAGGATTGCGATGGAACACCAGAGTCCAGATCTGTCCAATGCACGCGTAGGAGTGATCGGGGGCAGTGGTTTGTATGCGATCGCCGGTCTTGAGGATGAACAGGAGATAGAGGTACAAACGCCGTTTGGCCTTCCATCCGATCAACTGCGCGTTGGTCGTTTGGAGGGCGTCGAAACCGTTTTTCTGGCACGTCACGGACGCCATCATCAATTCCTGCCCCGCGAGGTTCCCTACAGAGCCAATCTTTGGGCGATGCGTTCCCTGGGTGTGCGTTGGTTGGTGTCCGTCTCCGCTGTTGGCTCCTTACAAGCCTCAATACGACCGAGGGACATGGTGGTGCCCGATCAGTTCATTGACCGCACTCAGCAGCGTCCAGCGACGTTTTTCGGGGAAGGATGTGTGGCCCACGTGAGCCTGGCCGATCCTTTTTGTTCGCAACTCAGCCAGCTGTTATCGGATGCGGCCGAGTCGTCCTTGCCCAATGGGCAAACATTGCATCGAGGTGGAACGTATTTGTGCATGGAAGGGCCAGCGTTTTCCACCCGAGCAGAGAGCGAGCTTTACCGGAGTTGGGGGTGTTCCGTGATCGGCATGACCAATCACACCGAAGCGAGGTTGGCTCGAGAAGCCGAATTGGCATACACCTCACTGAGCATGGTGACCGACTTTGATTGCTGGCATCAGGACCACGACGCCGTGACTGTTGAGATGGTGATGGGGAATCTGAGGGCCAATGCCATGGCCACCGAACCGATCCTTCGAACGCTCATACATCGGATCGGCGCTGCACGACCAGCATCATCCGCCCATACGGCCTTAGCGAATGCAGTCGTAACTCCTAAGGAGGTTGTGCCCCCTCAGACGCGTCAAAAGCTCGATCTCTTCACTGCCCCCTATTGGGGAGAATGGTCTCAAAGTTGAGTCAATGTTGCACCGCAACTCTCCAGCGCCTGCCGCAATTGTTGGTCGTTCCGCTCTAAAACACCTTCTGCCTGGTCTTTTGAAAGTTTTCCAGCCTTCATCAGAAGTGCAAGTTTGACGGAACCATCCGACAATCCCAACAGGGCCAAACCCTCCTCACGCTCGACGCCGATGAGATCACGGAGGATGCGCAGGGAACGATCGACCAACTTGCTGTTGCTGGCTGCCACATCCACCATGCGATTGCCATAAACCTTGCCAAGACGGACCATCACCGTGGTCGACAAAATATTGAGGGCCATTTTTGTGGCGGTGCCGGCTTTGAGTCGCGTCGAACCCGTTAACAATTCCGGACCCGTCAGCAGACGGATATCGATATCGCAGGGCAACGGGGCTTGATCCTTGGGAACACAGGCCATCCCAATCGCGAGGGCACCGATTGAACGGGCGTAGGACAAACCACCCCGCACATAGGGGGTCGTACCACCAGCTGCGATGCCCACCAAACAATCCCCCTGCTGGAATCCATGCCGCTCCAGATCTTCACGACCGGCCTGCTCAAGATCCTCAAGACCTTCTGAACTACGCAATAGGGCCGGGGTTCCTCCAGCCAACACCCCTTGAACAAGCTTGGGATCACTACAAAAGGTTGGAGGGCATTCAGCGGCATCCAAGACACCAAGCCGGCCAGAGGTTCCAGCCCCCAGATAAAACAACCGACCACCATCAAAAAGGCGCGCTGCAATGGCATCCACGGCGGCGGCTAATGCCTCTGAAGCCCCTGCCACCGCTTCTTGGGGACGACGATCTTCATCCACGAACAAATTCACAAGATCCGTAGTCGCCAATTGATCCAATCGGCGACTACGGGGATTGCTTTGCTCCGTCAGGAGATGACCGCGGTCATCAGAGGGCTGAAGTGAGGGATCAAAGCCAGCCATCGCGTTAGAGAAGTCCTTCGAGACGTTGTCTCAGTGCATCCAATTCTGGGTTTGGTGCCGCGTCGAGCGAGGCATCGGAATCAGACGACGTCTCAGCCACCACAGATTCATCATCCTTCCATTGGCTGACATCACGGTTGGATTCAGGCGGGGCCATGAACAAACGCTCCTCATCCGTGCCAGGCACAAAACCCGCCTCAATCAGACGTGCCTCATAACCGGCATCTCTGCAAAACAATTCAACGTCCTCACGATCCAAGGCCTCGACGGTTGGAACAGGAAAGTCTTGGGCTTCCAGCAAGCCTGCATAGCGTTCGGCATCTTCCGGATTCTCAAACAACAGAACCACGGTGCGTCCAGCGATCTCAAGCGAATGAATGCCCTCGCTGTCCGTGCCAGCGTCAAACAACATCACGTGAACGCGCATCCCGGAACCGTCAATCCGAACTTGAGCGGAGTCTCTCACCGAACAACTCAACTACGCAGCCGCGGAGGTGGGGATTACATCACTGGATCTCAGATTCGACCGCTAGCTCCTGCAAGCGCCGATAGAGCGCCCGTTCATCTTCTCCCAAGTCCGACGGGATCACCACCACCACTTCAACCAACTGGTCCCCCAGTTGCTCATCCATGGATAGGCCCCGTCCCCGCAGACGTAAAAGCCGACCACTCGAGGAACCAGGAGGAACCTGCAAGGTGACAGGGCCATCCAGGGTGGGCACATCAACGGCACAGCCGAGGGCCGCATCAGGGGGGAAAAGTTCCAACTTGTAGTGCACCCGAAGGCCATCCACTCGCAGCCCCTCTTCGGTGATCACACGCAGCTGCAAAAAATGATCTCGCCCACCCGGAGCCACCCCCTCGAGACGCAAGCGCCAGCCATCACCGGCAAAGGGTGGGGTATCGAGCTGAATCAGCGTTCCATCGCCAAGCGTGAGTTCCACCTGGGTACCCAGAAGGGCTTGGTCAGGGGTGAGCTCCACAACAGATTCCAGATCTTCCACGGCCAAGACGGGCGGTGGTGGTGCGGGTGCTGCCACGGGCCGTTCTGTAGCCGCTTCACCATCACTCGCCTGCCAGGGCATGACGTCTGGTTCGGGCTCAGATTCAGCAGCAGGGTCTTCACGACGTTCTCGCCTCCCAAAAATCACATCGAGGTAATCCTCAAAATCAGGAAAACCTGTCGTGAATGGATTGTCGTCGGCTTCTACAACAGCTCCGCCCCGCTGCCACGCATCCCGCCGTCGTGGGTCATTGAGAACCGCATACGCCTCATTCACGAGCTTGAACCGCTCTTCGGCTACTGGATCATTTCCATTGAGATCCGGATGCCAACGTCGCGCTTCCCGACGGAAAGCTCGTTTGAGCTGCGCCGCATCGCTATCGGGACGGATCCCAAGCAGGGACCAATAATCAGGGTTAGCGGTAGATGTCATCGTCCCAAGCGGATGCATCACGCCGATTCAACCCGCGGCTCCGGTCGGGCGGACGACTGGGGGCACCCCAAGGGTCGTCATCCCAATCATCGGAGAACAATTCATCCTTCAGGGAACCGAGGGTGCTACGGATGCCCTGAAGAGGACTTCCATCGGATTGACGCTCAGCCGAGAGGCGTCGGTTCAAACCAAATAATGCTTCCTCCAAACCACTCACGCTGAGGTCAATCTCTTGAAGGTCGTCCGCGGCCAAACAGTCCTGCACATCACGGATGGCCATTTCCACGGATCTCTGCTGACGTTCTGCCCCATAGGGACCCAGTTCAAGCGCCGCATCACGCAACCGCCGCTCAGCTTGGGATAGAAGGGTTTGAGCTCGATTGCGCCGCTCAATCTGATTGCGTTTGCGGCGATCTTCATCAGCTCTTGCCTCAGCCTCAGCAAGGAGAGCCGTCACCTCCTCTTCATTGAGATTCGAACCACCCTGAATCGACACCGATTGTTTTCGGCCCGTCGTTCGGTCCGTGGCACTGACCTGAAGCAAACCATTGGCATCGATATCAAAGGCCACTTGCACCTGGGGAACGCCACGGGGGGCTGGGGGGATTCCTGAGAGGCGGAAGCGTCCTAACGACTTGTTATCGGATGCCATCTGGCGTTCACCTTGCCAGATATGAATTTCAACGGACGATTGGTTCGCTTCCGAGGTGCTGAACACATCGGATTGGCGCACGGGGATGGGGGTATTACGGGGAATCAAAACCTTCATCAAACCTCCCACTGTTTCCAGACCAAGGGAGAGCGGTGTCACATCGTTCAGCAGCAGATCTCGCAGTTCCCCAGTGAGGATCCCGGCCTGGACCGCGGCACCAATGGCCACCACTTCATCGGGGTTGACCGACTGGCAAGGGTCAATCGGAACAAGGGTCCGCACCAGTTGTTGAACCATCGGCATCCGGGTGCCACCCCCCACCAACACCACATCGTCAATGTCATCCGGTGCCCAACCGGAATCGCGCAATGCAGCCTGAACCGGATTCAGCAAACGGTCGAGGAGGTCCGGACAAAGTCCTTCAAAGGTGGGTCGGTCCAGGTTGGTTTCGATATGGAGTGGGCCCTCAGTTCCCGTCGCGATAAACGGCAAAGAGATGGGAGTCGTTAGGACGCCAGAGAGTTCTTGTTTTGCCTTTTCCGCGGCCTCGGTGAGCCGTTGCAAGGCCTGTCGATCGCGTCGCAAGTCAATGGAGTGTTCCTTCTGAAAGGCATCAGCGAGCCAATCAACGATGCGCTGGTCGAAATCGTTGCCACCGAGTTGGGTATCACCATTTGTTGATTTGACATCAAAAACACCATTGGCAATTCGAAGCAACGACACATCGAAGGTGCCACCACCAAGATCGAAGACGAGAACACGACGGACTGCACTGCGATCAAAGCCGTAGGCCAATGCTGCGGCTGTGGGTTCATTCAAAATTCGCTCAACGGAAATACCAGCCAACCGACCGGCATCACGGGTTGCCTGCCGTTGCGCATCGTTGAAGTAAGCCGGAACCGTCACCACTGCGGCTTCAACGGTTTCACCTAAGTAAGTCGAGGCATCGTCGACCAACTTTCGAATGATGCTTGCGACCAACTCCTCCGGTGCATATTCCCTCTCGGTCACAGGGCAGGGCACGCGCACCTGACCACGGTCATTGGCCCGAACGGTGTAGGGAACGGAAAGACTGCTGTCGTCCAACTCATCCCAATCGCGGCCCACAAAACGCTTGAGATTGGAAAAGGTATTGCGTGGGCTCAAGACCAGCTGTCGTCTGGCAAGTTGACCAACTAAAAGTTCTTGATCTTTGCTGTAACCAACAACGGATGGCGTGGTGCGCCCACCTTCAGCATTGGCAATGACATGGGGGCGACCGGCCTCCAAAACGGCAACAACCGAATTGGTGGTCCCTAGATCGATTCCGACGATCCGACCCATACCCGCGATCAGTGGAACTCCAGGCTAACGGCCGGTAACGAATAAGCCTCCAGCAAACCGACATGTATTTGTGTTCGGGATCACAAGGAACCCAGGACCGATCTCTCCCATACTTAGGGGAGGTGTGATCCTCCGATCAATGTCCAGCAACTTGGACGATCAGTACCGACTCCGCAAACGACCGCAGTCCGAAAAGCTGGTGGACTCGGGTTTCAAAAACTTGGCGGTGATCCTGGCGTCGGTCGTGGCCCTTGTCCTGTTCGCCATTTTGTTCGTGGTGTTTCAGGGGGGCCTGCCATCCATGCTTCGGTATGGCTGGGAGTTTTTAATCACGTCTGATTGGAACCCCGTCGATGATGAATACGGGGCTGGGGCCGCAATTTACGGCACATTAGTGACCTCGATCTTGTCACTCTTCATTGCCATTCCATTGGGGGTTGGAACGGCAATATTCATTACAGAAAACATTATTCCGCAAAAAATAAGAAACTTTATCGGATTGATGGTGGAGTTATTAGCAGCAGTTCCATCAGTAGTTCTCGGCTTATGGGCCATCTTTGTGATGGAGCCATTCATTCGGCCAGGCCTCGAAATGCTGTACACCTATTTTGGCTGGATCCCCCTATTTAGCTCTCCACCAATGGGGCCAGGAACCTTGCCAGCCGTGTTGATTTTAGTGGTGATGATTCTACCAATCATCACCGCAATCACCCGTGATTCGCTTCAACAAGTTCCTGAACGATTAACTCAGGCAGCCTATGGAATCGGAACCACTCGCTGGGGCGCGATTACCAACGTAACCTTACCTGCAGCAATCTCTGGCATCGTCGGAGGCGTGATGCTTGCCCTAGGCCGAGCGATGGGCGAAACGATGGCAGTAACAATGATTATTGGAAACTCAAATAATTTTAGTTTCTCCTTATTGGCACCTGGCAATACAATTTCTGCAATGCTTGCCAACCAATTTGGTGAGGCTGATGGATCGCAGGTTTCATCATTGATGTATGCCGCCTTCGTACTTATGATCATGACATTGGCCGTCAACATTTTGGCGCAGCTGCTTGTGAAACGGCTCAGCCTCAAATACTGACATGAACATCAATAATGCTGGTCTTATCACAAGACAAAAACAACTTAACTACAAACCAAATATCAAGCGTAATCTTGGCAACCGATTTATGACAGGACTGGCAGCACTGTTTTCAATCGTTGCTGTTCTGCCATTAATTCTTGTCTTGGGTTACGTATTACTCAAGGGTGCCTCGAAAATCAGCATCAGCCTCTTTACCGAACTGCCACCACCCCCTGGGCTAGAAGGAGGTGGAATCGGAAATGCAATCATTGGAACATTTGTGGTTACATTTGTTGCAGCATTATTTGCAATTCCGATAGGCGTTGGCGGAGGAATTTATTTGGCAGAATATTCAAGATCTGATTGGTTTGCACAATTTATCCGCTTCGGAACCAACGTTCTTTCTGGAGTGCCATCCATCATTGCTGGCGTATTTATATACGGAACACTCGTAACGACCAGACTGATATTTGGAAATGCCTACAGCGCCGTTGCAGGCGGATTAGCACTTTCAATCCTAATGATTCCAACCGTCATTAAAACAACGGATGAAGGATTAAAGCTGGTGCCAGACGATCTTCGTCGTGGGGCCTTGGGCGTTGGGGCCTCTCGATTCATCACGATCACTCGGATCACATTGCCAGCGGCATTTACACCGATTGCGACTGGGGTGGTGCTTGCCATTGCAAGGGCAGCAGGCGAAACAGCACCTCTTATCTTCACGGCATTATTTTCTCCCTACTGGGCAGATCTATTGTCAGTGGACGGGTGGTTTTCGTCGATTGCCACATTATCAGTCTTAATTTATAATTTTTCGATCATGCCCCTTGAAGTGCAAAATGAATTGGCTTGGGCTGCTTCTTTTGTCCTCGTAGCATTAATTTTGGCCCTCAATTTATTTGCGCGCTGGCTTGGACGGGTCGCATCCAGATGAATCATCGAAGCAAGCTTTCATCCAAAGGTTTCCCCGACGTCTTCCACTACTTAACCAATCACAGGGCACCATGACCTCCGAATCCGCAGACATTCAGCCAAGCACCCAAGAAGAAGTTGCTGTTTCAATGCAGAATGTGACCATCAGCTATGGCAATTCTGCTGCAGTACGAGATGTTTATTGTGATATACCAAGTGGGAAAGTAACAGCTTTAATTGGGCCTTCGGGATGCGGTAAGTCGACGATCTTGCGATCGATTAATCGTATGAATGACCTTATCGAAGGTTGTACGTTGAAAGGTCGCGTTTTGTTTGATGGTGTGGATTTATATGCTGCAGCGGTCGACCCAGTGGAAGTAAGACGGCGCATTGGAATGGTGTTTCAACAGCCCAATCCATTTCCCAAAAGTATTTACGAAAACGTGGCTTTCGGGGCCCGCATCAATGGCTACAAGGGAAATATGGATGAATTGGTGGAGCGCTCTCTGCGTCAGGCAGCTGTTTGGGATGAATGCAAAGACAAGCTAAAAGAGAGCGGCTACTCCCTTTCTGGTGGGCAACAACAACGCCTGTGTATCGCCCGCACGATCGCCATCCAACCGGAAGTCATCTTGATGGACGAACCTTGTTCTGCCCTAGACCCGATATCGACATTAAAAATTGAAGAAACCATGCATGAGCTCAAAAAGAGTTTCACGATTGTGATTGTGACTCACAACATGCAGCAAGCCGTACGAGTCAGCGACGAAACAGCCTTTTTCAACGCAGAGACAGTGGAAAACCGATCTGGAAAAGTTGGCTATTTAGTGGAGTTCAATGATACGCAATCGATTTTTAATTCTCCCCAACAGCAAGCCACGCAAGACTATGTGTCTGGGCGATTTGGCTAGACTTCAAAATAAGATATAAACAAATACTGCCTGGCTTGTAGATCTAAATATTGTGTCGTTTTTACTTGAAGGTTGCGTCTTCTTTCAGACTTATCTGAGAGATTTTCCAAAAAAAATCCGGCCCGTGAGGACCGGAATAGCGGAGAGCGAGGGATTCGAACCCTCGATAGAGTTGCCCCTATACAGCATTTCCAGTGCTGCGCCTTCGACCACTCGGCCAGCTCTCCACCGGCTTTTATGGGGCAGATGCCAATGTAGCAGGGCGTTTCCAGATGGATGGCATGAGCCCCAGCCACCAGATCACCATTCACTGGCGGCAGGAGAACCGCACCATCACCCACGAGGTTCCAGAAGGCGACTACATCCTTCACAGCTTTGAGCAGCAAGGAGATCCGCTTCCTTTCTCCTGTCGCAATGGATGCTGTACGAGCTGTGCCGTCCGCGTCCAAAGCGGCCAGCTTGATCAACAAGAAGCCATGGGCTTGTCCCATGAGTTGCGCCGTCAGGGTTACGGATTGCTCTGCGTCGCCAGAGCCATTGGTCCTCTCGAAGCAGAGACCCAAGACGAAGACGAGGTCTACGAACTGCAATTTGGTCAACACTTTGGCCGCGGCAAAGTCAGTCCTGGTCTCCCCATTGAAGAAGAGTGAATCCATGGCACAACAACTCACAGCCACGGCCGCAACAGAGGCCGGCTTAACCACAACCGAACTCACGCGACTCGTTGGCATCGCTCGCGAGGCCGCTGAACAAGGTGGAGCTGAGTTGATGCGCCACTACGGACGCCTGGCCTCCATTGAAAGCAAAGGTCGCGTCGGAGACCTTGTCACCAACGCCGATCTCGCCGCAGAAAAAGTTGTTTTGGATGTTTTGGCAGCTGCAACGCCAGACATCGCCGTCTTGGCTGAAGAGAGTGGCTCCGCAGGTGAACAGGACGGCCTGCGTTGGTGCGTTGATCCTCTTGATGGCACAACGAACTTTGCGCATGGATATCCGTTTTTCGCCACATCCATTGGACTGACGTTTCGTCAAACACCAGTGCTTGGAGCAATAGCGGTTCCTTTTCTTGGTGAGCTGTATTGGGGAGCACCCGGACTTGGGGCGTTCTGCAACGAACAAGCGATCAACGTGAGCAGCTGTCAACAACTCGAGGATTCATTGCTCGTCACTGGATTCGCCTACGACCGACACACACGCTTAGACAACAACTACGCAGAGTTTTGTTGGTTCACCCATCGCACCCGGGGAGTTCGGCGCGGAGGTGCCGCAGCCGTCGACTTGGCCTTCGTCGCCGCAGGACGTCAAGACGGCTACTGGGAACGTGGTTTGTCTCCGTGGGACCTTGCGGCAGGTGTCGCCTTGGTGGAGATCGCTGGAGGCCGTATCAGTGGATATCAAGGCGATGCATTTCAACTCAACAGTGGCCGAGTCGTCGCCGCTGGAGCGCAGCTCCATCCAGCAATTGTGAATGGTCTTGCCCAGGTGACGCCCTTAAAAGGATCAGACTTCGGTGCGCCCGAGGTCACGGCCATGGGATCCTGATCACAAGGCGAGTAATCCGACAATGGCGCTGCAACCTGCCGCTGGCGCAAGGGATCTGAACCCGCGCCAGGTAGAAACCAATCGGAACCTCACTGAGCGACTTGCTCGAGTGTTTCGACTCTGGGGTTATGACGAGGTTTCTCCTCCCCGCGTAGAACGGATGAAAACCTTGATGGCGGGGGGCGCCATCGCCAGTCGCGACATCGTGCGTCTTGTGGCTGACGATCCATTGGGCCTACGGCCAGAGATGACGGCTTCGATTGCTCGAGCAGCCTGCACGCGACTGGCAACACGACCACGCCCCATGCGTTTGTGGGCGTCGGGCACCGTGTTTCGATCCAGGGCTGCTGACGAGGGTGGTCAGTGCATTGAAGAAAACCTCCAAAGCGGAGTGGAGCTGTTTGGGGTCGCTGCCATCGAAGCGGAGATGGAATTGCTCAGCCTGCTGATGGCATCCATCGCTGCTTTAAAGCTGGGCCGATTGACGCAGCCTCGACTGCTGTTGGGACATACCCAACTCATGGAATTGATCCTCTCTCCATATGCGGGTCCGAAACGGGATGCGGTGCGTTCAGCTCTGATCCATTTCGACCGTCTAGCCGTTGAAACAATGGAGTTGTTGCCCAACCAACGGCAAACCCTGCTGGCACTAATGGAGTGTCGTGGAACGCCAACGGATGTGCTCCAGCAACTACAACAATTGTTTGGCCAACAACCCGTCTTCGATGATCTCGATCGCCTCTGCTCGCTCCTCAGCAAAACTGCACTAGAGCAGGAGGTCGTTCTGCAACTCGACCCAACCTTTCAGCCCCAATTTGAGCTGTACACCGGGTTGGTCTTTCAGCTGGTCTGCAACGGACGATCAGCACCTGAGGTGCTTGCCCGTGGCGGTCGTTACGACGAGCTGGTTCAACGGTGTGGAGCCCCACCAAACCAAGCGTTTGGCGCAGGCTTCAGTTTGGCGATCGATTCGATTCGAGAGCTGATGGTGGAAGACAACTCGGTTCAAGCAGAGGCGAAAAATGTGCTGGTGGCATATTCCTCGAATGCAAACTTGGAAACGGCCCTAGATCACCAGCGGCAGTGGCACGCGAAAGGACATCGTGCTGTTCTTGAGCTTCAGCCGATTCGATCCATCGATGAAGCCCAGGCTCTTTCGCAAGCGCGAGGGAACCTTCAGCTCGATTGGATCGATCTTTAATATTCAACTAACGGAGATTGATTTGCCATGGCTCACACCATCGTTTCTGAGGTGTGCGAAGGCATCGCCGATTGCGTTGATGCCTGCCCAGTGGCCTGTATCGACCAAGGCAACGGCAAAAACACCAAAGGCACAGATTTCTACGTGATCAATTTCGACACCTGCATCGATTGCGGGATCTGCCTGCAGGTCTGTCCCGTTGAAGGGGCGATTCTGGCCGAAGAGCGGCCAGATCTTCAGAAAGTCAGCTGAGGGAGCCGCTCACATCGATGCGCCGAGGGGAGCTTTCGGAGGGATGTGTTTTGCATAACGAATTGGAATCAGCGCCAACGTGAACACCAAGAAGGGGAGATAAAACCCGAGTGGTCCTTCCTTGACGTGTTTCACGTAAGTCAGCAAGAAAAGCACCCAGATCCAATGACTTCCAACAAAGTGAAGACGCTTCCAGTTCTTCATTCCCATCCAGTGCTGGGCCTGATCGGTTGAGGTGAGTGCCATCAAAAACACAAACCCATAGGCAAGTCCACCAAACACCCACTGAGCCATGGATTGTTGACTAACGAATGGATCCGGAAACAAAACGGTCATCGAGACGATCAGACCGAGATGGATGAAATGGGATGAAGCAAAACTGAGACCGATCCAACGCCGATTTCGCAGCGTCCAACGCGAGAGAGAAGACGGCCAAAGACTTTCAAGGCTGGAAGACGTAAAGGCAATCGCAAAAAGGATGAGGGAACTACGCCCCGTCGCATCGATCGCCTGATGAATGGCTGGTGCATTCCATCCCGCCAACCCAAAGTTGAACAGCAGGCCAACAACGATGAGACAGGTCACCAAGGTCGTGAGTCGCCACCCCTGCAAATTCATGACCAGCCAGTCAAAAAACAACTTTGCCAGAGGGGTGAGCAGCCAAACCGGGATGGTTCGGAGACCCCTCCTTCAACCGTCGTTGAGTTAGGCCTACCTCTCTCTCTAAGGTCGAGTTTTCACGTTGTTGTCATGGCGGTGTTGGACGAACAGGGTCAAATTCAGATCCACACCGAAAACATCTTCCCGATCATTAAAAAGGCCGTCTATTCAGGCCATGAAGTCTTTCTCAGGGAACTTGTCAGCAACGGAGTGGATGCCATCAGCAAGCGAAGGATGGCTGCCATGGCTGGCGATTGCTCCGAGGGAGACGATGGCGCCATCACGATCCACGTGGATCGTGAAGCCAAAACCCTCACCATTTCTGACAATGGCATCGGCATGACCTCCGATGAAGTGAAGCGCTATATCAATCAGGTGGCCTTCTCCAGCGCTGAGGATTTTTTAGAGAAATACAAACAAGAGGACGACGCGATCATCGGCCACTTTGGTCTTGGCTTCTACTCAAGCTTCATGGTGGCCGACCGCGTCGAGCTAATCACCCAGTCCGCCAAACCTGATCAGGAGTCTGTTTGTTGGAGCTGTGATGGGTCGCCCAATTTCAACTTGTCGGGAGCAGAGCGCAGTGAGCCTGGAACCGATGTTGTTCTCCATCTCATGGAAGAAGAGATGGAATATCTGGAGCCCGCGAGAATTCGCACCCTCATTAACACCTACTGCGACTTTATGTCAGTACCGGTACAACTGGAAGGTGAAACAATCAACAAAATGGAGGCTCCATGGCGGAAGAGCTCCAGAGATTTAAGCGATCAAGATTACATTGATCTTTACAACTATCTTTATCCATTTCAAGGTGACCCTCTCCTTTGGGTGCACCTCAATACCGACTATCCATATAATTTACAAGGCATTTTATTCTTTCCGAAACAAACGGGACGGGCCGATTGGGAGAAGGGAGAAATTAAGTTGTATTGCAACCAAGTTTTTGTTAGCGATTCCATCAAAGAGGTCGTGCCTCGCTATCTACTTCCGTTAAGGGGAGTGATTGATTCTCCAGATATTCCACTAAATGTAAGCAGAAGTGCCTTACAAACAGATCGTCGTGTGCGCTCGATTGGAAATTTTGTGGCTAAAAAAGTTTCCGACCGTTTACGTTCACTCAAAAAAGATGATCCGAAAGCTTATGCCGAAGCCTGGGATTCATTGGCGCCATTTGTAAAAATTGGTGCGATGGAAGATGAGAAGTTTGCCGATCAAGTGTCTGAATTGATTTTGTTCGGAACAACAACGAATCCCAACGAGCCAGAAGGGGATGACCCCATCGCGGCTAATGGCAAGTCGTTCACCACACTGGAGGGATATCGAAGCCGATTGAGCGAGGAAAACAGCAAACGAATCCTTTACAGCACGGATGATGTTTCCCAAGCGGGGGCACTCAATCTTTGGACAGCGCAGGGGGCAGAGGTGTTGAAGCTCGAAACGGTGATTGATACACAGTTCATCCCATGGCTGGAATACCGCCATGAGGAACTCAAGTTTCAACGTGTGGATGCGGAGCTGGATGAAAGCCTCAAAGAAGAAGACCCTGAATTGGCTGATCAAGACGGCACCACCGACTCAGAACGGCTGCGTAGCTTGATCAAAGACGCGCTCAACAACGAGAAGGTGACCGTGCAGGTGCAAGCGCTTAAAGCGGAAGGAGCACCACCGGCGATGATTTTGCTTCCCGAGCAAATGCGCCGCCTCAACGATATGGGCGCATTGATGGAGCAACGGCTTCCAGGATTGCCCGATCATCACGTGTTGCTGGTGAATCGGCGACACCCTTTGGTGGAAGGGTTGCTCAAACTTCAATCGGGAAGTGTTTTGGTGGGCAACAGCGAGAGCTCTCCTACCCTCAACCTGTCGGAAAACCTCGCCCGCCATCTCTATGACATGGCACGTCTTGGCGTGGGCGGTCTCGAGCCCAACGAACTTGCTGGCTTTCAAACCCGTAGCGCTGAACTGATGGGAACCCTGATGCAACGAGGCCTTTAGTCAAGGTCCTTTTGGTAAGATTGGGGTTGGACCTGTTTGTACAGATCCAACCAACTCAATCAGTAGGACAAATACATGTCTCGGGTGTGTCAGCTCACAGGTACTCGCGCCAATAACGGCATGGCCGTGAGCCATTCCCACATCCGCACCAAGAAGTTGCAGCAGGCCAATCTGCAGCAACGTCGCCTCTGGTGGGCTGAAGGGAATCGTTGGATCAAATTGCGCGTCACCACCCGTGCGTTGAAGACGATCCAAAAAAAGGGATTAGGTCCCTATGCCAAGTCCTTGGGCATTAACCTGGCCAAACTCTGATCTAGTAGAACGTGCGCCGGCGAGAACTTCTAATTCGAACCGGCCTACTGCTCACAGCTTTGTCTCTTAAACCCTCAAGAGCATCCGCTCTTGGGGGTGTTGTTTTGGAAACTGGCAACGCAGCTCCAGCTTTCAGCTTGCCCGGTTCCAGCCGTTCACAACCCGACCAGAGCAACTGGTCCTTGCAGGATTTCAAGGGCCGTTGGGTTGCTGTTTATTTTTACCCCAGGGACTTTACTGGCGGCTGCACAATCGAAGCACGTGGATTCGAGACGCTTCACTCCGACTATCTGGCCGTAAATGCAGAGGTGGTTGGGATCAGCGCCGACAGCGTCGATGATCACGAGTCATTCTGCGAAAGCGAAGGACTGAGTTTCCCCCTCTTGTCGGATCCGGACGGAACAGTCAGCAAGGCCTACGGCTCATGGATGGCTCCCTATTCGTTGCGCCACACGTTTTTGATTGATCCTGATGGGGTTTTGCAGCAACGGTGGGTGGCCGTGCGTCCCAGCGGCCACGCCCAGGAAGTGCTTGATTTTCTAACGAATCTGCAAAACAAGACTTCTGTTTGACAAATCCAGGGCCATCATGAAGGGTAGTGAAACTAATTCAAGAAATAATCAATGAGCATTGGCAGTAGTTCTTTTGTAATCCTTTATCACCGGACCCCTTTCGACGAATCAATCGATAGTGAAGGCAATAGAACATGGGTCGATCAGAAAAGTCCTAATGGGATTATTCCCACCCTTAGAAATTTATTTAGAAGCAAGGATGACGGAACATGGATCGCATGGAGACGTGTTGATTCTGTTGAGAATGCCGAAGACGAGAGCATTGAAATGACGAATCCTGCACCATTCACATTGTGCAGGATTCCCTTGGAAGATGATCAAATATCAAGCTTTTACCACATCACATCCAAGGAATGTTTCTGGCCCATATTGCATACTTTTCCAACACATTTTAATGTTAATAATGCGGATTGGGGGATCTTTGAGGAGGTCAATCGTCGTTTTGCTGAAGCTGCCTGCAAAGAGGCTGCCGAGGGAGCAACTGTTTGGGTTCATGATTACAACCTCTGGCTCGTACCTGGGTATATCAGAAGTCGTCGGCCTGATCTAAAAGTAGCGTTTTTCCACCACACGCCTTTTCCAAGCAATGATGTTTTTGCAATTCTCCCCTGGCGTGAACAGATCTTAGAAAGTTTGCTCTGTTGCGATGTTGTTGGCTTCCATATTCCCCGTTACACGGAAAATTTTGCCCGCGCAGCGAGCACCCTCGTCGGAGCTAAACGTGGTCCAAAGGTTCCTGTTGATTCGAAGTTCATCCCCGTAGGAACGGCTCTCTCTGAAGGGACAGTCACCAGTTATCTCGAGCACAATGGCCGCCGCATTCAACTGTTGAGTTCTCCCGTGGGCACGTCGCCCGATGTGATTCAGGAACTCAGCTGGAGTGCTTCTGTTGAAAGTCATGGTGAATTAATTGTTCAAGACACAAAAAAAGGGCGCAAGTTAATTCTTTCTGCCAGTCGCGTTGACTACACCAAAGGCAACGAAGCCCTTCTTCTCACCTTCGAAAGACTGTTGGAACGTCGTGAAGATCTTCATGGCGAAGTGGTTCTGATGTTGGCTTGCGTCGCGGCTGCGAGTGGTATGAAAATCTACGAAGATACTCAACGCACAATTGAAGAAATAGCAGGACGAATTAATGGGCGCTTTAGCAAGATTGATTGGGTTCCAATTCGTTTTTCAACGCGAAGAATTCCCTACGACGAAATGGTGGCTTGGTTCTGTCAAGCCGATGTTTGCTGGATTACCCCGTTAAGAGATGGTCTCAATCTTGTTGCTAAGGAATACGCCGCAGCACGCCGCAACCGTGGCGGAGTTCTTGTTCTTTCCGAATTCACAGGAGCGTCTGTGGTGCTCGACGGAGCTGTTCTCACCAACCCATATTCCAACAAACGGATGGATGAATCCATTGAAAAGGCTTTGTTTATGGATTCAGAGGCACAACGCGATCGCATGACGCGCATGTGTACGGCGGTCGAGAATTACACCGTGAAGGACTGGGCTGAAGAACAACTAGCTGGTTGCGAGCCGCCGTCGACGACGCCCGAATGAGACGAAGCATCCGGATTGCCAGCGGCTTGATCGGTCTGCTGTTTGTTCTGGCTTGTGTGGCATGGTCAGGCCAAAAACAGCCTGTACCAGTCTCAATTTTGATGCCTGCGCCCTATGCGGATGCAAGCACTCAAATGGTCGAAGCTTTCAATCGTGAGCACCGCGGATCGATTCACCTTGAGGTGATCCGTGGCCCCCTGGAAACCGAGTCGATCTCTGATCTCGCCATTAGTAGTTTGTTGCTGGGGGACACCCCCTTTGATGCCCTGTTGATGGATGTCACCTGGCTGCCGAAATATGCCGAAGCAGGTTGGCTCGAACCGCTTGACCCCTGGTTCGATCAAGCCGCTCTTGATCAATTGATCTTGGGTGCTCGCCTTGGCAATCACCACAAAGGTCAGCTCTATCGATGGCCCCTTGGCGCTGATGTTGGCGTTTTGTATTGGCGGACAGACTTGATGGACTCGCCTCCCTCCACTCCAGAGCAACTATCCGAGATCGCCATCAATCTGGTCCAAGCCCAGCGCGTCGCCAACGGCTACGTCTGGCAAGGCAGGCAATACGAAGGGTTGAGCTGCAACTTCGTTGAAGTGCTCCATGGCTTCGGAGGCCAGTGGCTTAACCCAGCCACCGGTCAACTCGAACTCGACGCAACGGCGGCAGCTCGCGCAGCCGCCTGGATGCAATCACTGATCACAACTGGAGCCAGTCCAAGAGCGGTGACCAATTACTCCGAATCAGAGTCGCTGCAAGCATTTAAAGCCGGGGATGCAGCATTCATGCGCAACTGGCCTTATGCCTGGGCCGAGCTGCAAAAACCCGAAAGCAAGGTCCAAGGCAATGTTGGAATTGCATTGATGGTGGCGGAACCGGATCAAAGTCCAGCCGCCACCGTTGGCAGCTGGGGTTTGAGCTTGCTCAAACAGTCACCCCATCCAGAGGCCGCTGTTGAAGCGATTCGCTATCTCACCTCTGAAGCTGCGCAGCGTGAACGGTTCCTCAACCAGGGCTATACCCCCACCAGCAAAAGCTTGTTTACGGATCCAGAGCTCATCGCAGTGTCGTCAGCCCTTCCTGAAATCGCGAAGGCTTTGGACTACTCCGTTGCAAGGCCGCCATCACCGCTTTATGCACAGCTCAGTGATCTTCTTCAACGCCAACTGAATGGCCTGCTAACCGCCGAACCAGCGAAGACCAATCGCGCTATCGACACGGCAACTGCTGCCTCAGCCGCCGCGATGAACAGAGTTCAAACCAAAAGCGACATGCTGCTCAAAGCAACAGGGGCCGAAGCATGACGGTGTTGCTTGCCCTCCCGGCGTTGTTGTTAATGGCTGTCGTTTTTGGCTGGCCAATGCTTCGGTACGCCTGGTTGAGTTTTCATGCCGACTCCGTCCTTACGGGGTTAGTTCCGATCCCAAACGGGGGTGCCAATTGGTTGCGTCTTCTCACGGACTCTCGCTTTTGGCTTGATGCCGGTCAAACAACGAGATTTGCCATCGTCTCCGTTGGCCTGGAGTTGATCCTGGCCCTCGCCATTGCTCTCCTCCTCGACCAGCGCTGGCGAGGACGCAGCGCCATAAGAGCTCTATCGCTTTTGCCCTGGGCTCTTCCGACAACAATGATGGCTCTTGGCTGGCGTTGGATTTTCAACACTCCTTATGGACCGATTGAGCAATTAGCGGAAGTAGTTGGAGTCGGGCCACTCAATCTCCTTTCCACTCCCGCCGTTACTTGGATCGTGACGGTGCTTGCTGATGTTTGGAAGACAACCCCTTTCATCACACTGATTCTCCTGGCTGGTCTTCAAACGATTCCAGAGGATCTTTATGCCGCCTTTCGCCTCGAAGGCGGCTCTGCATCCCAGGCCCTGAGGCGCGTCACCATTCCTCTGTTGATGCCATACATCCTGCTCAGCCTTTTATTCAGAATGGCGCAAGCGTTTGGTGTCTTTGATTTAATCCAAGTGCTTACCGGTGGAGGGCCAGCAGGAAGTACGGAAAGCCTTGCTCTTTACGCATATCTGAACGGAATGCGCTTTCTTGATTTCGGGTACAGCGCCACCGTCATGGTCGGTGGATTCTTACTGCTCACCGCTTTAATTTTGCTCGGCGCTCTGCTGCTCCGCATGTCCGGCGCCTTGAGGGCGATGCAGCCATGAGCATCAAACGTTCATGGGTGACCAGTCGACAAGCTTTGTTGATCACATTGCTGCTGATCTGGTCTCTTGCACCGATGGTTTGGCAATTGATCAGTTCCTTCACAAGCTCGGAAGCCCTCGTGAACGGAGCCATTCCTTTTCAGAACCGCTGGACATTGATTCATTACCGCGAGCTCCTATCCAGCGATCCTCCGTTTTGGCGATATCTACTAAATAGCACCGTTGTCGCTGGCGTTTCAACAGTTCTCACCCTGGTTTTGGCTGTGCCTGCTGCCTACGTTTTGGCCCAACTACCGCGGCGATGGCGGCGAGGCATCAGAAGTGGCGTAATGGCGGCTGCTCTTTTTCCTTACGTACTGCTGTTTTTGGCCCTTCTTGAATTGGCGCGCAACTTTCATCTCGGCAACAGCCTGTTCGCCCTTTCTCTGCCGTACAGCGCGCTGGCCATGCCCCTCGCACTTCTCCTGCTCACAGCAGCCTTCGAAGGGTTACCCAAGGATCTTGATGATGCAGCCAGGCTCGAGGGCCTCAGCCTGCGGCAAAGACTGCGATGGGTGATGTTGCCGCTGATCGCGCCGGCCTCAGCCAGCACAGCGATCCTTGTTTTTCTCTTTGCTTGGAATGAATATCCCATTGCACTCACTTGGCTGAGCCGCAGTGATCTACTCACGCTTCCAGTCGCGATGGCGCGGATCGCAGGATCATCGATTTACTCCATTCCGTATGGGGCCTATGCCGCTGCCACAGTGCTCGGAGCGATTCCACTGTTGTTGCTTGTGTTGTTGTTCCAGCGCCAAATCGTGAGTGGACTCACCAATGGAGCGATTAAGGGATGACACTCAGCCTCAAAGGAATTTCCAAAAATTTTGGTAGTCGAACCATCCTCCACAACCTCGACCTCAACGTTGGCGATGGTGAGTGCGTCGCATTGTTAGGACCAAGCGGTTGTGGCAAAAGCACGGCTCTCCGCTTGATTGCGGGGCTCGATCAACCCGACAGCGGCTCGATCAGCATTAATGGCGCTGAGATGAACAACATCCCCGCGGAAGACCGCAGGATTGGCATGGTGTTTCAGAGCTATGCCCTCTTCCCCCACCTCAGTGTTCGCGAAAACTTGGAACTGGGACTGCGGATGCGCGGCAGCCATGGAGCAGGGCGTGATCAGCGCATTAAAACGATTTTGGAAGTGCTGCAACTCACCCATCAGGCTCACCAAAGGCCAGCGCAATTATCCGGGGGTCAGCGGCAACGCGTCGCCTTAGCTCGCGCACTACTCCGTGATCCCCTGGTGTACTTGCTCGATGAGCCCATGAGCAACCTCGATGCCCAGTTGCGCGAAGAACTACGGCCTGAACTAAAACGCCTGATGCTTGGCGGGTCGCAACCTGTGGTGTATGTCACCCATGACCAACAAGAGGCCATGGCACTGGCCGACCGAATTGCGGTAATGCGCCACGGACGAATTGAACAAATCGGCACACCCAGGGAGTTGTATCACCACCCCGCCACCAGCTTTGTGGCTCAATTCATCGGGCGTCCCCAGATGAACATGCTCAGCGCTGGTCAGGGTCGAACGCTGGGTATCCGTCCAGAGGATCTTCGGCTCGATCCCAATGGAATCCCTTGCGAAGTCGAGAGCCGTGAATGGCATGGAGCGAGTCAACTGCTCTTGATTCGTTGCGCACGAGGGCAGCTCCGTTTGGTTTGCCCTGGCGACCAACAGATTGGAGACAATCCCCAGATCAGTTGGCTCAAAACGTCTGAACACCTTTTCGATGATCAAACTGGCCAACGGATAGATGATTAACCAACAGCGTTTGGATTAATCCAACGCCTGAGAAGTTCCCCATGCGCTGAAGCGTCGGACTGAATCCGTTGAATCACCGCCCGATCAGCTTCCTGATCAGCTTCAGCCATCCACTGAGCAGCCAGGTGATCAGTGGATGGCAAGTCGTTTAGCCGTGTACAAGGGACCTGCGCCATCTCAGCAGCAGCGTCCACCTTTGGGTCGTAGCTCAACGCAGCCATCGGACAACCAACAAGCCTGGCCAAAATCAAAGCGTGAAGTCGCATTGGCAGCACGAGCCGCGCTGTGGAGACGAGTTCAAAGACATGATCCAACGAGCGTGGAATCACGGTTGTGCTTCGAGCCAACAATTTTGCGGGCACAAGCTTTTGTGCAACAAGAGCGTCAAGCAACGGGCCATCTTGATGCTGATGAAAAGCCATCCAACACACAGACACATCAAGGCTTGCTGCCACTGAATCCAGGGCGTGGAGAAGACGTTGCCAACGGGGACCATCCAACAGATCAGTCGGTCGCCAACTGAGCACGATGTCTCCTCCTCCAACCCAGGGTTGACTTGGCATCTGCCACACCGGGTCGGCAGCCATACACATCGGTAGGTTCGGCGCCCAGGCTTGAGCCAGCCGAAGCGAGGCTTGATCCCTCCAACTCGCAGCAGTACAAAACGGCAGTGCACAACGCACAAGCCAGCGACTCATGGATCGACGTAATGGGCCTAGGCCTTGACCCCAAAGCACAACGCGGCGACGACGCAACCGCGCGAGCGCAATGAGGAGCAAGTAATAAATCAGGCTTCGAAAGCTAGTGCTGTCTTGTAGAAGACTGCCGCCACCAAGAATCAGAACATCCGCTTGCAAAACAGCGATCAAGCTGGCGCGTAGCGATCGCCGATTGACGATGCAAGCCAAAGGCGCCATCCCCTGCACCTCCGCTTGATCGTGGGCGGTGATCATCAATGAGGAAGAACCTGGCAGACCCTGCAAAAGAACCTGAAGAAGAGCGTCATCCCCCAAGTTGTGCTCGCCGTAATACCCACAAAGCAGCAACGAGGCCGGTCCAGATCGGGGCATCGGCGTCTTCCCGAACGTTGCCCCCATTATCCGTCGCTTCGGATTTCTAAAATGGACACATGCACTCTTTGTCTCTCGGAACTTGGTGGATCCACGTCGCATCAGTGATCGAATGGTCGCTAGCGATTGTTTTGATGCAGCGTCGTGGGCTGAACGGAATGGCACTTGCCATGCTTCCTGCCCTCGTCAGTGCCATGGCGGCTTGTACGTGGCATTTGTTCGATAACGCTGAATCTCTAAGAGGTTTGGTGACGTTGCAAGCGTGGTTCACATTGATCGGCAATTGCACATTGGCCTTTGCAGCCTGGAAACTTTTACCCCCAAAAACGGCTTAAACCATGGAGTTCGATCCAGCTCCTCTGTTTGCGTTATCTCTGATCCCTTATCTCTGCTTCTTGTACTGGCTCCGCAAAAGCGAAGCGCTACCAGTTTTGGCACAACGAGGTTTTCAACTCACCCTGCTGTTCGTCGGCGTCACGATCGTGGCGGCCATTGTGGCGCTGCGTTGTTGTGATGCAGAGCTTGTGGACATTGATGTGTTGCACGGCGGAGCTGAGGCTTTTCTCACTCTGGCCAACACCGTTTTGGTGCTTGGACTTGTCCTAGACCACAAAAAAAGGGTGAACAACTCTTAAGACTCGTGATTCTGGAGTCGTTCTGCTCAGATGATGGGTCATCGAAATTTGGCCCGAATGTTACTGACCCACCTCTTCGCGATCACCCCTGCCACCCTCACCTGGTCCCCCAAAGTTGCTCTGGTGATGATCGTGTGCAACGTGATTGCCATTGGCATCGGTAAAGCCACCATTAAGCACCCCAACGTTGGTGCTCAACTTCCCAACGCAGCCTTCTTTGGTGGCATGAGCCATGCAGCTCTTCTTGGCACCACTAGTCTGGGCCACATCATTGGCATAGGAGCCATCCAGGGATTAGCCGCCCGCGGCGTGCTCTGAGGCCTTTGTCTCACTGAATCTGGGAGACACCATCCGTCCCCCAGATTCAGATCAAATAGCGCAAAAGTCGAAGTCCATACCGTTCAAATCGGTAGTGGAATAAAAGACTGGATAGGTCTTGAGCTGAAGAGGTTCTAGACAACCCATGAATAATGCGTTCGACCCGTCGATCCGCAGAAGCAGAATCCAACCCCCACCAGGTGCGTTGGGCCAATTTTCCGGCAACACGCCAGCGCCAGCCAAACCAACAATGAAGCGCCTGCTCATAGGTTTGACGAACGGCATCGGCTTGATCGGGACCCACTTGATTCCGAGCCTCGGCATTCAGAAGCGTTTCAGCGAGAAGATCCGCACTGTCGATCGCATGACGAATCCCCTCACCTCCCAAGAGGTTGGCTGTACTTGCAGCATCCCCTACGGCCAATAACGCGCCAGAACCAAGCGATTCGCGTCTGGCTATCGAACTGGAAACCACGCCGCCATGGCGATCCAAGACGGAGCACCCTTCAAGTTTGCAGTTGCGCAGCAACGCCTGAAGTCGAGCCAAAAGGTCATTTTTAGAGCCCCTGATCTGTCCTGGCGCCAAACAACAAACCCCCACCTTGAGGCGATTGTTTCCCATTGGAAAAATCCATCCATAGCCGTGGGGAATCCAGCGCGTGCCGAGGAAAAAACTGATGCGGTCGAGCCAACGAGGCGAAACCCGATCATCGGCTTGTAGGAGCCACTCCACACCAATGCCTTCCAGCAAAGGATCGATCAACGATGGCGGAGGCACCGAGGCTTCTCGCAACAGACAACGCGATGAACCTGTGGCATCAATCACCCACTGCACGTGTCGGTGCTGACGACGACCATCTCCGTGTTGAAGAAGGACACGGGCACTATCGCTCTGGAGCGCCTCAATTCGAGCAGTGCATCCTGTTACAACCTCCACCCCGGCAGCTCGTGCACGGGACCACATCGCGGAACGCAACCGACCAAAGTCCAATACCACTCCAAGGGGATCGTCATTCCACCACTGATGTTCTTGTCCGCTGGGATCCAGCAATTGCCACCCACTCCAGGTCGCAGACCACGCAGAATGGGGAAGATTGAGCCGTGAAGCCTCCCCACAAGACAGGGCGGCACTTGAAAAAGAATTCCGGTGAGGGTCCGTGAGCCGCTCGACGAGGACCACCTCTCGCCCTGCTTCAGATAAGACGGCTGCCAGGCGAGCTCCAGCTGGACCAGCGCCTGCGATCAGGAAGGTCATCCCGCGACGGGAAAGCGTTCAAGCTTGAACCGCTTGGAATGGCGAGGATTTCGCTGCATCACCAGATCCCAAACCAAAGCGCTGTTGAATTTTCAAACTCATCTGCTTCGGAGTCAGACCCAATGCCTCCTTGCTTTGCTGTGGCGTGGCGTGGTCCACCAGTTGATCAGGTATGCCGATCCTTAAAACAGGAACATTGATGTCGTGATCGTTGAGGGACTCCAAAACTGCAGCGCCAAAACCACCCGACAATGTGCCTTCTTCCATGGTGACGACACGGGAAACGCGACGCGCCAAAGGATGAATCAATGCCTGATCCAGGGGCCTTAGGAAACGCGCATTGATAACTGAAGCAGATAGACCGGCGCTCTCTAACAACGTTGCCGTTTCCATGGCAGGGGCCACCATGGAGCCATAGGCAACGATCACCAAATCATTTCCTTCCCGAAGTAATTCGCCACGGCCAATCGAAAGGGCCTCCCAACCCTCTTCCATCAAAGGAACCCCTTCTCCCGAACCACGGGGAATCCTCAGAGCGGTGGGTCCATCATGCTGGAGACACGTCACCATCATCTGCTGCAACTCCGCCTCATCCTTCGGAGCCATCACGGTGAAATTGGGGACAGCCCTCAAATAGCTGATGTCGTACTGACCTTGGTGCGTCGGACCATCAGCGCCGACGATGCCAGCTCGATCGAGCACAAACGTGACTGGAAGCTTCTGGATTCCGACGTCGTGAATGAGTTGGTCGAAAGCGCGCTGAAGGAAGGTGCTGTAAATCGCGACAACGGGGCGTAAACCTTCACAGGCCATGCCCGCTGCCAGGGTGACCGCATGCTGCTCAGCAATACCAACATCGATGTACTGACCGGGAACAGCTTTTTGGAGTAGGTCGAGTCCGGTGCCGGTGGCCATCGCAGCCGTGATTCCGACAACGCGACTGTTTTGCTCACAGAGCTTGACCAACGTTTGGCCAAACACCTTGCTGTAGCTCGGAGGCTTGGGTTTGGTTGAGGGGATGGCCTTACCAGTGCTCAAGTCGAAGGCCGACTGGGCGTGGTAGCCCACTTGGTCAGCCTCGGCATAGGGATAACCCTTGCCTTTTTTAGTCACGACATGGACCAAAACAGGGCCGCCATCACGGTGGGCCGCTTGGAAGGTGCGAGTCATCTCGCCGATGTCATGACCATCGATCGGCCCCATGTAAGTAAAGCCGAGCTCCTCGAAAACAGCACCAACTTTGGGGACCGCGAGGCGACGCATGCTGCCTTTCAAACGGTTCAACTCAGCTGGGAGCTCACCCCCCATGAAAGGCAAATGTCGAACACTCTCTTCAACGCTTCCCGACAAAAACTGCATGGGGGGGCTCAATCGTGCTCGGTTCAACACGCTCGAAAGAGCACCCACCGGAGGCGAGATCGACATGTCGTTGTCGTTCAACACCACCAAGAAGGGCGTATTGGGAAGGTGTCCAGCGTGGTTAATCGCTTCAAGGGCCATGCCCCCCGTTAGGGCACCATCCCCAATCACTGCAACACATTTGAAATTTTCACCGCGGTTATCACGGCCCAAAGCCATTCCGAGGGCTGCGGAAATCGAGGTGCTGGCATGGCCGGCGCCGAAGTGATCAAATCGGCTCTCAGAACGTTTCAAATAACCAGCAACACCGCTTTGCTGCCGGAGAGAGTCAAAGGAATTGAAGCGTCCGGTAATCAGCTTGTGGGGATAGGCCTGGTGCCCCACGTCCCAACAAACTTTGTCCCGATCGAGATCAAGGGTTTGATACAGAGCAATGGTGAGTTCAACGACACCCAGACCTGGTCCCAGGTGACCACCACTCGTTGAAACCACGCCGAGATGGCGTTCCCTGATTTGGCGAGCAACGTCTTCGAGCTCAGCAAGACTGAGGCCGTGCAACTCGTTCGGATGCTTGAGATCTCCGAGATGCATGCACAACCCGCTCCTTCTCAATCAATCTACGGGTTCCCTCTCTTCAAGAGGGGCACCCAGAGGTTGAAAGAATGGAGAAATGACCGATTACCTGCAAAAGATCCTCCGAGCACGTGTTTATGACGTGGCCCGGGAAACCCCTCTCGATCCAGCTCCCAACCTCAGCCAACGGCTGAAGAACCAGATTTGGCTGAAACGAGAAGACCTACAGCCGGTGTTCTCGTTCAAGCTTCGAGGCGCCTACAACCGAATGGTGCAACTCCCTGTTGAGGATCTTCAACGCGGTGTGATCGCATCCAGTGCTGGCAACCACGCCCAAGGAGTGGCCCTAAGTGCGCGCCGTTTGGGTTGCAGAGCGGTGATCGTGATGCCCAAAACAACGCCCGAGGTCAAAATCCGCGCCGTCCGTGCCTTGGGCGGTGAGGTGGTTTTGCACGGCGAGACCTACGACGAATGTTCGGCGGAAGCGCAAAAGCGTTGCGAAGCAGAAGGCTTGACCTACATCCACCCCTTCGACGACCCAGAGGTCATCGCTGGTCAAGGCACCATTGCCATGGAAATCATGCGGCAAAGCAAGGAGCCACCGGATGCGATTTACGTCGCCGTTGGTGGTGGGGGCCTGATCGCAGGGATTTCGGCCTACGTCAAGCAGCTTTGGCCAGAAACAGAAGTCATCGGTGTCGAACCTATCGATGCCGATGCGATGACCCAATCCCTGCGGTGCGGGCATCGCGTTGAGTTGGAGAAGGTGGGTTTATTCGCCGATGGCGTGGCCGTTCGAAAGGTCGGCGAGCACACCTTTAATCTCGCCCGTCGTCATGTCGATCGCATGGTGACCGTGGACACCGATGCCATTTGTGCCGCCATCAAAGATGTCTTTGAGGACACACGATCAATCCTTGAACCAGCTGGAGCGCTTGCGATCGCTGGGTTGAAACAGGATGTGGCTGATCGAAACATGGAAGGGAAGCGTCTTGTTGGGGTGGCCTGCGGGGCCAACATGAATTTCGAACGATTGCGCTTCATCGCAGAGCGGGCTGAGCTCGGAGAGGAGCGAGAAGCGATGTTCGCTGTAGAAATCCCGGAAACGACCGGAAGTCTTCGTGCGTTGTGTCGTTGCTTAAGCGAGCGCAGCCTCACCGAATTCAGCTATCGCATGACGGAGGGAGTGCGAGCTCAAATCTTTATTGGGGTTCAGGTCAACAATGAGCAAGACCGTTTCGCTCTTGTTGAGCATCTCTCGAACAACGGTTTTCCCTGCCTTGATCTGAGCGACAACGAGTTTGCGAAAGTTCATTTGCGACACATGGTGGGTGGACGCCTACCGAGATCAGCTCGAGAGGCCTGTGCGGGGGACTGCAATGAATTGCTCTACCGCTTCGAATTTCCCGAACGGCCCGGCGCCCTCATGAATTTTGTAACGGCGCTCCATCCCAGTTGGAGTATCAGCATTTTTCACTATCGAAATCACGGTGCCGACGTTGGCCGAATCGTTGTAGGCGTTTTGATTCCCAAAACTGAAATGGACGGTTGGACCAGCTTTCTCAGCGAATTGGGTTACGCCTTTTGGGAAGAAAGTAAGAACCCTGCTTACAGCCTTTTCCTGTGAGGAACGAAGCGGTACCTTGAGCGAATTAAGGGGTAGAGCTTGAGATGACGTCCCCCTCCCTCACCACTCGTTTGGAGGCGATTCTGTATCTCAAGGGTCGTCCAGTGAGCGTGGGCGAACTCGCTGAGCTCTCCGAGGTGGATCGAAAAGAGGTTGAAGAGGCGCTGATTGCACTGACAACCTTGTACGCCCAACGAGAATCGGCCCTAGAAATCGTTCATCAGAACGGTCGTTGGGGTCTTCAGTTGCGTGCGGGACTTGGCGATTTGGTAAAGGACCTTTTGCCTGTCAATCTCTCGACAGCAACGCTTCGGACTCTCGCCACAATTGCTTTAAAAAAGCGCATTCTTCAATCAGATCTGGTGGATCTGCGGGGGTCAGGGGCCTACGACCACATCAAAGAACTGCTTGCACAAGAATTCATCGAGCGGCGTCGACAAAATGATGGCCGGTCGTATTGGATCACCCTGACTGAAAAATTTCACCGCACCTTCTCCGTACTTCCTGACTTAGGTGCAACCGATCTGGCGGAGGCTGCATAAAGTTGTTGTAGATCAGGTCACGTCATGGAAATGCTCCCCGTCTCGTTGCTGCAGGTGTTAGCTCAGACCCTGCAGATTTATTCCCTCGTACTGATCGTCAGGGTTCTTCTGAGCTGGTTCCCAAATTTGGACTGGAGCAACCCTGTTTTAAGCAGCGTCAGCGCTATTACAGATCCCTATCTCAATGCATTTCGAGGTCTGATCCCTCCTTTGGGTGGGATTGATCTCTCGGCACTTTTGGCTTTTCTCGCTCTGAATCTGCTGCAAAGCCTGGTGAATCAGTCGATTAGCGCATTCTTTATGTCTGGCAGCAGCTGGTAGTTGCGGATCGGTTCAATTAACTGCCACTTGGCGTTCAAGCGGCAAGAGATCATCTTCGTCATCGGCAGCTCGGGTTCTTACAGGAGCTGAAAAACCCCGAGCCTTGGCATTTTTCACAACAAATGGGCCTGGCGTTCCTGCAGGCACGGTGAGCCTTAAGGCAAAGGGCTGAGACCCAGGCGCCACATCTCCGATGGAGCCGACCCGAGTTCGGTTTTGCAGCACTGGTTCACCACTGGCATCCAGGATTCGGGCGTAAACATCCGTATCGATGATTGGCTTACGCCCTGGGTTTTCCACCTCTCCGCGCAGCACATAGCAACTTGCACCCATTGGACGCTTGAAGTCGGGCTGGCCTCCCTCCTCTTCATTACACGTGTCGAGGTGAACTCCGGTGAGCTGAAGTTCAGCCGCCATTGCTGGCATCGCCAACGTGAACACACAGGCAAGAACAACGAAGAAGCGAATTGATTGGCGCAGCATCAAGTTCAGATCAGCGTTTGTCGCCACTGCCAGAGATACGGCCACGGGCCGCACGACTGGACAATTTGGCGAGATTCGCTGCAGCAACATCCTCAAGGTCATAGCCCAGTTCCATGGACAGCTGCGCGATGTACCAAAGCACGTCACCCAGCTCAAGTTTGATCGCTTCACGCGCTGAGTCGTCAAATACCCCGTCTTGATCCCTCAAGACCTTCTTCACTTTGTCGGCCACCTCTCCAGCTTCCCCAGTCAAACCAAGGGTTGGATAGATGGGATTCCGGCCCACATCGGGATAGCTGGCTGTTTGACGCGCAGCAGACTGATAAGTGTTCAGATCCATCAAGGTGTGGTCGAATCGCCCCGGATGGTAGTTTCCGCAAGGATTTCCAGCCTCGATATGGGCCAGTTCGATTTGAACCGCCGGACCAAAATCGTGGCAACGATCGGTCCGGCCACAGAAAGCCCCGACCAGATCAAAGAGCTTGTCCGGGCTGGGGCCACAACCTTTCGTTTGAACTTTTCCCACGGCGATCACAGCGATCACGCCGAGCGAATAAAAACCATCCGCCAGGTGTCAGAAGAGCTTGGCCAGACCATTGGAATTCTCCAGGATCTCCAAGGTCCAAAGATTCGGTTGGGTCGTTTTGCCGATGGACCCATCACCCTGTCCAACGGCGACCCTTTTTCGCTCACATCAAGGCCCGTGAGTTGCGATCAGAGCATCGCCACCGTCACTTACCCGAAGTTGGCGGATGAAGTCACCGCTGGAAGCCGCATCCTTTTGGATGATGGGCGGGTGGAGATGAAGGTGGAAAGCGTCGATCAAGGGCAGCAGACGCTCCATTGCAGCGTCACGGTGGGAGGAGTTCTCTCCAACAACAAAGGGGTCAATTTCCCCGATGTTCAATTGTCCGTCCGTGCACTCACCGACAAGGACAAAGAAGATCTCGCCTTCGGGTTGAGCCAAGGGGTGGATTGGGTTGCTCTGAGCTTCGTGCGGAACCCATCCGACATGGAAGAAATCCGTGGTCTCATTCGAGAACATGGCCACGAAACCCCAGTCGTGGCCAAGATCGAAAAATTTGAAGCCATCGATCAGATCGATGCGATTCTCCCTCTGTGTGATGGCGTGATGGTGGCCCGAGGTGATCTGGGGGTTGAGATGCCCGCAGAGGAAGTCCCCCTTTTGCAGAAAGAGCTGATTCGCAAGGCCAACAGTCTTGGAATTCCGATCATCACCGCAACGCAAATGCTCGATTCCATGGCATCGAGTCCTCGTCCAACACGCGCTGAGGTGAGCGACGTTGCCAACGCGATCCTTGATGGCACCGATGCCGTCATGCTCTCCAACGAAACCGCCGTTGGCGATTTCCCAGTAGAGGCGGTACAGACCATGGCCACCATCGCCCGGCGAATTGAAAAGGATTACCCAGAACGGTCGATTGACAGCCACCTTCCGAGCACGATTCCCAATGCTTTGAGCGGAGCCGTTAGCACCATTGCAAGCCAGCTAAACGCCGCCGCCATCATTCCCCTTACAAAAACTGGAGCAACGGCCCACAACGTGAGCAAATTCAGGCCGGCAGCGCCGATTCTCGCCGTCACACCTGATAAATCCGTAGCCTGCCGTCTACAACTTGTTTGGGGAGTGACCCCACTCGTGGTGCCCGAAGAAAACGACACAACAGCAACGTTTATTACCGCCATGCGAAAAGCCAAGGATCTCAGCCTGCTCAAAGAAGGAGATCTCGTAGTGCAAACCGCTGGTACCCATTCCGGGGTATCGGGTTCCACCGACCTGGTGAAAGTTGGTGTTGTGACCTCGGCCGACGACTGCAGCTTTTTCTAGGGCTCAAACGCGATGGTCCGTCGGATGAAGTCAACTGAAACCGTTCGGATGGCGTTAACGACGCTGCGGACGAATCGCCTCCGCAGTTTTCTCACGATGGTGGGCATCGTGATTGGCAACGCATCCGTCATCACGCTGGTCGGGGTTGGTCGAGGTGCTCAAGGGCTCGCCGAAGAGCAGCTCAGCAACCTCGGGGCCAACGTTTTATTTGTCGTTCCTGGGAACAACGACACACGACGGCGAGGGGTTGCTTTTCCAAAGACGTTGGTTCTTGAAGACGCAACAGCAATTGCAGAACAGGTACCAAGCGTCAAACGCGTGGCTCCACAGATCACCAGTAGTCAAGTGGTTCAAGCAGGAGCGCGCAGCGCAACCAGCTCAATCTCAGGAGTCACCGCAGATTTTGTGCCCGTACGTAGCTTCGAAATCGCAAGCGGACGTTTTGTTAACAGCCAAGACGAACAAGCCGCGCGAGCCGTGGTAGCTATTGGTCCAGACCTACGAACGAAACTCTTTCCTACCGGCGATGCCATCGGCCAACAGGTCCGGATTGGCAGCCAGGCGTTTGAAGTCATCGGAGTGATGGCACCAAAAGGTGCTGTGTTTGGGAGCAATCAAGACGAAAACGCCTACATCCCGTTGAGCACGATGGTGAATCGCCTCACCGGACGTGATCCCACCTATGGCATCAGCTTGAGTTTTATCAGCGTTGAAGCCAAAAACGACAAGAGCACCGGGGCTGCCAAATTCCAAATTACGAATCTGTTGCGTCAACGCCATCGAATCCTTCGAGACGACGATTTTGCTGTTCGATCTCAAAAAGATGCCCTAACGATCGTCGGAACAATCACAGGTGGGCTCACATTGATGCTCGCCTCAATCGGAGGGATCTCCCTGCTCGTCGGAGGCATCGGCATCATGAACATCATGTTGGTGTCGGTAAGCGAGCGCACCGAGGAAATCGGCTTACGCAAAGCGCTAGGGGCTCGGAGCAGCGATGTACTCCAACAATTTTTGGTGGAGTCGTTGGTTCTTTCCAGTCTTGGGGGAGTCATCGGAACAGCGGTGGGACTTGGTGCCGTGGGTCTAGTGGCAGCTGTAACCCCGCTCCCCGCGAGCATTGGCACAGGCATGGTTCTGATCACAGTTGGGCTATCGGGATCGATCGGCTTGTTCTTTGGTGTTGTTCCTGCACGACGGGCGGCTCGCCTCGATCCAATCGTTGCTTTGAGAAGCCTCTAGAGACACCCTCGGTGATCTAAGGATTCCCTTTACACTCAGTCATTCTTAAAAAGGCTCATGAATCAGCGCTGGCGCCTCCTTGCCCTATGGCTGTTGCCGATTGGCGTTGTGCTGCTGATTGGCTGGCAGGTCCTCAGCAACGGCGGGATCAATGGCATGAGCCAAAACAACAGTGGCGGCAATAGCCCCACGGTTGCCCCCCGTAACGCCGCCGTAGCAAGGATGAGCTACGGGCGTTTCCTGGATTATGTGGAAGCCGGTCGCATCACCGCTGTTGATATCTACGACGGTGGTCGTAATGCCGTTGTTGAAGCTGTCGATCCAGACTTAGATAATCGCGTACAACGTTTGCGGGTTGATCTGCCTGGCTTGGCCCCTGAGTTGATCAATACGTTGAAGCAAGAAGGCATCAGCTTTGATGTCCACCCCCCCAAGAGCACCCCGCCAGCGCTTGGACTCTTGGGCAACTTGTTGTTCCCATTGCTCTTGATCGGATCCCTGATTTTCTTGGCCCGACGCAACAGCAACATGCCTGGCGGTCCAGGTCAGGCCATGCAATTTGGCAAAAGCAAGGCCAAATTCATGATGGAAGCTGAGACCGGTGTGATGTTCGACGACGTCGCAGGCGTCACAGAAGCAAAGCAAGAGCTCGAAGAGGTCGTCACCTTCCTCAAGCAGCCAGAACGGTTCACATCTGTTGGTGCTCAAATTCCTCGGGGTCTCTTACTCGTCGGACCTCCTGGCACTGGCAAGACTTTGCTCGCCAAAGCCATCGCCGGTGAAGCCGGTGTTCCGTTCTTTGCCCTTTCAGGCTCTGAATTCGTTGAGATGTTTGTTGGTGTTGGTGCCAGCCGTGTTCGCGATCTGTTCAAAAAGGCAAAAGAAAACAGCCCTTGCTTGATCTTTATTGATGAGATTGATGCCGTTGGTCGTCAACGCGGCGCTGGCGTTGGTGGTGGCAACGACGAGAGAGAACAAACTCTCAACCAACTCCTCACGGAGATGGATGGTTTCGAAGGAAACAGCGGAATCATCATCATTGCGGCCACCAACCGTCCTGATGTTCTTGATTCGGCCTTATTGCGTCCCGGTCGTTTTGATCGCCAGGTCACCGTTGATGCACCAGATATCAAAGGACGCCTCGCCATTCTTGATGTTCACTGCCGCAACAAGAAGCTTGATGGTGAACTCTCTCTGGAAAGTATTGCCCGCCGGACCCCCGGTTTCACCGGTGCTGATCTAGCCAACTTGATGAATGAAGCGGCAATCCTGACCGCACGACGCCGAAAGGATTCCATTGGCTTGAGTGAAATCGACGACGCTGTCGATCGCATCATTGCCGGCATGGAAGGACGTCCACTAACCGATGGCCGTAGCAAGCGGCTGATTGCTTACCACGAAGTAGGTCATGCTCTTGTCGGAACCCTGGTCAAAGCCCACGACCCTGTCCAAAAAGTCACCCTTGTGCCACGCGGCCAAGCCCAAGGCCTGACCTGGTTCTCCCCTGACGAGGAGCAGACACTGGTTACCCGCGCCCAGCTCAAGGCTCGCATCATGGGTGCCTTAGGTGGTCGAGCAGCTGAAGACGTGGTGTTTGGTCATCAGGAGGTCACCACAGGTGCCGGCGGTGACATTCAGCAAGTGGCTTCGATGGCTCGGAACATGGTCACCCGGCTTGGCATGAGTGACCTTGGACCTGTAGCACTTGAGGGCGGTGGCCAAGAAGTGTTTCTAGGCAGGGATTTGATGTCTCGTAGTGAAATCTCCGAGTCGATTTCCCAACAGGTGGATACCCAGGTTCGCAGCATGGTGAAGCGTTGTTATGAAGAAACAGTCGCCTTAGTTGCAGCCAATCGGGAAGCTATGGATCAGTTGGTCGAAATCCTGATTGAGAAAGAAACCATGGATGGCGACGAATTTAAATCAATCGTTGCTGAATTCACTTCAGTTCCTGAAAAGGACCGAACTGTGCCAATTCTGAACTGATTCACAAGTATTTCTTGTGATTCATTGAAAGCTCCAGCCATTAATCAATGGCTGGAGCTTTTTAATTGACCATGACCATGATGAATTACAGATATTTAGACACCAACACAAACAAAGCTAATTAGAACACACCCCTGCAAGAAAAAAGGCGGGATAATTTATATCAGAATTTAAACCTATCTAAGTACTCAATCACTTAATTGTATTTTTTCGGCGTCTACATCGTTCTGAGCAATACACCACATCCTCCCAACATTGTTTCCATGCTTTTCTCCATTCGAAGGGTCGCTGGCAAACTGGACAGATTTTGGAAGGACGTGGGGTTTTTCTCAAGCGACCGCTTGCACAGGGCGCTTGTCGATCACTGAATCAATCAGTCCGTAACTAACGGCTTCACTTGGAGACATGAAGAAATCACGGTCAGTGTCTTCTTGAATACGGTCGAGGGGCTGACCGGTGCGGTCAGACAATTCTGTATTCAGACGATCCTTTAGGTAGAGAATTTCATCAGCCTGAATCCGAATATCACTGGCCTGTCCGCTCGCTCCACCCAGCGGCTGGTGAATCATGATCCTGGAATGTTGCAAGCTGCTCCGCTTTCCTTTTGTACCTGCACAAAGGAGGAAGGCCCCCATGCTTGCGGCAAGACCAACACACACCGTTTGAACATCAGGTTTGATGTGTTGCATGGTGTCGAAAATCCCCAAACCGTCGTAAACGGACCCACCGGGGGAGTTGATGTACAGATAAATGTCTTTCTCAGGATCCTCAGCCTCGAGGAACAACATTTGCGCAACGATTCTGTTGGCCGAATCACTTGTTACGGCTTCCCCGAGGAAGATGATTCGCTCGCGAAGGAGTCGCGAGTAAATGTCAAAGGCCCTTTCCCCCCGGCCGGACTCCTCGATCACGATGGGGATCATTTGGCCATTAGCGAACTTAATAATCCTAACGGGGACGGCTTCGACGCTAGGGTTTCGCCATTCATTCGGGGTGCCACCGTTGGGCGAACGTCAAACCATCGCAGACAGCAAGCGGGCGTTTCACCAGGCCTTCCCCCATGTCATCGCACCGCTTTACCGGAGACTGGCCGATGAACTGCTTGTGGAGCTGCACCTCCTGAGTCATCAGAGCAGTTTTAAGACCACCCCTCTCTTCTCAGTGGGCTTGTGCACCGTTTTCGAGACGTTCTCCCAGGGATATCGCCCTGAAGACCACATCACCGGTCTTTTTGACGCTCTATGCAGCAGCAACGGGTATAACGCCACCACCTTTCGCAAAGAATCCAAGCAATGCATCGATGCAGCCAAATCTGAATCGATCGACGGCATGGAGTCTCACCTGGCTAAACAAAAGCTTGGTGAAGGTAGTCACTATTCACGGCTGATGGCGATTGGTGTTTTCCGTCTCTTTGAGGAAGCCAAGGGAGATGCTGAGCAACCGGATGAAACTGAATTGCGTAAACGCTGCAAAGAGGTTTCCACGACCCTCAACTTCCCTGCGGAGAGGGTCGAAAAGGACCTCAGCCTTTTTGCCGCCAACAGTGAACGCATGTCTGCAGCTGTTGAGCTCGTCCAGGAAACAATTGCAGCTGAGCGGCGGAAGAAAGAACGTCGTCAGGCAGAGCAGGCTCAACGCAGTGAAAGCTGACCTTTCAGCCAGTACCAGGTCTCTGCTTGTCCAGATCTGTGGCCCAGCATCGGCTTAAGCAGAAGCTCCCCTTGGCCTGCTTGCTGCACCGACCTGGGCCATGTTGCCTTCAACCAGCCCAAATCTCGTAGCTGCTTGGCGTCAAAACGGATGCGCAATCCTGAGGTTGGCCTCTGGATTGAAGACGGAAGACGAGAAACTGACGCTCCACCCAGGGATAGTTGAAGGGAGATCTGATTTGGCGTCGTCGAGTCCACAGACCATCGTCCAAGAACAGATTGTCCTTGGCCTTTCCACATGAGAACTGTGGATTGACCGTTGGTTCCAGCAGCCGACGGACTCACCTGAGGCCGCAAACCTCGCAGTTCAAGATTTGAGGCCACGGATGTCAAACCCGTCTGAAGTGTTTCAGCATGCCGAGCATGGAATACAACGCTGAGCTGAATTGATGCCTTAAAAGGGCCGTCGTTTCTGAGTTGAGCCTTTAAATCCAAAGGGGCTCCTAACCATGCAGCCTGAAAATCTGGAGTGAGGCCGTAGGTTTTTTCAATCGCATCCGAAATCAATCGGCGTTGAAGAAGTGAGGAGAAGAGCGGCTTCGTCGAAGCGCCTTGCCAATGGAGAGCAAGCCGATTGTTCATTGGGGTGGCATCAACGAACGCCTGAAACCCGGATTCAATTCCAGGGGGACGTCTTAAGGACCTTGGCGCTGATGACAGCGGTCTTGACGAGACCGATCCATCGAGGCGCAATCGTTGACGTCCATCCAACGTCAAGCTCAGGCAGCCATGAGAACCGCTATTCAACGCAAAGGCAAGGGGTCCTGCGATGGCCGATAAACCCGAGGGATTCCAAGCAACTGCAGGGGATCTGGTGAGCCGATCAATGCAGTCTTCTTCAAGGATGGAACGCGTTGAAATTCGGGAAGGAGATTTCGAGAAAAAGCTTTTTCGATGAAGTTCGTCTGCGAACAAAAGTTCGACATCTGGGAACGTCGATGAAACCCTTGAAGGCTCACTGGCTTTTGTCCGATGAAGCACCAATAACGGTGATCCATCTTGAAGCCACACCATCCACCAGCGATGTCCTTTGGATGACTGCCATCGTTTGGCTGCCGCTTTAAGGCCAAGACGCCTTTGCCAAACATCTGGGGGCAACTCTGCGGAATCAACGTTGAAGCTCTGGATTAACCGAGATTCCCGAAGAAAAAAAAGCAGACTCCCCTGATCGGACAACCTGGGCGCAAGCGCACGACCGGACGTAAGGAGTCTCGCCCCAGAGGCTGCGCTCAACAGGACAATAAAAGCCGTTGTGATCGGATGGTCCCGAAAACAACGGGGGACCATCAACGTCAACGGCTAGAGCGAGAAGGAACTTTTCTACGACGACGATCTCGCCATTCAATAGCGGAGAGATAAATCACCGAAACACTGACAAAAACCAGTAAAAACGCTGCAGCTATTGCTAAGGCTTGGCTCAACAACGGTGAATCTGAAAGCACGGTGCGTTCAGAACTTCAGTGTGCCGTCACCGTTACGACCCCACACCACCATCGCGATTGAGAAACTGAACATGGCGGCAAGAGATGCCCAGGCGACGGTGAATAACACTGAATCCAGGTCTGTTTCAAAAATCCTACCTAGGTTTGCGTTTGCTCCAGCTCCATTGAAAATTACTGTCATGACCAGCTCCAGCCCTTCATCTTCGACGCTTCTGGAGCGGCAAAAAACCACTCAGCGCTATCCGGAAGCCAAAGTCATCGTTCTCGACGACGACGTCAACACCTTCCAACATGTCGTGGATTGTCTTCGAAAGATTATTCCCGGCATGGACGAAGACAAGGCCTGGGGTTTGGCCCATCGCATTGATGGTGAGGGATCTGCCGAGGTGTGGCGTGGGCCGCTTGAGCAAGCTGAGCTGTATCACCAACAACTGCAAACGGAGGGACTCACCATGGCTCCCTTAGATCGCTGTTAAGTCACGCCGCAGGCAGACGGGTCGATGTTGCCAGCCTGAGAAGATCCATGGTTTTGAAGTGTTCGTTCCGTGCATCGAACACGTACCGAACGACACGACCTGGACACAGTGCAAGACCCCGAACCTCTGGGCCATGAACTTCCGCAGTCAGCATTCGCGTCTTAGGGCCACAGGCCTTCGTCAGAGGTCCGTGAACAGCAATATGCACAGCATCGACGGATTTCAACATCACGACCGAGAGCACCTCTCTTCGGCATAGCCGTTCCCGCTAGCTTTCACCAGTTCTTGGGTTTTGATTCAGGTTTGGGACGGGTCGTTATTACCCACAGCACCTATGTCGAGGGTTTAATCCCTTGGTTGAAATCCCTGGCTGGGGAAAAAGGAATCCAAACCATCACCCCTGCTGTGATTAATCGCGTCAGGGGGCGAAGTCAGTCCCTGCAATTACGCGTATCCACAACCATCCGCGGCGGCTACAAGCTGGTCGCGCGGAAAGGGAGCAGTGTCCAAGAAGTGTTCATCGTGACCAATCTTGAGGAATCTCAGCTGCAAAGTGCGCTGGAACGTCATCGGCCTTAGGTGCAAAGCCGAGTCGTCAAGCGGTTGAGTGATAAGGGTGAACCACCATGCCGTGTGACCGATTGTGGTCGACCTGGGGTTAACCAGAAGGGGAGTCAAAGTGGGGCTTCGTTTCCAGCTACAAGGCCGGTTTACGTCACCGTCACGACAGCCTCCCCAAGTCGAAAGAGAGTCAGATCAGAGCACTAGAAAAGGCCTTCACCAACACAGCAGTTCAATAAACAGTTTAGTCCTGAACTGAGGGGAACACGGGCCATATTCCTCGCACAACGTTTAAGACGTCCTTCGCTTGGAGTTCACAATGTTCTGCATCACTAGCGTTCAACAACACAGTGATGTGGCCGAGTTTGCGGCCTGGGGTCTCCGGTGATTTTCCATACCAATGAAGGTGAGCATTGGGGATTTCACGGAGCGCGCTCAACCGCTGCTCAAGCGGGGCAGCCTGGCTTGGATTAAGGCCGAGAAGATTCACCATCAATGCGCCATCACTTCTCAGTTCCGGCGTTGGCACTGGAAGCCCAGCTGCGATGCACACCTGTTGATCAAACTGACTGCTCGTACAAGCTTCGATTGAGAAATGACCGGAGTTATGGGTACGAGGCGCAATTTCATTCACCTGTAATCCGGCAGGTCCATAAAAGAATTCAAGGGCCAACACACCCACGTAATTCAATTTTGTAAGCAAGGACGCCGCAACGTTGTAGGCGAGAGCTTCGACAGCCTGATCCACTCCTGCTGGTGCCAAGACCCAGTCGCAAACTTGATCATGTTGGTGCGTTTCCACGAGTGGAAAGCTCCGAAGACGACCCTTGGCATCTCGACTCACCACCAGGGCAAGCTCGCGCTCATAATCCACCCACGTTTCTAAAAGCCAATCAGAAATGTCGACCGATCGGAGTAACTGAGCCAGAGCATCAATATTTTCCAAAACAATCGTTCCCTTCCCGTCGTATCCGCCACGGGCTGCTTTCGCCATCACCGGGAAATTCCAGCCCGGCGGCAGAGATGGCTGCGCTGGAGAAATAAGACTTAGGGGGCACCAAGGTGGACTGGGTATGGCTAATTCGTCCAACAACGTTCGCTGAGACAACTTGTCAACCAGTGGAGCAAGAGCCGCCAACGCAGGACGAAAGCGAACGCCCTGTTGTTCGAGGGGAATCAACGCATCGATGTTGACCCACTCATTTTCAAAGGTGATTCCTTCACAACCCTCCACCAGCTCGCGGGTTCCTGCCACATCACGGGGATCAGCTTCCACAATGCGGGCCGCAGCATCAGCAGCCGGATCACTCGCAGACGAAGTTTGAACTGCGATCGGTATCGACCGTGCGGAAGCTGCTTGCACCAGCATCCTCGCCAGCTGACCGCCCCCCACTACACCGATCATCGTGTCCGACGTGGACATCCCTGGCTCAGCACTGCTTATTGGCAGCTTGCCACTCCCTTGGGCAAATGCACCCTTAGATGAGGGATCGGTCGCCCGCCAGCACCAACCTCACCAGGGTTAACAGCATCACCATGAAGAACAGAGCCAAACCCAAGGTGCAGGCGTAACTGATTTCCAATTCTGAAAAAGCCTGGTCGTAGACGTAATAAACGATGGTTCGTGTGGCATCAGCCGGCCCCCCTTGCGTCATCAGAAACACTTCCTCAAAAACCTTGGTTGCAGCGATCGACGACACCACAGCGACGAGGGTGACGTAAGGACGCATCAGTGGAAGCGTGATGTCGAGGTGCTTTCGCCAACCCTCACTGCCATCGAGCTCGGCAGCTTCGTAGAGCTCTTTTGGGATGCCCTGTAGGCCCGCCAAAAAAATCACCATGTAGTACCCCAAGCCCTTCCACAGGGTCACAAGCATCACGGCGGGAAGCGCCAAATGGGGAACCGTTAGAAACCCAATTGGCGAGAACGTGTCACCAAAAACAGCGGCAAACCATCCATTGATCAAACCGTTTTCGGCATAGAGCCAGCGAAAGGCAATGGCTGCCACAACGATCGAAACCAAAACTGGGGTGTAAAACGCCCCGCGCAAAAACGTCTGCCCAGGCAGCTTTTGATTCACCAACACCGCCAAAGCCAATGCACCCAACACAATCGGCGGCACAACACCAACGAGATACAAAAAAGTGGTGAGCATCACTTGTCGTGCCATCGGATCAGCCAGAAGCCGTTGAAAATTGGCAAAACCGATAAAACGAAGCGGTTCACTGACATCCAGTCCCGTGGCGGTGAAACTCATCACCAAAGCCATCAGAGCTGGAATCAAAACCGACAGGCTGATTAAAACCAGTGCCGGCAACAAAAACGCCCATGCCGTCAGACTGTTGCGCACGACGCTTGGTTCTCTGCTGCGAGAGTAGATGGGCTCCCCTGGTTCAATGACGACGACTAACGCCCACCGCATCAACGTCGCCCTCGAGCGCAACCCCTACGACATCGTCATTGGTGACGGTGTCTTGGGAACAGTGGGCGAAGAACTCAGTCGTCTCGGGGCAAAGCCAGGCAAGAAAATCCTCGTCGTCAGCAATGCAGACGTTGCCGTTCCCTACGGCGATGCATGCCTTAACAGCCTGAGAGAGAAGGGATACAACGTTGAAATGCTCGTGATTGAGGCGGGGGAAGAGCAAAAACTGCTACGCACCGTGTCGCAAATCCACGACGCGGCGTTTTCGTTCAAATTGGAACGCAGTTCGATGATGTTGGCCCTCGGCGGTGGCGTCGTGGGAGACATGACCGGATTTGCCTCTGCCACGTGGTTGCGAGGTGTCGGCGTTGTTCAAGTTCCAACAACGTTGTTGGCGATGGTGGATGCCTCCATCGGTGGGAAGACAGGGGTGAATCACCCTGGTGGCAAAAATCTGATCGGCGCTTTCCATCAGCCGAATCTGGTATTGATCGATCCAACCACCTTGGACACCCTTCCGATTCGAGAATTTCGAGCTGGGATGGCCGAAGTGATCAAGTACGGAATTCTCGGGGATCCCGACCTGTTCAATGAACTTGAATCTTGCGACGATCCCAGTAGCCCTGGTGGATTAGGGCGCACAAGACTCGAATCCATCCTGCGACGATCTGCGTCCGCCAAGGCCCGCATCGTGGCGGCCGACGAACGGGAGGGAGGCCTCCGTGCCGTCCTGAACTACGGCCATACCTTTGGCCATGTGGTGGAAGCGCTGTGTGGTTATGGAACTTGGCTGCATGGCGAAGCTGTTGCTCTGGGCATGGTTGCTGTCGGGGAGCTAGCCGTTCAACGGGGCAACTGGTCGCGCATCGATGCGGAACGCCAAAAGCGGCTGATTGCCAAAGCAGGGTTACCCACCACTTGGCCCGAACTCAATCTTGAGGCTGTGTTGCAAACACTCCAAGGCGACAAAAAAGTCCGGGACGGTCAGCTTCGGTTTGTTATCCCGACAGGGATCGGTTCGGTCGAGATTCAAAACGACATCAGCCGCGACGAGATCACGCACTGTCTGGAGCAGTTGGCAGCTTGAAGCTGGCTGGATTCACCCTCTTGCCAAACAACAACCAGCGAAAGTCCCCGAGTCCGGATGGATCCACCAACCGCAGCATTGCCTCCCGTCGTTGCAGGGCTTGAGGCAAGTCCCCTGGCGGAAGCGATTGCAAACCATACAAACGTTCAGCGAGCCCAAGAGCGAGCAGAGCTTCGCCTTGCCTGAGTTGCCCCAAGCAGCTCCATCCCGCCTGAACGGCGGCATCTTCGACGGTTTCGATACAAATGTGTGCGGTCAAATCCTGGGAACCAGGCTTGTGGAGTGGAGAAAGACCAGCGCGTTGGGCCTGAACCGCCATCAACGTTCCATCGGAACGACGAGCGGAGTAGTAACGGTGCATTTCTAAGGCGTAATCCACCACTAGAAGCACACCTTGATCCAGGACCTGACCCAGCTGAGTGAACCAACCCAACGAGTCGCTATGCCATTCCGTCGTCCAGCCCGGATCAGCATCCGGCGGTGGCAAGTCCAGTCCACAGCGTTTGCAGACCCGCTCAATTTCATCTGCGAGCTGGGTTGGCAAGGGGCCCTTTGAAAACACCAGTGCACCATCGTCATCAAGCTCAACCAGTTGTTGCCACATCACTCCTTCGTCGTACGTCAATCGCTCAACGGGAAGTGCATCCAACAATTCATGGGCCAACACCACGCCCCGCAGCGGTGCTGCCACGAGCTCATCCAGGCCACACCAACGCATCGGAAACTTGGTTTGGTGTTGCAAGCGTTCTTGTTGCCGTTGCTTCATGCCTGGATTGGCCTCCACAAGCACCAATTCGAGGCGATGCAACATTTGGGGTGATTGATCCGCGATCGCATCCACCAAATCGGCCAATAGATCGCCTTCTCCAGGACCGATCTCAATGAGGGAAAGTGTTGGGAGATCCGCGGGTAATTCAGCAAGCCATCGCACGACTTGGCTGGCAAGGAGCCCGGCAAAATCGGATCCCAGGGCGGGCGACGTTACGAAATCGCCATCGCGGGATACTCGGGCGCGACCAGAGCCATAAAAGCCGTCGTTGGGATCATTGAGTGCAAGATCCATGTACCGACGGAACGAGGTCACACCGCCGAGCTGTTTCAGATGCATTGCTAGCCATGACGGGCAAGCCGCAGACATCGGTTCCATTGGAGAGAATGCCCGTCAATGCAGCAGGTCCATGGGAACACATCGCATTCGAATCCTGTGGGGCGCCCTCTTGGCCATGGTCATCGGCTTGTGGGGGGCTGCAGCGCCTGTGCAGGCGTATGACAACCCTGAACTTCTCCCAGACCATCCCACCCCAGTGATCGATCTCGCCAGGGTTTTCAGCGAAACCCAACGTGAACGGTTGGAGGAATCACTTGGGGAAGTGGAAGAACGAACAGGATGGAAGTTACGGGTTCTCACGCAATACGAGCGAACACCAGGATTAGCGATCCGAGAATTCTGGGGACTCGACGAACGAAGCCTGTTGCTCGTGGCAGATCCCCGGGGGGGCAATCTGCTCAACTTCAACGTTGGCGATGCGTACTTCGCCATGATGCCAAGAACGTATTGGGTCGAACTACAAACTCGATTTGGCAATCAGTACTACGTCAAAGATCACGGTGAAGATGGCGCCGTACTTGATGCATTGGGCGCCGTCGAAATCTGTTTAGATCGCGGCGGGTGTCAGGTGGTTCCTGGCTTGCCTCTGGAACAGTGGCTATGGACGCTCACCACATCGGTGTTAGGCGGGCTCATTGCAGGTTTTGCGGCCTATCCGCGCAAGGAAGGAGAAACCGTCGCTTGGGCCTGGCTGCTCCTGCTCTCACCGCTATGGGGAATGTTGTTTGGCATCTTCGGCATCGCACCCGTGATCACACGCACCTCGGAATGGTTGCCACTCATTCGAAACACGTTTGGATTTCTGGCTGGGGGAGTCGCCGCTTACTTCATTGCCCAAGTCACGATGGGGCGACGCCTTCAAAATGAAACTGACGAGTAACCGATGCTCAGAGCTGCGTTGCACAGGCAATTCGAGAGCCTGTGCAAACGGCTGGTTTTGCCGCTTGAGCAAGTGCAAGGCGACGCTCGTCTCGGATCCGCCTTAACTCAACAAGATTGACGTTGTAAAACGAACGAAGGCGATCATATTTTTTGACGGGTTGCCCGTAAAAACTCCGACCCGCAAGGGTGGGGAATGAGGCCCACTCCGGCGCCAATTTGGCAGCCAGATGGGGGGAAAGATGGCCCGAGTCGGTGAGACCAAGAGCCTTTCGACGCTGAATCAAGAACAGCGCCCCTTGATCCTGCACCTCCGGTCCGAAGCCGGTTACACCCAAGCTCCTCCGAACTAAATCCCAAGTAAATGGCATGAATTGGTAAGCCCCTGCAGCAGCACTGGCATAGCGGGAGCTGTAGATCACCCGATTGGGATGGCGATTGAGGGAGCTCATCAAGCCACCACCAAACATCACTCGATAGCCCACATCAAAACCGCCCTTCCAGGTGCCCTCAGCAAAACGGATGGTATTGAGCATCGCTCGACGCTCGGGGGTTATGACGTAGGGAATCGCTCGGGTTGGCTGAACATCGGGCAAATGCACCAACTGCGATCTCGTCTCAGGGGGCAAAAAACTCGCACTCGCTGGGGCACTCGGGAGAGATGAGGCCAAAGCTCCAGACATCGCAGCGAGTGCGAGTCCATGGCGACAAATCAGACCTGAGAGAGCCACAAAAAAGTGTCAAAGGATAAAGGTCAAACGATGCTTAGAAAGCATCAATCATTGACTAGATCTCAAGGAACCCGATGCTGGGTAACTTTCTGGCTGACTTTGTCGAAAGAATCAACGGATGCAATGAGTAGATATGCCAGTCAATTAATCGAACCCATGTATACAAGAACACAAAATAAGTGCCTGAAACAAAAATGCTCCATCTAAAATGCAGTCATGAAAACATTATTTTCTGGGTAGAAAATATTATTGAGCTTCCGCTACGGCGATTAAAGCGTCTGCAGCGCGCTGCGCACCGTGCTGCGGCAAAGGCCGTGCTTCCGGCGCATTGAGCGGGAGATCCAATTGCCAATCTCCCCGCTCCAACTGATCTCTAGTCAGTACTCGATGGTGGCCATGGCGTCGCAGACCATCCATCAAAGCCGCCACCTCCGCAAAATCGCGACGCTCCACCACATGGAGGCCAACACCCTGATCCAACGCCTCACAAAACGTGCTGAAGCCAGGCTTACCCAATTGTCGAGAACACAACGGAAAGGCATCGATCGGCCGAACGGAGCCTGGAAGAAAGCTGAGATTTGGAACTTGGTGCCCCTCCAAAGCATGAGCGGCTTGCGCTGGAGGGGCCATTAAAAAGTGATGGCGTGGCCAAAGGAGGAACAACTTGGGGTCGAGCGGAAGACCCAAGCCACCGAAACCCACCATAACCAGCGTTCGATTGAGGGAAATCATGGCGCGTTCCCAATCCGACGGAAGCGACCGAGGACTGGTGCAGACCAAACCAAGGGCCAGTTCCTGTAAATCCCAATTCATGGACAAATCAAAGGGACATCGCAAGAGCAGCTGCCCCCGTTTGTATTGAGCCAGGGCTGCATCGGCCCATGGCTCAAACGCCCCCCCCAGGGGGCGATAAATCTCATCCCAGCCGAAATTGCTCATCCACACAAGTGGTGCATCAAGACGATCTGCCAATTCGGCAGCAGCTGGTGGGATATCACCAAGAATCAAAACCGAGTCGGTTTGAGCACGAAGCCACTCCACCTCCCCCATGAGCTGATCTGGAAGAGCGGTCTCCAGATCACTAAGTGCCGCCAATGTTTGGCTGCGATCAACACCGAGCGCATCGGCTTGAACCATGCCGACATCCCAACGGCAGGGACGAATGGTGATGGTGTTGTCTCCTAATAAAAGACGCAAAAAGCGAGGCTCCACCACGGAGCTCATCACCAACGTCCAGTCCGGCCGTCGCAAACGCAACTGTTGCAAAACAGCGGCGTCTCTTGCCGCATGTCCGAACCCATGACTGCTGCTACAGACGTAAATCAGCACTGCACAGGTGTGTCGAGAGGTAGCGACTCTTGATGAGTGAGCTCACCTTCAGGCGTATACCAACGATGGCTCAGATGGGTCAGAGACGACCCACTGAATTCAGCCCAAGACCAGTGAAGCAATGAACGTCCTTTGGCATCCAAACCGCTGCGCGGTACACAGGCCGCATTCAGGTAAGCCGTACCACGACGATCTTGCAGAAGGCTTTGTCGGTAGCCCGAACCCCGCTTGAGTGCATGGTGCATATGACCAAACACCACAAGATCGGGGGGCCGCGTCACAGCAATCCGATCCAGGGCAATCGATAAATCCTGATCTCCCCAATCGATGGCAGGACTCTTCCAATCCCGTCCGCAAGGACTATCGGAATCCGACCCCAAACCAGTGGGACCGCAGTGAGCCAAAACCAAGAGCGGTTCCTCTGAAGGAACAGAAGAGGCAGCCGCCAAGATTCGATCCACCGACTGATGCAACGTGACAGGGCCGTACACAGCCTCCACGGCCTTAGACAGATGAAATCCACCTCCGGCACTGAACGGCCTTGCACCGACAACTGTTAAGGGAAGGTCCTCCCAGCGACGGACACCCCAGGCACAGTGACAGTCCCCCAGAAGAACAAGTTGCTGACGCAAAAGTCCACCGGTTTTGTCAGATCCCCTGTCGTGATTCCCAAAGATGACTGCCACTCGATAAGGAAGTGAGGCAATGCGACGGGTCAAACGCAGATCACCATCGCTGAGGTCACCAACGAACAAAACAGCGTCGGGTTGAAGCCGCTCCAACAGCTGTTCATCAGCGTCGCTCCAAGCGCCGTGAAGATCTCCGGCAATCGCAATGCGCAGATCTTTCAGAGCTCTTGCCTAGGCTGGTGTCCATCCTGACGCGTCCGGGTCCAAATGAGCGCTGACAACGCCCTGGTCGCGGCGATCGAGCTGCTCAAACAACAGCGGAATGCTGTAGTGCTTGCGCACTATTACCAGTCCCCAGATATCCAAGATATTGCCGATTTCATCGGCGACTCCCTGGAGTTATCAAGAAAAGCCGCCAACACCTCTGCAGATGTGATCGTGTTCTGTGGTGTGCACTTCATGGCAGAGACGGCAAAAATTCTCAGCCCAGAGAAGACAGTTGTTATTCCTGATCTCGATGCAGGTTGCTCATTGGCTGATGACTGTCCAGCAGACGCTTTCGCTGCATTTCGTCAGCAACATCCGGATCATTTTGTCGTGAGCTACATCAACTGCACTGCTGCAGTGAAAGCGCAAAGCGATCTCATTTGCACGAGCAGTAATGCCGTAGACCTGGTCAATCAATTGCCAAAGGATCAACCCATCCTGTTTGCACCAGACCAAAACTTAGGGCGTTGGGTACAACGTCAAAGTGGCCGTGATCTCACACTCTGGCCTGGACGTTGCATTGTTCATGAAACATTTAGCGAAGAAGCTGTACTTCAGCTCAAACTCGAGCATCCCAATGCTGAAGTAATTGCCCACCCTGAATGTCAGGAAAATCTTCTCGATCTTGCCAACTTCATCGGTTCAACAAGTAAATTGCTTAATTACACCGAAACCAGTGCTTCTGACACATTCATTGTTTTGACCGAGCCCGGCATCATTCACCAAATGCAGCAACGGGTCCCACACAAGACACTCTTAGAAGTTCCCGGTTTGGATGGATGCAGTTGCAATGCCTGCCCCTACATGCGATTGAATACGCTTCAAAAACTCCACGACTGCCTGAACACATTAGAACCCGCGATTGAAATGGAAGAGAACCTAAGAATCAAGGCTCTCCTCCCAATGAAAAAAATGTTGGAAATGAGTCGCTAAGGCGATCCAATCATTTTTTACGGCAATAACCGGCACCAACATTCATCCATCCAGATGGGCATGCTTCACCATCGGTGGGCTGCATCTCATAGTTAATAGGGGAGACACAGGTTGTTCCTAAAGTATTGACATAACCAAGGGGGCACTGATTATGGCCGGCTGCCTTAGGAATTTTTTTTTGGGCCAGAACAGACGTCGGAACGCTCAAAGCGCAAACAGACAGGGCAGCAAGTAAAAGCTTCATGGGCGTACATCAAATGCGCAGTTTCAGGTTAGTGACTTGCAGAATTCATGCAGCTATGAGGGCTGGGCTTGATAGAACGCACTGAATCAGGCCTGTACTGCCGTGCCGCTGATGCCTGGGTGGATCCATGGAAACCGGTTCCCAGAGCCTTAATTACCCATGCCCACGCCGACCATGCCAGACCAGGATGTGGCGAATATTGGGCTGTTAACTCCAGCGAGGGGGTCTTGAGGCAGCGACTGGGGCAGAGCATCAATCTGCACCCGGTTCGCTACGGAAAAGAGTTTTGGCTCGGTCAATGCAAAGTGTCGTTCCACAGTGCAGGGCACGTACTCGGATCAGCCCAGATCCGGCTGGAGTCCGATGGAAACGTCTGGGTTGTGAGTGGCGATTACAAGCGCGACCACGATCCCAGCTGCGCTCCATTTGAGACCGTCGGCTGTGATGTGTTGATTACGGAGGCAACATTTGGGATGCCAATTTATCGATGGAACAGGGGTGCTGAAGTCGCCGAATTAATAAGAGAATGGTGGCAGGGTGATCGAAGCCGCCCCACATTGTTGTTCTGTTATGCCTTTGGAAAAGCGCAACGTCTTTTGGCTGAATTAAAAGCCATCGGCGTCGAAGAAGAGGTGCTTTTGCATGGCGCGGTGGAGACTATTACGCGGCACTATCGCGAGGCTCAAGTTCCGATGACGCCGAGCCGGCCGGTCAGTGACTATCCACGCAAAGATCCTCTCAACGGCCGTTTAATTCTTGCCCCCCCTTCCGCACATCGCTCGACTTGGATGCGTCGTTTTAAGGCACCGCAAACTGGTTTTGCTTCCGGATGGATGGCCGTACGTGGCGCGCGTCAACGACGTGGGTATGAACGAGGCTTTGTGCTTAGCGATCACGCAGACTGGCCAGGCCTGATTCAAACTGTGCGGGAGTCTGGCGCAAAAAAGGTGTACGTCACCCATGGACAAAGTGACGTGCTCGCTCGATATCTTCGAGAATGCGAAGGGATTGCCGCCGAACCGCTCGATACCCTGTTTGAAGGTGAACAGGACTAAACGTCGTCAGTTCAATTACTGCCCTGACCGATTCCTGTTGGAAGAGGAGGAAAATTCAAATTGGCTTCGCGGCCTTCAATCGCAGCCTTTAGCGATTCAATCATCATGGTGTTGCCACTGTCCTGAATGGCCTTAAGTGCTGCCTCTAGACGCCGACGACGGTTGCTTGGATCATCACCAGAACCTTGAGGGGCAGGTGCTGCTTCTGGAGAAGCTGTGGGTATTGACGCACGCACGCTTGAGAGTTGCTGCGCCAGGTTCTCCCAAAGAAGTGCCATTTATCCACCAAGATGTGTGATCACTAGATGAACACAGACCTTGGCAATCGAGGCCGGTTGATCACAAAACGTCTCGATCAGAAGTTCCACAGACGTCGGCATCGCTCGACAAGATGTTGAGAGCGCTGTACCGACCATGCAGGCCTTTCAGGCCCTATTCCATCAGCTCGATCAGGTCACAGGCACACGGGCCAAGGTGTCATTGCTTGTCGAACATTTTCGATCTGTCCCTGCTGCCGATGCAGCTTGGTCGCTAGCCCTTCTCTTAGGGAAACGGAGACGTCGATTGATCACGGGTCGAAGGCTTCGCACAATCCTCGAGCAACGGGGTGGAATCCCTGAATGGTTAGTTGACGAATGCCACGGACAGGTCGGAGATTCAGCCGAGACGATCACCCTGTTATGGCCAGCTGTTCGTGACAAGGTCGATCCGGTGACCTCAGACCTTCCAAACATTCCAGAGAATCAACCACTGCAATGGTGGATGGATATCCTTCTGCCATCGATCAGCAGGCTTAAGGACGACAACGAAGCCAACGCTGTTCTTGAGCTATGGCAGACAGTTCCAAATAATCAACACTTTGTGATCAATAAACTGCTCACGGGGGGATTCCGAGTGGGTGTCTCAACGGGGTTGATCAGTCGCGCAATTGCAGAGGCGTATGCGCTCGACATCGAGCTAGTTGTCCAACGGTTAATGGGCGGCTTTGATCCAACGGCAGAGAATTTCCAGCAGCTCACCCTTCCCGCCAACGCAGAAGAACAACAATCAAGGGGCACTCCTTATCCTTTTTTTCTAGCCAGCCCCATCGACCTTCGTCGACTTCAAGGGAGCGACCCGAAGAACTGGCTCGTCGAATGGAAATGGGATGGCATTCGGGGCCAATTGATTCACCGAGGAAACGGAACATTCCTGTGGAGTCGAGGAGAGGAACTCGTGAATGACAGTTTTCCGGAACTGATCTCGATCGGAGAGGCTCTACCGGATGGAACTGTTCTCGATGGAGAAGTGATCTGTTGGAAGAAAGGAGATTCAACGCCACTCGGCTTCGACCAATTGCAACGACGTCTGGGACGGAAACACGTGGGAAACCTGTTGAAACGAGAATGTCCGATGCGTTTTGTCGCCTACGACCTGTTGGAACACAACGGACAAGACATTCGACAAGAACCCATTACAGAACGACAGCAAAAGCTATCTGAACTGATCAGGACGCTGACACATCCGGAGCAGTGGCGATTACAACAAAGCCAGCACTGGCAGCTAAAAACATGGGAAGAGCTCGATCAGCAGCGACAGGAAGCAAAAACAAAGCATGCTGAAGGGGTAATGCTGAAGCACTGCACATCTCCCTATTTAGCTGGTCGAAAGCGTGGTACCTGGTGGAAATACAAGCTAGATCCCATGCACCTGGATGCGGTTCTTCTGTACGCACAGGCAGGTCATGGTCGGCGCGCAAATTTATTTACCGATTACACATTTGGTCTTTGGAACGATGCAGAAAAACCAGAACTAATAACCTTCGCAAAGGCTTACTCCGGACTTGATAACGAAGAAATCCTTGAACTCGATCGATGGATCAGAAAGAACACGCTGCAACGTTTTGGTCCAACGCGATCTGTTCGTCCCGAACAAGTCTTTGAACTGGGGTTTGAAGGAATTCATCCATCAAAACGGCACAAAGCTGGAATAGCCGTGCGTTTCCCAAGAATTCTTCGCTGGCGGAAGGATAAGCCTGCCCAAGAAGGAAATTACTTAAGCGATGCAAAAGAATTAATGAAAAAATAGCGGAGATCTTAAGTATGCTTGGACATGAAATGGAATTGGTATTTACCGATCAACTACAACCTATTCATGATTGGTTCAATCATCAGGGATGGTCGCCGTTAACATTTCAAACTGAAACATGGAAAGCACATCTAAAGGGGCAAAGTGGCCTAATCCAAGTACCAACAGGGTCTGGCAAAACGTTTGCTGCAGTCATGGGACCAATAGCCAAAATGTTGGCAGACAACACGGATTGCACTGGGATACGTTTGCTGTATCTCACACCACTACGTGCATTGAGTCGGGATCTCGCTCTAGCAATTCGCGAACCAATCGAAGCAATGGACTGGCCGCTACGGGTGGGTATCCGGAATGGCGACAGTAAAAGTAGTGAACGGACAAAACAACTGAAAACACCACCAGAAATATTAGTCACCACACCTGAATCACTCACACTGTTGCTCAGCAATCCGAAAGCAGAGTTTTTGTTCAAAAACCTCGACACCGTGATTTTGGATGAATGGCATGAATTGATGGGAAGCAAGCGGGGTAGCCAAACAGAGCTATGCCTTTCATGGCTTCGCCAACAACGACCAAAACTACAGACCTGGGCAATTAGTGCCACGATTGGAAATTTAAACCAAGCCGCACGACACGCACTCGGAACAAAATGTCAACCCATCATGATTGGGGGCGCACCAGCGAGAACCACGGATATCCGTAGCATCTTCCCAGAAACAATTGATGGTTTCCCGTGGGCAGGCCATCTCGGACTGCGAATGTATGAAGAGTTAGTAGCTGTACTCAATCCGAGCGTCAGCACACTACTTTTCACCAACACAAGAAATCAATCAGAGCGCTGGCATCAGTGTCTTCGTTTCGCTTGTCCTGAAATGGAAGGGGCACTCGCGTTGCATCACAGCGCGATTGATCGTGGGGAACGTGAGTCGATTGAATCAGCTGTAAAAGTTGGAGATATTCGTTGGGTTGTGTGCACAAGTTCCCTTGATTTAGGTGTTGATTTTCAGCCCGTAGAACAAGTTGTACAAATCGGCAGTCCTAAGAATTTAGCTCGCCTATTACAACGGGCAGGTCGGTCTGCCCACGTACCAGGAGGCACCTCTAAAGTATTATTTATGCCAACAAATGCACTTGAGCTCCTAGAACTAAGCGCTGTTCGACGTGGTTTAGAAGAAGGACTAGTCGAGCAACGAAAACCACCCAATGCACCCCTTGATGTATTACTTCAACACCTAACAAGCCTTGCATGTGGACCTGGTTTCAACCCAGAACAAACACTTAGTTCAGTAAGGACAAGCGCATCTTATGAACATCTCAGCCAAGCCGACTGGGATTGGAGCCTAATGTTTCTTAAAGACGGTGGAGAATGCTTAGGCGCCTACCCAAGATACAAAAAACTTGAATGGAGTACGGAAAGCGATAGATTTCATATTCGCGAGAAAACTATTGCAAGACTACATCGATTCAATATTGGTACGATCACAGCAGCACCATCAATCACAGTCCGTTTTGTACGAGGAGCTGTATTGGGACATGTCGAAGAAACATTTATTAGCCAGCTAAAACCCAAGGATGTTTTCTTTTTTTCAGGACGACAACTTGAATTTATTCGTTTAAGAGAGATGACAGCCTACGTCAAGGTAAGCACGAAAAAAAGTCGTACGGTTCCAGCATGGGCAGGCGGACAAATGGCTCTATCTGATCTGCTGACCCATCACCTTCGACAGGAAATAGATCGGGCAAGGCGAGAAGATCTTGATACACCAGAATTGAAGGCATTAAAACCATTATTTGACCGCCAACAGGATCTATCTGTTTTACCAAAGACTCATCAGCTACTCATTGAAACCTGTCAGACACGCGAAGGATCCCATCTATTTGCATATCCATTTGAAGGACGGTTTGTCCACGAAGGAATCGGATTTCTGTGGGCATCCAGACTCACAAAGCTAAATCGCGGCACAATCACAGTTTCTGTCAATGACTATGGATTTGAACTTTTAGCACCAAGAAGCTATCCAATGGAAGAGCTCGTTGAAGACCATGCCGATCTGCTACTAGACAAAGAGAATCTCGAGCATGATCTGCAAAATGCACTAAATCTATCAGAGCTTCAGAGACGACGATTTAGAGCCATTGCACAAATAGCAGGGCTAATGAATCGGGGGTTTCCAGGATCAAGCAAAAGCACTGGTAAACTACAAATTAGTGCATCTCTGCTGTTTGATGTGTTTAATCGACATGAACCAACTAATCGATTACTTCAACAGGCTTATCAAGAAGTGATGCACGACCAACTAGAACTCAGCAGATTAGACAAGGCACTAACTCGCGCCGCTTCCCAGGAATGGCTCCATGTACAAACACCGCGCCCAGGGCCACTAGCTTTTCCATTGTTAGTCGAGCGTCTCAATTCACGCATGTCGAATGAGACTGTTCTCGAGCGAATCATGCGCATGCAAAAAGATGCTTTGAACAAAGAAGTTTAAGAAAGGAGCAATAAAAATTGATAGATGAGTTAATCGAATAACGTAATGTAAAAATCTAGTTCCCATTAAGCCATCCCTCCATGACAAGCCGTTTATTCCTTGTTGTTTTAGGCGGACGGATCAACGGTTGCAATGTTGAACTCCATGACGTCCGCTGGGTCATTGGAGAATCAATAGAAGATACAATCAGGACGCTTAAAAACGAATGGTTTGGAGATAAAAAAGGTCTCCACATCGATAGCTATCGCAAAATTCAGCATGTTGACGGGATGTCGGTGGCTGTTGTTAATTCACCAATAAAGAATGATTCACCCAATGAATATAAACTTTGGTTTGTGAACCTTGGGGGATATTCAAACCAATCGATGGCCGAGCAACATGAATTCGGCATCGTCGTTGCACGAACAGCTCAATCAGCAAAGGCGATAGCTAAGCAACGCTGGCTCAACGGAATGAATCAAATCCACAAGGACGATTTATACAAGATTGATGGCAACCCAATCGTGGATGACCTCTTACCGATCGATGGCAATGGTCGCTGGCATATCCAATTGTCACCCAGCACAGTGGAGGTGTCAGCATCCGAAGCTCCTGATTGGTCCGGCTACTGGCTGATCTAGGCACAGAACACACCAGACCATGAACCATCCGTGGAAGCTAAAATTAAGACTCAATTTGATGCCAGAAGATTGCCGATCTAGTCAATACACAACGACAATATAAAGACTGAAGAAATTTAATCAACAGGATCTTAGTACCACTATACTGCCGTATATATACTTTCTCCTTTAAAACCTTAATCTCAATCCTAGCCATGAATAGTGACTCAATCAGTCAGGAAGCAATCAATGCCTGGCGAGATTATGTACTCAAGCAGATTGTCGAAAATCTTGAAGCGAACAAAGACAAGATCATGGATCAGTTTGAACATGAAAACACCCATGGCTTAACGTGCCAAGATATCAATCAGGAGGGATTACTTGATTTTGATATCGCGATTACACTTCATCGCGATAAAAAACAGTCATTTGGCCTTGGACTAGGTTTTTTTAAAGCAACCATCATTCGCTGACAGGTCATATATACAAGCATGATAAGCATGACATTCGAAGCTAATTAGAAGATTTGACAAATAGAGAGAGACGTCCAAATATTCAGGCTAATTAAGACTTAATTTAAAGCTTAATAGATATCAAATGATATCAAACAATTGACAACCTAGGCACTTGCGGAGAGACTATTTGTGAGCCCCGCATCGTCGATGGACACGCAATCGATTCTGACCATCGCAACACCATTTTTGGTATTTGGTGCAGTGTTGGCCGTCCTCATTTTGGTTTGGGATCGGTGAATCATTTATACGTAGGAATGTTTTGGACCCCCTATGCCGACTGGATTTACACGGTTGTGAGTTTGGTAGGGATCCTTTGGATTTGTTGGTTAGTGCTTGGCCGGTCGCCCAAGCAATGAGCCAGGCTTATTCACTAGCGATACTTTCCATCACTGGCTCAAGTAATACATCACGGGCATTATTGAAGCGTGTCATCATCGCCGGATCACCACCCTTATCAGGATGGTGTTGAACAGCAAGCGATTTATGAGCTTGTTTTACCTGAAGAGCTTTCAATCGGCCCGTCAACGGCAAGCCAAGACTCTGGCGAGCCTTTATAGCCTCTAGTTCAGGATCACGACCTAATGGACACTGCTCTCGCCGATGGTTCGATTTACGGGGCTTACGCCTCGCCTTTGATGCCTTCGACCTGGTGGTGGTTGAACCGCCAAACCCACCCGATCCACTGTCGCTACTAGTCGCACGTTTGTTGGTCACCGAGGATCAGGCTGCAATATCACCTAACAATGCCTGAGCGCCTGACACAGTCGGACACCAACGTTGATCCAAGCAATGACACAGTTTGCTCAGAAATATGGGATCAGCCCAGCCATAGACATCGCTTACAAGCTTCCTGACTGATTAAAAATCAATCGAAGAGGAAATAGAGAGTTGAAACCAACTGAGATCTTCAAGAGCTTCAACCGGGACAATCATTAATCAATTCGCATTGGGGTGATTGAATTAATTCATATCCACGACATATACGGCTGCTAGTAGGCTCAAGAATCGTGCTAAGACGTTGACTCTCAGATGAAGCCTCTAACACCACATGCTGACCGATAAGCACGATGCGGAAATGCCACGGAAGAAGGCCAGGAAGGGTGAAGGACATGAAATAGCAGGGAACTAGTGATTGCACATTGCCAAATAAATCCAACAAGTCCATCCCAATCCTGCAAGATCTCCGATGCAAAATCTGTAACTTTCGATAACCCTAATAATAAGTATATTTACTTCGTAACCCCATCCATCTCGGCTAGAGAATATTTGCGAGCAGGCAACGTTGAAACTAAAATCATTTGTGCTGCGTTAGTTTTAAAATTTAAAGAAGAGGAGCAATCAGGAGTCATTTCAAAACCTAGAATGGAATATCAAGAGTCAGATCAGCTATGGCCACGATTGAATACGTTGCTGACTACCCAAGACCACCAAGAATTGAACTCATCTCAGGAACAGTATCAATTCATATTAGCAACGAAATAATTGCCAAGGATTGCGAGTATATCAGAGTTTGTGAAACATTTCATCCGCCAAGTATCTACATCAAACCATCAGCATTTGCCCCAGGAACATTGCATCAAGTCTCAGGCCGTCCATCATTTTGTGAGTGGAAGGGACTAGCAACCTACTGGGATTTATCACAATCCAGCGGGAAAAATATTCGGCAAAAGGCAGGTTGGAGTTATGACAATCCAGATCATCGATATTCATCATTAAAGTCTTGGATTAGCGTCTATCCAAGAGTCGTCGACGGATGCTATTTGGAGGGGGAAGAGGTGATTCCTCAACCAGGATTATTTTATGGAGGATGGATCACAAGTTGGATAATGGGACCATTTAAAGGAGACCCGAATCACCCCGAATTAATTTGACCAAAAATATCACTTAAAAATAAAATCGAAAACGGAACCAAAGCTCATTCCACCTTTTACATAGCCCGAGACAACCAATGCAATGACTCCTGCATTCAGGGCCAAGAAAGCAATGCTGAGCTTGATTTCGTCCTTCATTGCTTAATTATCGCTAACCGATGAGAGGTTCCGCGAGCTCAAAACGGGGTGAAATGATAAAGAATGTGATGTTTTCGACCTGCCCAAGCCGCCGAAAGAACACGATTCGTCAGTGGAACAAAAAAGCACTACAGCGGTTTATCGAGCGCACTCTGAGAGTCGAGCCAGCCATCATCAATGGCTTCTAGCCAGTGGGTCATTGTTGCGATAGCCAGCTTTCGAGCCGATGCAAGACCTGGCCAAAACATCAGGGTGAGCAGCGTGCCACCAGTCATCGGGTCCGACACTTCTGCAGCTTCAATGCGCCGTGTTTCGGGGTCAAACAATAGATGGAGGTGGGCCGCAGATGTCTGGCTGAGTTCGACCACCATGGCGAGATGCTGCATCTGAATCATGGCTGTTGGCTGGAGCTGATCGTCAAACAACTGATGGTCGACGGGGTCGTCGACCCACCAACTTCCATTCGGGCATTTGCGTTCTTCTCCTTCGATCCAGTCGATCTTCAAACCACCTGCAAGAACAAGCTGGTTTAAGACGTTATCAATAGTTTCGATCATCCCTGACGTCATTCATACTTCATACTCTAATGAACTTGCTCTGAATAAGCACTTCGTTGATAGCAGTGGAACCCGCCCGAAACAGAAAATAATCATTGAAAACCGATGAAAAATATGAGTTCGGTTCTCCGTACCTAGGTGCCATTCAGGCAAGTCGTTCAGTTGATTATAAATAACTGATGGAATTTTTTCTTATTGTGACCTGGGCATTCATCGCATGGGTTCTAAAAACACAAAATCCATTCAAGAATTAAATTAATCCTCTCGAAACAACATATACAGTAAGTATAATTTCATTCAGATAATAGTGATTGCATCTTCCACCTAAGATCGATCAGACATTTGCTTACGTAAGGCTCTCAAAAGCGTACACATCTCAAGGCTTTCAGATTCAAAATCACAGACATGCTCTAGAAGATTGTCATACCAGTCGCCATAATCTGAAGTCTGAGCGCGGAGCCGTGAGTCGCTATTCACTAATTCAAGAATAGGAAGAGCCGCCGAGTAGATTTCATGATTCATGCATTGATTATAACTAAAAAAGATTCATAGGCCGATAAAGTTTAGTTAACATATCAGATATTCAGTAGAGACAACTACCGAGATTTCGTGGCAACCACAGCGAAAAATGGATCACCTTTGCCACCAAAAAGACCCATCACCCCATCCGATCGAGTGTCTTCTGCAATAACTTCAGGCTTCATCCAACCTTGGGCCATCAACACTGAAGACACATACGTCAAATGATCTCCGTCGTCACCATCAGTCCAAACCTGAGGTGCTTTGGTAAAAAACATCCGGTTCGAAAAAGCGACAATCACTTGTCCCATTGGCCGTGTAATACGTAGAAGCTCGGCAGCGACAGCCTCAGGCTGCTGTAAATATTGCCATCCAGCAACAATTAATGTGGCATCAATACTTGAATCTGATAAGGGCAAGACTTGATCCCTATTTAAATTTTGGACCCAATTCCTATCGAGACGCGAATTGGCATTGAGCTCCTCCGCGTTTAAACCATGCCCAATAACTTCGTCATAGATCACATCTTCTGGAAGGTGGCTAACCCAGCTGCTCATCAAATCAAGAACAACAGCACATGGAGGAAGCTTTTGCCGATAAAGAGTGGTTAATCGTTCTCTAAAAGGAGAATCTAGATGATGAACAAATCGTGGCTCATTATAGAAAAGAGCATCATCACTTCGATCTAGTTTAAACCGCTGTGACTCATCAAGAACCTGAACAACAGACATCAATTAACCAAGATCGAGGTACCAGCGGACGACTCCAGTGAGTTGACCAACAATTCCATAGCCCGTAATTCGTTCAACAACAATTGCAGCCATGAAGCCCAGCATTGCCGCCCGACCATTGAGCAGCTCAACCTCTCCAAGGGCTGAGCGATTCCACGGACGAGCTGTGGTTAACGATTCGCCGAATCGTTCCGGCGTCTCATATTTAAAAGTCTGACGGGTCATGGGAGCGAGCACATCCAGGCGACCTTAACGGGCGTGTCGGGTCGACTGGGATAGGCACTCCATCTGCCGATCGAATCCTGGCGATCCATCCGTCCTGCATCACAGTCTGCGCGCATCGGTATCACCTTGGCTTTCCACTCCGACTGATCAGCACGTTTTAACAGCAGACCAGCTTCGATCTCCACGACAATCCCATCCGATCTGGTCGTCGAAACACGCGGCGAGCGCAAGTATTCCGCCGCTTGGAGCTGAGGTTTGGCCATGGCATCAACAAACGTCCAACCCCCACCAGGGAGATGCGTTTTCCGCAATTGACTCCAGAAGATGGGTTCGGGCTCGGGATGCCAATTGGCACGAACAGGGCAAGAAATCATTGCGACCAGCCCACTCAAGCAACACAAAGCGATGGATCGACACGCCAACATGGGAGAACTGATTGGTAAAGGGACGCTGACACAGACACGAATCACTTTGGCCGAGCTGCTGCGAAATCATCCAAGCTCGGAAAAGATTTTCGAACTCGTTCAGCAGCTTGAGCAGGAACAGCCGGCAGATCTCTCCGATCAACTCGATCAGTTGACCGGCACTTGGGAGCTGCGATGGAGTAGCTCAAGTCAACCGTGGTTGAAACAATCACCAGGGCTTCTCAACCTACAAATCCTTGACCCCGACCAAGGCCGAGGACGCAACATTCTTCAATTGGGTGGTCCGCTTGGACAATTTGCAGGAATCCAGGTTGATGCAGACATCAGCGTTGCTAGTCAGCAACGGGTGAATGTGTGCTTCAAACGGGGCGGTTGGGCTGGACCAAGCATTGCAGGACGGAAACTTCAGCTCTTGCGCTCTATTGAACAAAGTTTCCCGGCTTGGCTTGATATCACCGTGCTGGATGATGCATTGCGCATCTGTCGTGGGAATGCTGGAACCATTTTTGCCTTACTCAAAAGACCCGATATCCATCTTCCAGACTGGACTCAGTAGCTCGCTGCACAACATGTTGGCGCAGTCCACATCCCATCAACCAAGCAAGAAAGCCTTCAACAAAATTCGACTCATCAAAAACCAATTACAAGGGTCAATCCAGAACCGCCCCTAGACGTTCATCCATCTAGGTTCAAGTTATGTATACTTTTTAAACGTTGAACCGATAGTTGTCGGTTGCAGTTAGAGCCAGGTCACGCAACGGGGTCCTGGTCGCTGTGGAGACTTGTATGTCACCTCTCGCCCTCGCTCAACGCCTACAGAAGCGTAAGCATCGCCTCAACGAGGCTCAAATGGCACATCTGCGCCAAACCGCTTATCGGGGTGTTAATACCACCGCCCACCAAGCGCCAACGAGTCAGTTTGAACAGACGATTTGCGTTCAACGCGGTATCTCTTACATCAACTGATCCAAATCAAAAGCCCCACCGGGGGCTTTTTTTTTGAGTCACCGTTAAACGGTTGTCATCCTTGAAAAAGGGAGGCCGCCCCTCCCGGATGGAAGAGACGGCCGATCTCGCTCGTTTGTTCATGGATCTCCCAAACAAGGCTTGAAGTGAGAAACCAGCCCACCTACGACAGGGATGGGGGGATTTCTCGTATTCCTCGCTTCCGAAACCACTGCTTCCTCTTCCAAAAAGCAGAGATCATGTCGTAGTTCAATCACTGAAAGAAAGTGAACTGAAAGAAGAAGAGCGAAGCGACTGGCTTGGTGGCAAACCCTGGGGCCATTGCGACCAGGTGTGAAACCTCTTTTCCTGCTGGGGCACCTCAACGATGCAGAGGAAAGTCGACTGGGTTGACGCTCAGCGTTGTCGCGCCAGACGGACGGCTCACGGATGGGTTGAAAGTTGGAGCAGGGGCCAGAAAAGTCAGCGTGCTTCTAGCGCTTGCTCAGGTGGAGTTTCGGCCGTCATGGGCACCTCCGATTTCGATGCCCATACTTTTGCCCAGCACAGCTCGTTTGCCATCGGTGTTAAGGCGCATTGCCCTCTCAAGCAAAACCTCCGACAGTGGAAACGGCGTGCTTAGCAACCGCAATACAGGCCAAACGACCACTGCCTTGAAACTTCCACAGCCCCCAATGGGCCGGAAAGGCCTAAAACTCTCTTTCCCAGCGCGAACCGGACGGAATCTTGCAAACACTCAATCGATCGATACTATTTGAGAAGGATTTTCACAGCCAATGATGCCCTTAAAATCATCACTAAAGAATGCCAAGACATGGTTAAAAGGTCTTATCATTAGTCGTCAATCACAATTCAAATCAACCGAAACGTCAAACCATAACATGAACGCATTAACTCAATATCCAATTCAATGGGTAGAAAAGTAAACTGCACATCCATCACGCTTGCCAATAAACAATTGTACTCAAATTGATTTGCATTTTAGAACAAAATAATTGAGTCTTTGCTCTCTACTTTCAAAAACGTGTTTATTGGTATCGTAGATAAGCTCAACAAAGAAATGACAGTTTTTCTAAATGGCAGCGCCAAAATCCACAACCTGCGCAAATGAACGCTGTTGGGTTTGGTTCAAAGGTGATCCACTGAAACAAGACGGCTCATGGAAAGCAGGCTTCTATGGAGCTCCTTCTATTCTTGGTGGAATACGCATTGAAAGCCCAGACTTTGTACCTTGTCGTGTGCCTGAATGGCGCGTGCTCTTCAAGGAGCCCAAAGACCTTAAACAAACTCCAGATATCCCAGAGGGTGATTGGAAACTCTTTCCAACTGAACCAAAGTAAAGCCAATAAACTTAATTTTTTAAAACAATTATCTTTTCGGCCTTCATGCTTAGGACACAACCTATATTGATATCATTTCAAACAGACTAGTAATCAATCACATTGTACGATCTTCCTAAGCTAAAACCAAACACAACGGAGTTGATTCACCCATGGCTAATTTCCTTGACGAGCCAACCCGAGGTGACGGAACATCCTGGAAGCTAACCAAACAGAACTTTAATAAACCACCGCACTTTCATGATCCAACCATCGAAGAACTAAGAAATCATTTAGAAGAGCAAGGTACGAAGGAAAGCACGCGCGACAGTTTTCTCGCAAAGAGCAATGAAAATGTGCGTACTCCTGCAAAACTTGAATTATTGCTTCGAAGACCTGGCAAGGGATTATTTGCACAAAAATACAAAAATGGCGCACAACTTTGTTGGATGAGTGGATTCTGGTGTGGATCCCTTGAGCTAGAAGATAGTGAGGGAATCGAGGACACTTATCCACGGTGGAGTCTTTCAGTTTTAGTTGGTGACTTTTACAAAACCGGGGCCAAACAAATTCGTGAAGCCATCGTCACAGGCCACGGAGATAAGGCCTATGGGCAGTGGAAGCGGGCTGTTTTGGAAGATAAAAAAGGACGAACAGAAGTGCTTGACGCAATTGCTCATACCTGTGGGAAGAGGAAGAAGTTTGCTATCGGTTTTACCAAATCGGATTCATCCAAACGCCTTCTCAAAAGCCATGGGATTCGCATTGATGAAGATTGGACTTTTTTGTATCCCCACTACAAAGGAAACTGGAAACCGGTTCGTAATCCTTATACAGAGGTCGAGAAGAATACTAAACAGACATAAATGCATCTGAGTGCCAGCCAACAAAGTCACTATGCATCACCGAAACCTTTCTTATCGGATTTATTTTGACTTAGCTTTTTCTTCTTGGGTACGGAGATTTGAGTTTCATCATCACTAAATATCTGCCCATCAATCCAAATCGTTAGAATGTAGACAACAAGCAGGACGGGAACAATAACAAACCATTCATTCTCAAATTCATAAGGAAGTTGCCTTACGCCAAAAATGGCTAGGTATCCCGTGATCAAGGTCAATATAAATCGTCGAATAGAAGCTGGATTCACCTTTCAATCTCGGGTCTTTAAGCTTAGTCTGTTCATGGGAGAACACAATTAATCAATCAGCTCTCGACCCAACCAATGTTCAACGGCTTAACGGTTGAACGCACAAGGCTCCTAATCAGAAAACTCAGACTTAAGTGCAGCGATTAAAGCCTGGCACGAACGCATCGGCATTCCATTATCAAGGCTCGGTTGCAGTTGATCTTCCAGATCCTGAATAATTTGATCCGCAGGTTCACCACGGCTTACCAACTCTCGAACCGCGAGAATGGCAGCCTCTTCCGTGAAGCCGAGCAAATATTCCTTTAATTGCTGGGTAGAGGCTTGGGCAATAATCGAAGCCGTTGGATGCGGCATACCACATTTCCAATGGACAAAATTCTACGACCTAATTGATAGATTAATTCCAAACCACTCGGATCAAATTAAAAATTCATCAATCCATCGACCCACACCAATACACAACGTTCGACCGATAAATAAAATCATTGCATGCAGATCTAAACAATAGCTATCAATACACTTTTAGTTTCGTTTTATTTATATTTATGCTCGCAATTATTGTTCTCAGCATTATTTCTTACCGACGTGTGACATGAAATCTAGATTTTTTTCTTGTTCTGAGATCCAGCCATGCTGACAACAGGGATTTGTGTTGACACACTCAATTGAGGATTAAACCGCTTATGGACCATTCAGATCTGCTCTCCCTCGTTGAAGATATCGGCAAGGGAAATGTCCTCGACTCAGAAATGCTTCAGGGCTGCAGCGTTGCTGCCCATGAGTTAGATGAGATGGATGAGGTGATGGCGGCCAGCGTTGCGGCTCATGTCTTTCAAGAGCTCTACGGCCACAACGTTCAATCCATCAAGGGTGAACAAGCCGATCCAGATGAAGGAATCTGGACAGGCCAGGTGGAGGATTTTGATTTCCGCATCACCCGCAATATTGAAGGTGACTTGATCGTGGATTTTTTAGTGCGCGAGTAAAACCGTGATTTAACGCCTGATTAGACATTTCTGACTGATTTACCAGGCTGTTCCATAACTTCATGAAGCGTTGAAACGCAAACATGAATCAATAGCTATGGCGCCAAGCCCACACCAAATGCCACGGTGAAGTCATACGGGGCATCTTTCATGGCCAATCCGATTCAGGGCCGCAACCCCTACACCGTTCGGCATAAGACTTCAGACGGCGAGAAACTTGAATCTTGTTTCTATGCCAGCGACGCTTTCGAAGCGCGGATGTTGGCGATGGAATTCAACGCCTACATTCGGGCTCACCCCAATTGCATCGATTCGATTCTTAGGACGGAGGTTTGAGCGCGGTTCGCCGCCTTTCAACCTGCACAAAAATCAACCAAGCCAAACTGGCTAGGCCAGCACTCGTCCAATCACTGCGCAACAGTTCGAGGATGGCAATCGTGCTCGCTCCAATCCTGAAACCGCGCAGGATGAAGCTAGTGATCAGCTCTTTTCGGCTCGGTTCCGGTTGCATGGCTTCGTTCCGGAAAGATGGCTGCACTGCTTCGCACCATGATCACAACAGCACCGCGTCCCGATAGAGCAACTCTGTTGAATCTCGAGCGAGAAGCTCGTCGCAAGGGCAGTGGTATCCAAGCAGACCAACTTCAAGGATGTTGGAGACTTCAAACCACATGGAATCGTTCAGGCGCCCCCTCAACACCGGGAACGGACGCTTGTCTTCGGGCCTTCGATGCATGCTTAATTCTCACGGTCTCGCCTGAGCTCGACTCGCCTCAGTCCGAACACATACAGATCGAGAACCGAGTTCAAGTTGCCGGATTTCGGCTCAGTTTTCAGGGGGCAGCTCAGCTCAAAGGAAATCGCCCACTGCTGTTTTTCAGCTTTAATCGCGTCCAGCTAGAAGTTGCAGACAAGGTCTGGTTCAGCAAAGCGATCGACACACCTTCGATACAACGTATGCCCTTTTTTGCACTGATTCATCTCGACCCAAGCCAGGGTTTGTTGATTGCCCGCGGTCGTGGTGGTGGGTTAGCTCTTTGGAACAAACGTTCGATCGAAAGCGAATGAAACGCGAGGTGGCTTTGGCCGTTCTCGAACGCGACGGAGCATGGCTCCTACAACTCAGAGATGACAAGGAATCGATTCTCTATCCCGGCCACTGGGGACTGTTTGGAGGCCATCTTGATCCTGATGAAACACCTTCAGAAGCCGTACATCGTGAATTGCTCGAAGAAATCAATTGGAAACCAGCCTCTCCGCTGAAGCACTGGTTCACAAGTCAAGATGGACCTCGCATTGCCCATGTCTTTCGCGGTTGGCTCAGCGTGCCCGTGGAACAGTTGACGTTGCTAGAGGGGCAAGACCTCAAACTCACGTCCAAATATGAGCTTCGTCAAGGAAGCATCTGGAGCGATCGACGCAGTGAAGCCCGACCGATTGCCCCAGGTCTCGACCAAGTGATTAAACGTTTGCTGATTGATTGATTTGGGCTCAACTACCTGGCTCGAGATCCGCCACGGAGAAGCCTGGCTAGGAGGAGCACCTGTGCTCCACGACATCAACCTCGACTTGAGGCTTGGTGAGTCGACCACTGTTTTGGGCCCCAATGGTGCAGGAAAGAGCTGTTTGGTGAAGCTGATTGATCGTTCGCTGCACCCGATCGTTCAAGACCAGGCCTACCTGCATCTATTCGGACGTTCAAGCGTGAATCTTTGGCAACTGCGACAACGCCTCGGAATTGTCAGTACTCCGATGGAGGAGCGCATCCCAGGAGCGATCACCGCCCTTGAACTAGTTCTTGCTGGATTTTTTGGATCGACACGCCTAGGGCACGACCAAAACCCAACCGATCGTCAACGCATCCGAGCAAGACACGTTCTTGAACAGCTCAATCTTCAGTCGATTTCTGATCAGCCCTATGGCCAGCTCTCAGATGGCCAACGGCGACGTCTGCTGATGGCCAGAGCCTTAGTGCATGAACCAGACGTTCTTGTTTTGGATGAACCAAGCCGGGCATTGGATTTGAGGGGATGCCATCAGCTGATGCACACCCTTAGTGCTCTCTGCCGTCATGGCACCACCCTTGTGCAAGTCACCCACAGGATCGACACGATTATTCCAGAAATGAAGCGGGTTCTCTTTCTTCAAAAAGGGCGCATTGTTGGTGATGGAACGCCCGCTGAGATGCTCACATCGACGAAACTCAGCGCGTTGTACGACACACCAGTAGCGGTGGTGGAAGCCCATGGATTTCGGCAGGTTTTTCCGGCTTAACAAACCCTTTTTTGGGCGCAACTCCACAGCAGGCTGAGCCACGCGCCAGGATGTAACAAATTCGTTACATCCACCCCATGACTGTCGGAGAAGTTGTTCTCGAATCCTTAACGACCGGTGTTATTACAGAGGCTGAGGTCGGTTGGCTTGCATCCCATCAAGAATCGTTCAGTCGCGCTGAAGAAGCCGCCGCCATCCGCCTTGGTCGTCTGATGGACGACGGAGAGGTGAATTTGGGCTGCCGGATCGCGAATTCCGACACAGCCAGGGCCCAATCCCACCATCAGCACGTTTTGATCGATTGGATTGAACCCCTGGGACGAAATCGAGGAGCAGTAGCAGCCTGAATCTGCTAGCTAGCGCCTGAACGCTTTCGGACGACACGAGGAGTTGAGCGGGATTCTTCGACGACCACGGTCTTATCTTCGCCAGTTTGTTCGCTCTGCTTTGCGTCAACCGGCTCATCGTCAGGTTCCTGAGCCTCGATCACGCCAAGAATCATGGCGGCCTGAAGTTGATCGCTGATATCTCCGAGTGTCAAAAGGGCTTTAAGGACCAGTTGAGCCCTGGGGGCCTTTGGTAATCCGGGACGGAGCTTCTTCGTGGTGTTCCAAAGCTCCAACGCCACTTCCTTGAGCAGCTCCTTGTCAGCGGTCATTATTTGATGGATGTATCCATACAAGGAAGCACATCGGATGGACCATGACAGCGACTATCGCGAAGCCTGGGCCGATGAGGGAACGAAACGTTCACGTCACGCCAGTGAGTTTCTGTTCCGAGAAGCAGGTGTAGCCAGGTTTAACGATGTGTACGACGACGATGAAGCAGATGAGGAGATGGCTTAGCACCAACAACAGCATGTCTTTGTCCCCACACCAGATGGATCCCACCGAACGAGCGCTCAGGGCATCTGGTCACCGTCATTGGTGTCACCACTAAGCGACGGCATCGCCGCGTAACGACGCAACACTCCATGCCGGGGGGCAAACAAGAAAGCGCAGAGAAATTGCGCGGTTTGCACCAGCACGATGCACCCCGCCGTTGAGCTGTCGGTCCAATAACTAATGAAAACCCCCAACAAGCTCGACAACACACTGCTAGTGACAGCTAGCAATGTCATTCGATCAAAGCGATCGGTTAAGAGATAAGCCGTGGCACCGGGAGTGACCAACATGGCCACCACAAGAATGATTCCAACGGTTTGCAGTCCTGCAACAGCCGCGAGGGACAGCAGTCCGAGCAGCATGTAATGCAATACCCCTGTGTTGATGCCAATGGAGCGTGCATGCGTGGGATCAAAGCAGAACAGCATCAAATCCCGACGAAACACCAACAACGTCACCAAGACCAAAAGCGAAATCAACAAGGTTTGAACGATGTCGGCCGCGTTAATACCGAGCACATTTCCAAACAGGATGTGCGTGAGATCAATATTGCTGCGTGTTTTCGACACCAGAACTAAACCGAGGGCAAAAAATCCGGTGAACACCAAACCGATCACGGTGTCCTCCTTCACCCTCGATTTCTGCTTCACAAAGCCAATCGCGGCGACTGAACCCACCCCAAATACAAACGCTCCAAGCGAAAACGGCAGGCCAAGGGCGTAGGCCACTACAACACCGGGCAACACCGCATGGGAGACCGCGTCACCCATGAGCGCCCAACCCTTGAGCGTCATATAGCAAGACAGCAACCCACAAACCCCACCAACCAGAGCACTCACCAACAGGGCACGCAACATGAAGGCGTGACTCAGGGGTTCCAAGAGAAGGTTCATCGAATCAGTATGGGCGTGTCACCCGCAGGCACGATGCCCCGCGTCTCAACCCAATTCGCTCGTCCTGCCTTACGACGGTTGCCCACCAGGTCCAGCCGTCCAGTCCAGAGCCTTGTCGGTCGACTACTACCCATGGTCTTCCGCGTCCAAGGGTTAGAGGTCTGCAATGGAAATGCAGCAGAAGGCTTGGCCAAAGCCTTCCAAGCGCACCAAGCCGGAGAAACCACCCTTTTGATCGCCTTTCGGCATCCCAGCACTCGGGATCCACTCGTGCTGGCTGATCTGTTTTGGAACCGGACAGCCAATACAGCTCGCCAGCGCAACAGTCCATTGGCTCGCCCTGTGGAACTGCGCTTTTTGTATGACCGTGGCATTCCCATTTGGGCTGGACCGTTGATTGGCTGGCTACTGCAACGTTGTGGCGGAATCGCAATTCATAGAGGACGACTCGACCGTCCCGCTCTGGCCGAAGCACGTCAGGTGCTAGCCCAAGGTCGCTACCCCCTCGTGATTGCCCCGGAGGGAGCCACCAATAATCTCTCCACCGAGATGGCCCCCCTAGAACCGGGAGTTGCCCAACTGGCCTTTTGGGCGGCCGAGGATCTCGAAAAAAGTGGGCAAACCCAGGACCTTCAGGTGCTCCCCGTCAGCCTGACCTACAGCTGGAGGCATCAGAACTGGACCGCTCTTGATGCTCGCCTTCAGGCACTTGAACGCCATCTCGGGGTTCAGGGAGAACCGCTGAATGAGGAATGGGATGACCCCCACCAAGTGCACCGTCAGCGATTTCTGCGGATCGGTGACGCCCTGATTGATGCCCTTGAACACCTGGAGCGGCTACAGCACGAGCCAGACCAGCCGCTGGTTCATCGCATCACGACCTACCGCTTGCATGGATTAGCCAAAGCCGAATCCCATTTCGGTTTAAAAGCAGCGGGCACATTGCAGGAGCGCTGTCGACGCATTGAACAGGCGGCATGGGACCGGATTTATCGCGAGGGTCTTGAGCAGCTGCCCCCCCTTGAACGGAGCATTGCCGACTGGGAGGCCAGAGAAGCGGACCTCCAACTCAGCCGCATGCGGCTGGTGGAGCACTTCATTTGTGTGACCGGCCAATCGATTAGCGATGAAGCCAACTTCGACCGATTAGCAGAAATGCTTTTGTTAGTGGAAGAGACAATTGGCTGGATTGAGGACCGCCCCTGGAAGAGTTCCCCATCGCTAGGTCCTCAACGGGTGGAATTGAGCTTGGGGGAACCCATGGCAGTCCTCCCCCGGTTGAACTCCTATCGCCACAACCGTCGTCAAGCTGTCCAAGCGTTCATGGCAGACCTCCAACAAGCGCTCCATCAATTAATGGATGGGGTTTGAACATCAATGCTGCCTAGCGATCTGTTCAAATTCTCAGCCGGCATCGCTCTCATCAGCCTTTCGCCTCCTGAAAGAACAATCCCACCAACCCGATGATGATCAGGCTGGTAGCTGATCGCCCGTGGAATAGCCCGCACAACGCTGCTCATCCAGATGAGAAATATGCTTACGCTCCGTGTAATAAAGCTCTTGATAACGCAGAGCATCACGATTCAAATCATCGAATAACGCTTGGATTCGCATCTCCATATCCGTGTTGTCGTGGGGGTCGGTGATCTGCTGGATCTGATCGATCAGAACAGCAATACAAGACTCCAACGTTTGCAACCGCTGACCACCCCATGCCTCCAAGAGATGGCGGCAGCGCTTCAAACTTTTCTGACGCTCCAACAGCGCTGCCGTGCCACGCAGGAGCTCCAGCGGCTCCGCCAACGAGACCCGTTGGAGTTCTCCAGGTTCCAGCAAGGGCGTCAGACGCGAGACCAAAGCACTGTTTTCCAGCAAGAGTTGATCGGTCAACAAACGGGGTAGATCCAGATCATCCAAACCGTCTCCGGCATCGTCACAACGACTAATCGCCTCCAATCGACCCACCCCCAGATTCGTTTCCTCGAGTTCGGTAATGGCAGCCCATAGATGGCGATGGTGCTGGATAGCGAAATCTTCCAGCTCCCGCTGACGCAACTCCTGACGAATCACAGCTCGATGGCGAGGGCAATGCAGGTACAACCGCAGCAGATCGGCTTCGGAACGCTCTCGCTGGCTGATCTCACCGGGCTGCTCATGGCGGCTGGATCGGCCATGCCAACGCTGCCCCTTCACTTGTTGACGCAGGTCTTCCTCGAGCTGCAAGGCAAGGCGTCCCTGACCTCCGCTCAGCCGCTCTGCCACCCGCTGGAGGTAATGGGTGCGCACGGCCGACTGGGGCAGCTTCCCCAACAACGCCACCAGCGAACTGACCGCTTGCTGAAATTGATCTGCACGACTCAGATCACGATCAGCCAGAGCCTGCTCGATCTGCCAATCGAGCCAGAGCGGCGCCTGATCCAAAAGCGCCCGGTAATCGCCAGCGCCGTGATCTTTAAGGAACTCATCAGGATCCTTACCCGTGGGCAAGTGAAGAACGCGCAGCTCCAGTTGACCCTGAAGCGAGAGTTGCTCCACCTCACCGATCGCTCGATTCGCCGCACGAACCCCAGCACCATCTGCATCGAAATTGAGCACGATGCGCTTGCTGTCGGTAACGCGACACAGCTGGGTGATTTGTTGACTGCTGAGGGCCGTCCCGAGAGATGCCACCGCATTGGTGATTCCGGCAGCGTGAAGGGCGATGACATCGAAATACCCTTCGACAACCACGGCGCGGTCATCCTTTCGGATGGCATTGGACGCCTTATCAAGGCCAAAGAGGTGTTTTCCCTTCTCAAACACCTCCGTTTCTGGAGAGTTGAGGTATTTCGGCTCACTGCCATCGAGGCTGCGACCACCAAAACCGATCACGCGCCCCTGGCGGTCGTGAATCGGCACGATGACGCGGTGACGAAAACGGTCGTAAAACCCGTTTCCCCCCTTACGGGGAACCACCAATCCAGCCGCTTCGAGCAAGTCTGGAGCCAGTCCCTCCACTTGCTGCAAATGATTCAGCAGGCCATCCCATTGATCCGGGGCATAACCCAATTCAAAGGCGTCCTGGACGGCCGGACTGAGTCCACGTTGTTCCGTGAGGTAGTTGAGGGCCTCATGACCAGCTGGACTGCGCAACTGGGTGCGAAACCAACCCGAAGCGAGGGCCAAAGCGCGTTGGAGCTTGTCGCGACGCGAGAGCTGTTGGCGTAATCGTTCCTGCTGTGGACCATCAACCGTCTCAATCGGTAGCTGGTAGCGACGCGCCAAATCCAGCACCACATCGCTGAAGCTCTGACGCTGAAACTCCATCAAAAACTTGATGGAGTTGCCCCCTGCCCCGCAGGAGAAGCAGTAGTAGAACTGTTTAGCGGGAGACACCGTCATCGACGGTTTGCTGTCGTCATGGAAAGGGCAGATGCCGACGAACTCGCGTCCCTTTTTCTTCAGAACAACGTGCTCACCAACCACGTCAACGATGTCGGCCCGCTCCTTCACGGCCTCGATCGTTCGGGGATGTAAGCGGGCATTGACCATCACACCATTCTGCGAAGTCGCAGGACACCGTCTACCCCGCGATTCTCAAACCGATGCCTGACCCCCAGACGGCCTCCCCTTGGTGGGCCAGTGAGCAGGCAAAAGGCAGTCGCTCCCTGATTCTCAGTTCGCTTGCCTTCAGTTTGATGACCGTCTGCGTCAAGCAACTGAATGGCCGAATCCCTGTCACTGAAATCGTGCTCGTTCGGGCAATCATCAGCTTGGCGCTCACCGGGATGGGCTTGCGGTTGGCGGGGGTACAACCGTGGGGCACCGCCAAAGCTCGCGGACTTCTCTTCGCAAGAGGGATCGCAGGGAGCATGGCGTTGCTGTGCTTTTTTCAAGCCATCGACACATTGCCCCTCGCCGCTGCAACGGTGCTGCAGTACACCTACCCAACGTTCACCGCCCTCGCAGCCCTGTTCTTGCTCGGGGAATCCTTGCGCAAAAGAATTATTTTTGCGGTGTTGCTTGGCTGGGTGGGTATCACGTTTGTGGTTCAACCGGACTGGTTAACCGGTGATGTTCAAGCGTTGCCTCTAACGCCAGCTCTGATTGGCATCTTGGGTGCGCTGTTCACAGCCTTGGCATATGTGAGTGTGCGCCGGTTATCGGCCACCGAACACCCCCTGGTGATCATTCTGTATTTCCCACTCATTTCTGTTCCGATCACTCTCCCTTGGGTCATCGGAACAGGGGTTTGGCCCATGGGAGTGGAGTGGATATGGCTTCTGGGCGTTGGCGTGCTCACGCAGCTAGGCCAAATCTGGGTGACGGATGGGCTGCGTCGCCTCCCCGCGGCAAGGGCCACATCGATCAATTACATCCAGGTGGTTTTTGCTGCGAGCTGGGGTTGGCTGTGGTTTTCTGAATCGATCAGCCTTTGGCAAATTGGCGGAAGCGGTCTTGTTCTGATTGCGACGATGATCAGCCTCTCTGCGAAAAACAATCAGCCAACTTGAAGGATTGAATCAATAATCAAGGCCAGTGATTCCACCTCAATGGCTTAATTTTAGGGGAATATTGAGAATTTTTTTCGTTCAGACATTCTCGGACCTAATAACTAAAAACTTAAGACCAAGGACGAGTCAAATCCTACTAAAAGAACATCAATAAAATAAAAATGGTTGATCAGTTCATTCGATCAAGCAATGGAGGCAAACAGGCAACATTCAAACGATGGGCGCTAAGCCTTGCTCTGACCCAGCGGATACAGCAACCAAGACTGTTGATCCTGGTCTGGACCATTTGGCCGCGCCAGCCGCCAGCTCTCGCCACGCTCACCCCGCTGTAGATAAACCTCAAAAGGACTATCGACCTGCACGCGATCGCCGGGCAGCTGCCAATCAAACCGGCCTGACACCCGAAGGCCACGCTCCTCCCCAAGATTGAGGGCTTCTTGTTCCTCGACGCGCACACGGCTGACGTTGGGGGTCAACGAAATGGGTGGAAGATTCAAGGATTTTGAAATGGCCGTTTGGGTGAGTTGAATCTGCAGGGAGAGCGCCTCATTCAACAAAGCCCTGGGGGGCTGAGATCCGCCACAAGCCGTCAACGACAAAAGCAGCAAGAGCACGCACAACCCATGGACGACGTAGCGCCAAAGAGCGCTGCCAGGATGGGATTGGGACGGGACAGACAGAGACAGCTGCGGCAACATGACGCGGTTGATTCGTTTCTCCATGATCGGCTGGCTGCAAGGACGGCACATGGAGTGCTGGACCCAGGGAAATCGCAGCGGAGTGCTGCTGGTGTGTGCGGGAGTGGGCTACGAGGTGCAACTCACCTCACGCCATCAAAAACAACTCCAGCCTGACAGTGAACTCACCCTTTGGATCCACCAAGTGCAACGGGAGGATGGAAGCAGCTTATTTGGCTTCCCCTGTCGCCAAGAACGGGACCTGTTTCGCCTGCTGATTGGCGTCAATGGCGTTGGGCCCCAAGCCGGTTTAGCGCTTCTGCATGAATGCAAGCCTCATGAATTGGTCGCAGCGATTAGCGGTGGAGACCTCAAACGGCTTTGCCAAGCCCAAGGCATCGGTAAACGCACAGCCGAGCGCCTCGCCGTCGACCTGCGCACCCCGATCGCGGCATTTGGCGGGCTCGATCCCCAACCATCCCTCGTGGAGGGACTGGCCTCAGAACAAATCCCCGAAGCGGGAGAGGACGTGGAAGCCACGCTGATCAGCCTGGGCTACGACGAACTCGAAATTCGCCGAGCCATACGCGCCATTGCCGATGGGGCCAGTGGTGTGCCGCCCTCCGGCACCGATCAAGACGGTTGGCTACGGAGTTGTCTTCAATGGCTGAGCAGGGAATCCGCTTAATCGGAGACTTCGCGTCGAAAAGGGGGCCATCAGTCGGTAAGATGCTTTTTTGCAATGACAGGGCCGCCCCCCGCGCATGTCGCTTGATACCACCGAAAAGCAACAGCTGATCAACTCCCACCAGACCCACGGCACCGACACCGGCTCCGCAGAGGTTCAGGTGGCCATGTTGAGTGAGCGCATTAATCGCCTCAGCAGCCATCTTCAGAACAACATCCACGACTTCTCTTCCCGTCAGGGACTACTGAAGATGATTGGACGCCGCAAGCGCCTTCTCAATTACATGCGCAGCAAGAGCGAGCAGCGCTACAGCGAGACCATCTCCAAGCTGGGCATCCGCGGCTGATCGGGATCCCTCATGGCTGAGCAACGCAGCCCGCTTCCCTTTGAGCCAAAAGGCTCAGGGAAAGCGGCAAAAGAACCTGCTGGGGTGAAGCAAGAAGCCATTCCCCGTTATGTCGCAGACCGGATGGCCCGTCGCGTCGCGATTTTTACAGGACTTCCGTCCCTTGCGGGCATGGGGGTTTTTGTTGCCAGCTACTTCGTTGTGACACGAGATATTGCAGAGATACCACCTGGTGCAACGTTGGTTGGATCGGGTTTTTTCTTTGTTCTTGGCCTCGTTGGCCTGAGCGTCGGGGTCCTAACGGCCAGCTGGGACAAGGAACCTGGATCTCTTTTGGGATTCGAGAATTTCAAGCCAAATGTTCAACGCATGCGTGAATCGATTCGGGCGCAAAAGCAGTCAAAGGGAAACGGAAAAGATCAATAAAACAAAGAAATCTGTGGACAATAAAATCCCTTCCCCAGCATACAAAAATCCTTAAACAAATTAATTACCTTATGAAATCAATGCAATAACTGATAACAATAGGCCATAAAAGCTTAAAGTTAACATCTATTCGCCAATATTTCTGTTGAGCCAGGTCTAGCAATCAGCGCTATACATCAACCCAGCACAAGCCGATCACTACAACGCGCTGTAAACGATTGATCATTCAATGCTTGCACGGCAGCAACTGGATCTCGCACACAGAATTGTGCACCAAGCCGAACATAACGAACCGAGTCTCCGAGACAAACCTCAGCCACCACTGGAACTTTCACGCCGAGCTCATCGCGCTCAGGACGATATTGCGTCAAACATTCACGTAATTTATGTTGAACAGCGATGTCATTAGCTTGATCAGAGGGAATCTGAACAAGGAGCAATTTGAGGTCATCAATGGCACGACAGTCGTCAATGATCAACTGAACACGTTCATCGCGTCGATCGACGCCAGCCCACACGAGCAAGCGAGCTTCTGCCATCAGATGGTCGGCCAAGCGGGCATAACTTTTGGGAAACACAACCGCTTCACAACTACCGGTGAGATCTTCAAGTTGCAAAATGGCCATCCGATCGCCTTTTCGCGTCGTGACTTGACGCAATTCAGTGATCATCGTGATCGCGCTGACCTTGGCTTTATCCGGCTGCTCCTCCAAGGAACCCAAGCCAATGGGTGCCAACAAACGCGATGAAGGAGTGAGCTGTTTAAGCGGATGATCTGAAAGATAAAAACCAACAAGATCTTTCTCCAGTCTGAGCTTTTCAGAGGGGGGATAGTCCGGAACAGGCGCCGCTTTCGGCGCCATGCTGAGATCCGTCGGACCATCGTCCTCCGCTGGGGCAGCCATGAGGTCGAACAGATTTCCCTGACCACTATCTCGATCCTTTGCTCGAGAGGAGGCCCAATCCAAAAGCAGATCGAGATCTGCCATTAACTGCGCTCGGTTGGCATTCGGATCCATGGCATCCATTGCTCCGCAATGGATTAAGGATTCCAAGCCACGGCGATTCAAAACGCTGGATGGAAGGCGATCACACAGATCTGCCAAGGAACGGAACGGACCATCATTTTCACGGGATTCGATCAAGCGCCGGATCGCACCATCTCCAAGATTTCGAACCGCCGACAAGCCGAACAAAATTCGATCGCCGTTGGGAGTGAAATCGATGAGTGAGGCATTCAGATCGGGAGGCATCACCTCAATCCCCATGGCATTGCAATTGGAGATGTAGCGCTGCACCTTGTCGGCGGCGCCAGCATTCACGGTGAGCAAAGCCGCCATATAGGCCACTGGGTAGTGGGCCTTCAAGTAGGCGGTTTGATACGTCACCGCTCCGTAGGCAGTGGAATGACTCTTGTTGAAGCAGTACTCGGCAAAGAGCACCATCTGATCAAATAATTCGTCGGACACTTTCACATCGACACCGCGCTCTTTCGCACCCTCCACAAAAATGCCGCGATGCTTTTGCATCTCGGACACCTTTTTCTTACCCATCGCCCGACGCAGGAGGTCTGCCTGCCCCAGGGAATATCCCGCTAGATCTTGCGCGATCCGCATAATCTGTTCCTGATAAACCATGATTCCGTAGGTTTCACTCAAGATCGGCTCAAGAATCTCGTGGGCAAAATCAATCGCCTCGCGGCCATGTTTTCGATTAATGAACTTTGGAATCAAGCCGGCATCAAGCGGACCAGGCCGATAGAGGGCCAGAATTGATGAAATATCTTCAAGGGATGAGGGCTTCAGATCTCTAACGATCTGACGCATGCCGCTTGATTCAAGTTGAAAGATCCCCTCTAAATCACCACGAGCGAGCAACGCAAAGGTGTCGGCATCCTGGGGAGGAAGCTTGTCGGGATCGATGCGTGTCCCGCTACTAACCTCAACAAGTTCCAGCGTCTTATCGATCATTGTGAGGTTTTTAAGCCCAAGAAAATCCATCTTGAGTAAACCCATCGACTCAACATCTTCCATGAAGTATTGAGTAATGACCTGACCATCGTTGTTGCGCTGGAGGGGCACAAGTTGATCGAGGGGATCAGCAGCAATCACCACACCTGCCGCATGAACACCAAAGGTTTTGTTAGTACCTTCAATCCGCATCGCCATATCAACCCAGTGCTTCACAGCAGGGTCACCTAAGTATTTTTCGCGAAACTCCGGATTGGGCGACTCATCTCCGATCATGGCCTTCAATTTGGCCGGCTTACCCCGAACGACAGGAATCAACTTGGCGAGACGGTCGGCATCTCCATAGGGAATATCGAGCACCCGGGCCACATCCTTGAGGACGGCCTTGGATGTCATCCGGTTAAACGTGATGATCTGGGCAACTTTGTCGTCGCCATAGCGTTCAGTCACATAATCGATCACTTCACACCGACGTTCAATACAGAAATCGGTGTCGATGTCAGGCATGGACTTCCGTTCTGGGTTGAGGAATCGCTCAAACAGCAAGCCATTGCTCACCGGATCGATGTTGGTGATCCCCAGGGCGTAGGCCACCAAGGAGCCCGCAGCAGACCCCCGACCTGGCCCCACTGGGATGCTCTGCTCCCTCGCAAAACGGATGTAGTCCCAAACCACAAGGAAGTAGGTGGGGAAACCCATCTGCTCCATGATTTCGAGCTCATGGCTCATCCGATCGGCATAGTTTTCAGCAATCGGATCGTCGGCCTTGAGCTCCAGTCGGTCACGCAACCCCTGCAGCGTCACCTCACGGAGATAGGTCACTGCCGTGTGCCCATCGGGGATGGGGAAGCGTGGCATTTGGTACTTACCGAGGATGTCGTAGTCCTCAACCTTCTCCGCCACCTTGGCAGTGTTCGTAATGGCCTTTTGGACAACATCAGGGTCTAAATGATCCGTAAATAAACGGCCCATCTCTTCTTCTGTCTTGATGTATTCCGTACCGGTGTAGCGAAGCCGTTTTTCATCGCTAATTAACTTTCCAGTAAGCACGCAGAGGAGCGCATCGTGCGCCTCCACATCCTGTTTCGTGAGGTAGTGGGCATCATTCGTGGCCACCAATTGAATGTTGAGTTCCTCGGCGATCTTGACAATTTCGGAATTAACAATTCGATCTTCAGGAGAACCATGATCTTGGATTTCTAGATAAAAATCGTCTCCAAAAACGTTCTGATACCAGCGGGCAACATCGCGAGCGACTTCGGGACGACCGCGCAAAATCGCTTGGGGAATCTCTCCTCCAAGACACGCCGTGGCAATGATGAGCCCTTCGCTATAGCGCTGGAGTAAATCTTTATCGACGCATGCCCGGGAAAAGATTCCACGGCCCCGCATGCCACGCAGATGACTAATGCTGGTGAGCTTCACCAGATTGCGGTACCCGATGGCATTCTTCGCCAAAACAACGAGGTGATATCGCTTCTCTTTTTTCGGCTGAGGATCATCAATCGAACCATTGATGACATACATTTCGTTGCCAATGATTGGCTTGAGATCGGTTCCCTTACAAAGTTTGAGCAGTTCAATCGCGCCATACATCACACCGTGATCGGTGAGGGCGATAGCGGGCATGCCCAGCTCCTTCGCCCGTTCCACCATCGACGGCAGCTGAGACGCCCCGTCGAGCAGGCTGTAGTCGCTGTGGTTATGGAGGGGAACAAATGCCATGGACCCAGATTAGGGCCCAACGCAAGATCAAGCGTATCGCTGCACGACCAACCACCACATCTGGCGCTTTTTAAGGCACCAAAGCGGCCTGCGGGCGTTGGGACAACACATCAGCCGCTTGTTCGTATTGGTGGGCAACCTGCAACAAACGCGCCTCATCGAGCACATTGCCGATCAACTGCACGCCGATGGGCAGCCCCGCCTGACTAAAACCGCAGGGAACACTGATCGCAGGTAAACCAGCCAAATTGACGGGGATTGTTAGGAGGTCCGCCAGATACATGGCCAAAGGATCATCTTTATGGGCACCAGCCTTGAAGGCCGTCGAGGGCGCCGTAGGGGTAAGCAGCACATCCACCGATTGGAACGCGGCATCAAAATCGCGGCGGATCAAGGTGCGCACCTGCTGTGCCTTTTTGTAGTACGCATCGACATATCCCGCGGAGAGTGCATAGGTGCCGATCAAGATCCGCCGTTGGACCTCTTCACCAAAGCCTTCAGCCCGACTGCTCGAGGTCATCGTGGCCAAACTCTCCGCATCCGCAGCCCGAAAGCCGTACTTCACGCCGTCGTAACGAGCCAAATTGGCCGATGCTTCTGAGGGAGCAATCACGTAATACGTAGCAATGCCATCGTTAAAACGAGGGCAACTCACCTCAACCAATTCAGCACCAAGGGCCTCAAGCTGTGCGGCTGCCGCCTGTACAGATGCTTTGACTTCGCCATCCAACCCCTTGGCGTCAAAGCATTCCTTGATCACCCCCACCTTCAACCCCTTGATCGACTGATTCAGACCTGCTGAATAATCGGGAACGTCGACGTTCAGACAGGTTGAATCGCGCGGATCAGGTCCGGCAATCACCTGCAACAGCTCAGCCGCATCGGCCACGGTCGTCGCAAAAGGGCCCACTTGATCAAGGGAGCTCGCAAACGCCACCAGACCCCAACGACTTACGCGGCCATAGGTGGGTTTCAAGCCAACAACACCGCAGAAAGACGCTGGCTGACGGATCGATCCGCCGGTATCAGAACCCAGCGACGCAATACAACTGCCAGAGGCAACCGCCGCCGCACTTCCACCAGAGCTACCGCCAGGAACGTGGTCGAGATTCCAAGGGTTGTGCGTCGCCCCAAACGCCGAGGTTTCAGTCGAGCCACCCATCGCAAATTCATCGAGGTTGGTTTTACCAACCAGTACGCCTCCGGCCTGCCACAGACGCTCCGTGGCGGTGGACTCATAGGGCGGAACGAAATGTTCAAGCATGCGGCTTGAACAGGTGGTTCGCACACCTCGGGTGCAGAGGTTGTCCTTAATCGCCAGCGGCAAACCAGCTAGCGGACCAAGCGATTCACCGGCGGCACGGGCAGCATCGATGCGATCCGCATCGGCCCGAGCTCGCTCAACCGTGATCTCGTTGTAAACACTGAGGGCCGGCTCAGCTGATTTCAGCCTGTCGATGTGCTGATCAACAAGCTCACGGGATGAAATATCACCGTTCTGCAGTTGCTGACGCCACGCGCTGATCGTCATGGTCTTGCGATCCATTGCAGGGCCGACGCTATCAGCCGTCTGTCACCCCTCACTGGTGATGGTTAAGGGTTCACCCCTTCGTGTGCGCAGCAATGAATGGCTGATGGACTGGGGATGCTCGGAATTGATGTCGTCCAAGAAGGTGGACAACTGGGACTCCAAACCTGATTTGCTGATAAACGGACCGAACCAGTAGGTGACATCTGGCCCAGACGTTTGGATCCGAGCCCACCAGGCAACACCGAGGCCATTGGCGAGGCTTCGCAGTGGCCGAATCAGGGGGCTCATTGGGGCAAAGGTGAGTAAGAGCATTTTGACCTGCGGACAGGCCATTGAGCTCATCAGTTATGGGGAAAGCTTGATGCTCTGATCGAACTGAAGGTCCAGTTCAGGTTTAGATCCGGTCAAATCAAGCTCAATCGTGGGTGCAAGGGGAGGGGAATCCTCTTGAGGAGACTCCGTTTTCATCACATCCGAGTGTTCAGAACCCGTATCGGACAACTGTCGATTGAGCGATGCGTTGTCTTCGCTTGCGTGGTCAGATGCTGATAGTTCAGTGTTCGAAGGATCAACATTCGACGGATCTGTCTTCGACGACTCTGCCTTAATCGTTTCGAGCACGGGCGTTTCAGACACGGGAGGAACCGGGGGGGAGACCACTTGCGTTTTCACCTGGGGACGCACAATCGGCGGCGACGGAGCCTGGCCATGAATGTCCTTCATCCAGTTGCGACGAGCCACCTCGTACACACACATCGCAGTCGCTACCGAGGCGTTCAAGCTGGGGGTGATACCACGCAAGGGAATCCGCACCAATTGGTCGCAATGGCGCCGGGTGAGCAACGACAGACCCTGGTCTTCTGAACCAGTCACCAAGACGAGCGGACCATCTAAATCCACATCCATGAGCGTGACGTCTCCCTCGGCGGCGAGGCCGATCACCCTGTACCCCGAATCCTTGAGCTTCTCAAGGGAGCGATTGAGGTTGACGACTCGAGCTACTGGCAGATGTTCCATGGCACCCGCAGCCACTTTGGCGGCTGAGCCCGTTAAACCTGCACTCCGACGTTGTGGCAGAACAAGACCATGGGCCCCCATCGCCTCGGCAGACCGGACGACGGCACCAAGATTGTGGGGATCGGTGATCCCATCGAGGGCAAGCAACAAGGGGGGCTCACCAAGCTCGGAGCAACCATCGATGAGGGCGTTTAGATCCAGGGTGTCTGCAGCGGCGGTCTGGAGAGCAATGCCCTGGTGAACAGAGCCTCCTGTGACTTGCGCAAGCCTCGCCCAGGTGACTTCTTCCACCAACACACCCGATGCTTTGGCTTCCCGGAGCAATTGGAGAAATTTGGAAGCACTGCGCATCTCTGGCGTGCACCAAATCCTGTGAATCGGGCGGCCTGATTCAAGGGCTGCCTGGGATGCATGGCGCCCCCAAATCAAATCATCTGCAGGCGGCGTCGAGGCTTCAGCCTCGGGCGGCAGATTGGGACGCTGGGAACGGGGAGCCGAGTCGCCAAAGCGGGGCCTTTGGGACGACTGGCGACGTTCATCGCCGGAACGGTATCGATCGGGTGATCGTTCAGAACGATCACGGAAGCGTCCTTGGGCCGAGCGATCCGAACGGAACCGATTCGGAGCCGAGGAACGCGCGCCCTGGTCATCACGACGTTCATAGGGACGCTTGCCATCGTCATCAGGGCGACCTGAAAAGCGCGGAGAACGATCTTCTCGGCGATCTTCTCGGCGTCCATAGGGGCGCGATCCCTGCTGATCCCTTTGGCCGTAGGGGCGAGGGCTAGAGCCGTCCCGGCGTCCGTAGGGACGATCGCCTGATGAACCGTAACTGGAGGGTCGCTCTCTCTGAGGACGATTACTAGACGAACGATTACTGGAAAAGCGATCTTTCGAAAAGCGATCACCCGATGGGCGGTCGCTTGACGACCGATCGGAAGGGCCGCGATCGCGAGAAAAGCGGTCATTCGTAGAACGATCGTTCGAATAACGCTCAGTTGATGAGCGACTGCTGGATGAACGATTCCCATAAGGACGATCACCGCTCGGGCGCTCCCTCGACGGTCGGCGGTCGTCATATCCCCGCGGCGATCTGCTGTCGGAATTCCGGCTGGAATAACCAGACGATGACGGGCGTCCTCCAGACGAGCGACCACTGCCAGACCCTCCCTGGCGACCATCGCGGGAGGGGCCGCCGGAACGACGTTCAATGCGAGGGCTCATGGAGTTGGGGGCGGGGTTATCGAATTGGATCCGGCCATCTCCAGTTGATCAAGGAGCTCAGCCAGCCGGACTGGGTTGTTCAGAAACAGCCAGCCAACCATTGTCTCAAACCCTGTGGCCCTTCCATACACAGCCGCGTCCGCTCGCCGCGGACCACGCCCCGCACTATTACGACCCCGTCGGACCAGATCAAGCTCGTCATCGTGAAGCAAATCATGTTGTTCAAGCCAGGCCAAAAGGTTCGACTGGGCATCAGCGCGAACCTCGGCGACGACAGCCTTATGCAATGCATCGGAGCGTCCTGGACGAGCTCCCAGACGAAGGCGCTGATGCAGCTCCCAAACAGCATCCCCAATCCATGCAAGCTGAAGAGGCCCGAGCTGATCAGCTCCACCGCGTCCAGCTTGGGCTCGAATCCAATCGCTCAAGCCGACAAGTTGCTAAGAGCCGTCGGCACATCATTGACGAGGTGAAGGAACTCCTCAAGGCGCACCAATTTGATGGTTTGCGCGACGCGGGTGTTCCCTACAAGTTGAAAGGCACGTTTGGAATCGGTGCACTGCTTTGCAAGCTGAACCAGAGCACCCAATCCAGACGAGTCGACAAAGTCGATCTTGCTGAGATCGAACAATGCAGGAAGTTTGTTGGCTTTCAACACATCAGAGGCGTATTCCGAAAATTGTTTTTCGGAATACGCATCGAGTTGCCCGGTGAAATGAAACACCAGACATCGATCCTTTTGTTCAAAACCGCCGCGAAGTGAAACGGTGAGTCGTTGAAGCTCGCTGATGGGTTCAAGCCCCCCGGGCATTCGGCACGAATTGTAGTGATGGTGTCAGTGATCAACCACCCACTCGACGTCGTTCAGACATCAACGCCACGAATCGGGAAAAGTGATGGTCTGCATCGTGGGGCCCAGGGCTTGCCTCTGGGTGGTATTGAACGCCAAAGATGGGTTTCTCACGGTGGGCGATGGCCGCGACGGTTCGATCGTTGAGATTGAAATGGGTGACATCGATCTGATCCGACGCAAGGGAATTCGCATCGAGAGCGAACCCGTGATTTTGGCTGGTGATCTCCACCTGACCCGTGGTCCCGCAGGGATGGTTCAAACCGCGATGGCCATAGGCGAGCTTGAATGTGGAGCCCCCCAAGGCCAAACCAAGGATCTGGTGCCCCAGGCAGATTCCAAACACTGGAAGATTTTCTTCCTGTAGAAGATCCTTAGCCAGGGCAATGCCTTGGGTCACAGCGGCTGGATCACCCGGACCATTGGAGAGAAAAACACCATCGGGCTGGTGGGAACGAACCGTGGCGACATCGCTATTCGCTGGCAGCACCGTGAGCTCGCAACCGTGGGCCACTAGACGATCCAAAATGGCGCGCTTAATCCCAAAATCGATCGCCACCACGTGGAATGGTCGATTGGGATTGTTGTGTAGGCGCTGATCAAAATCGACGCGGCAAGCCTTGGTCCAGCGATAGGACTCTTTTGTCGACACACGACTGGCCAGATTCAATCCCTCCATCAAAGGAGCGGCCCGCAGTTCTTCAAGCAGCGCAGCCGGGCTGCGGCCATCACTGCAAATCACACCGTTCATTGCACCGCAATCACGGAGATGGCGAACAAGGGCGCGCGTATCGACGCCACAAATACCCACTAGTTGATGGTCATCCATCCAGGATTCAAGGGAAGCCTGGCCACGCCAATTGCTGAAATTAGGTGCTAGTTGCCGGGCGATAACCCCACGAGCATGAGGAGAGTCAGCCTCCTGATCATCGGCATTCACACCGGTATTACCCAGCTCGGGATAGGTGAACGTCACCAGCTGACCTTCATAGGAGGGGTCGGTCAAGACCTCCTGGTAGCCGGTCATCCCGGTAGTAAAAACAACCTCTCCAACCGCTGTTCCGCGGTGTCCAAAACCGATGCCACTCAGAACCGTGCCATCGGCGAGAACGAGGTGCGCTTCGCCGGACGGGGAACCAGGCATTGGGACCGAAGACAGGGTCATCTTGCTTTCATTGTCCATTTTCATGGGACAAGACCCGTTGAAGGCCTTGAAGTTTTTGCCAAGGCAGACCCTCGCGGAGAGTGTCTGACGCCCGTCGAGCGGCTGTTTTCAGATCGAGTTCAACACCAGCAACCCAGAGAACCAAGGCCGTGTTGAAGGCCACAACATCCATTTGGGCAACGGTGGCCTGGCCCTTCAGGACGTTCTCAAGAATGCGCTGATTGTCTGCCAAATCACCACCACGCAATGCCTCGAGCGGTGCAGCGGCCAGCCCTAAATCGTCGGGTGAGACCAAGCGTGTTGCAATCGGTTGCCCTGCTTCGATCATGCGTAGTTCGTTCGCACCTGCCAGGGAGGCTTCGTCCAAACCGCCAGCGCCATGCACCACAACGGCACGATCTAACCGCAGTTGGTGGAGGGCTCCAGCCATGGGATCGAGTAGATCAGCTCGCGCAACTCCAAGCACTTGGGCCTGAGGTTGTAGAGGGTTCACCAGTGGGCCCAACAGGTTGAACACGGTGCGAACGCCAAGACTGCGACGTAGGGGAGCCAGGTTCACCAGGGCTGGATGCCACGCCGGTGCAAATAAAAAGGTGACTCCCGTTGTGGAGATGGCATCCACAACGGAGGTGAGAGGTGCTTTGAGGTTGAGGCCTAACCCTTCCAACACATCTGCTGAGCCCACTTTGCCGCTCGCACTGCGATTGCCATGCTTGGCCACATTCACACCAAGGGCGGCAGCCGTGAACGCCACGGCCGTGGAGATGTTGAAGGTGTCAGCACCGTCTCCGCCGGTGCCACACGTATCCACCATCGCTAAATCGGGGCGGTCGCAGGGTAGTGGGCAAGCCCCACGCAACACAGAGGCCATGGCGGCCAGTTCATCGGCCACTATCCCTTTGGCACGCAAACCGGCGAGGAAGGCACCTGTTTGAACAGGTGATAACTCCTCCGCCAACCACGCTTGCATCAACGACGCCGCCGCAGTCGCCGATAGATCCTGCCCCTGCAGGAGCTGCTCAAGACGCTGGGGCCAAGAAATCGTGGAGGGCAGTTCAGCCATGACAGCCAGAAAAAAAGCCCGGGTGCGATGCACGCCGGGCCAGGTGATGGGGACACTTCCACTATTACCAATCAGCCGGTGGCTTGCCAGGGTTGCTTCGGCAAATGCCTAGGTTGTTCAACCAAACGGACCTCCGCATGGCCGCATTCCGTCTTGATCTGATCGGCCGTTATTTACGACCCCATCGAAAAACGGTGGTGATCGGAGCCATCGCGCTCGTTCTGGTCAATTTCCTCAGAGTCACCATTCCGCTTGAGGTTCGTAACGTCGTTGACGAGTTACAGCAGGGGTTTTCATACACAGGAATCCTTCGGCAAGCGGGTTGGATCGTGGTGCTCACCAGCACGATGGCGGTGATTCGATTGATCTCACGCCAGCTGGTGTTTGGGATTGGTCGCCAGGTGGAAGTGGATCTCCGACAACGTTTGTTTGAACACATGTTGCGGCAGGAGCCGAACTGGGTTCAAACCACCGGTAGCGGCGAAGTGATCAGCCGGGCCACCAGCGATGTTGAAAACATTCGCCGATTGCTTGGATTCGCCATTCTCAGCCTCACCAACACGCTTTTGGCTTACGCCATGACATTGCCGGCGATGCTGGCGATTGATCCAAAACTCACCCTGGCTGCTGTAGGGCTTTACCCCCTGATGCTTGGCACGGTGCGCTTGTTTGGTGGTCGGATGATGCGCCAACAGCGGGCTCAACAACAAGAACTTGCGGGGTTAAGCAACCTGATTCAGGAGGATTTATCCGGGATCGGTGCGATCAAAATTTATGGACAAGAAGCATCAGAACAGGATGCATTTTCGGGGCGAAACCGGCGCTATCGCGACAGTGCGATCCGCCTCGCACGGACCCGCAGCACACTCTTCCCGCTGCTGGAGGGAATCTCATCGATTTCGCTGCTGCTGCTGCTCGCCATCGGTAGCGGCCAACTCGAGTCAGGAACGCTCAGCATTGGCGGTTTGGTGGCTCTGATCATTTATGTGGAGCAATTGGTCTTCCCCACAGCGCTGTTGGGATTCACGCTCAACACCTTTCAAACCGGACAAGTGAGTCTTGAACGCGTGGAAGAACTTCTCCAACGCGAACCAGCGATCCAGGATCGAACCTCCACAATTTCTATTACCAAGCAGGAGCATGAGCCCCGCGGCCGATTCGAAGCTCGCAATCTCAGAGTTCGCTACGACGGGGCTGATCGCGACACCCTCAACGGACTGACGTTCACGATCGAACCCGGCGAGTTGGTGGCGGTGGTTGGCGCTGTTGGCTGTGGGAAGACAACCCTGGCCAGGGCCTTCGGACGGATGGTGCCTGTGGCGGAAGGAGAACTCTTCCTCGATGGAGTCGACATCACCGATCTCGCCCTACAGGAGCTACGCCACGACGTGGCCATCGTTCCCCAAGAGGGATTTCTGTTCACGAGCACCCTGGCGGACAACCTCCGTTACGGGGAGCCGGAGGCCGACACGGCTCAAGTGGAAACGGCAGCAACTCAAGCACGATTGGCTGACGACATCAAAGGCTTCCCCGACGGCTACAAGACGATCGTGGGAGAACGGGGAATCACGTTGAGTGGAGGGCAACGCCAACGCACGGCCCTCGGTCGCGCCCTCCTGGTGGATGCCCCAGTTCTGGTGCTGGATGATGCCCTCGCCAGCGTGGACAACAACACGGCCGCAGCGATTCTCGACTCCATTCGTGCGCAAGATGGGCGCACAATTGTGATGATCAGTCACCAACTCTCAGCAGCAGCTGCTTGCGATCGGATTCTGGTGATGGACAACGGTCAAATCGTTCAACAAGGACACCACAACGAGCTGATTCAGATCGCTGGTGTCTATCGCCGTCTTTGGGAACGAGAGCAAGCAGTGGAAGAGCTCGACGCGATGGCTTCTTAAAGAAGTAGGACACGGGCCGGCCAAATACGCCGTTCGGGGCTTAGCTAATGCAAGGCGACTGAATGTGATGACAGCCGGATCCCCCCTCGCGATGCGCTGCACGCTCTCCTTCGGAGACATCTACGGCCAAGTTTTGGCATGGATGGTGGTGATCTTTGTCAGCCTTGCTGCCGGATTGGCGCTGATGGGTTCATCACGTCCCTTATTTGCATTGGTGGGTGTTGGTTTGATCCTTGTGCTCAGCCTTCCCTTTTTACTGTTTGCCTTTGTGACCACCCTGCTGAACCACATTCAGCTGGAGCCAGTCACCGAAAACGAAGGAGCTGCTTAGGCTCAGCTCCACGATTGAATCACCATGCTTCCCTCTTGGCTGTCTTCTGGTGGCAGTGACGAGCAACAAAAGGCTGCCATCCACGCGGTGTTGGGGACAGCTCTACGGGCTCCATTAATGGATGACCAAGAAGAAGCGGTGTTTGCCTGTGGATGTTTTTGGGGAGCCGAAAAGGGCTTTTGGCGCTTACCAGGTGTGGTGAGTACTGCCGTGGGCTATGCCGGCGGAACCGTTGAGAATCCTTCCTACAACCAGGTGTGTTCAGGTCGGACTGGCCACACGGAAGTCGTCCGGGTGGTTTGGAGCACGCCAGCGATCGATTTCAGCGATCTTTTGAAATTGTTTTGGGAATGCCATGACCCAACCCAAGGCAACCGCCAGGGCAACGACACGGGCAGCCAATACCGCTCAGCGATTTACACCACAACAGAGCAGCAATTGCTCCTCGCCAATGCGAGCAAAGAGGCTTACCAAGGTGAATTGAACCAGCGTGGTTTCGGACCGATCACCACCGAAATCTTGGCGGATCAACAGTTTTTCTTTGCCGAGGAGTACCACCAGCAGTACCTCGCCAAACCAGGCAGCCGCCCCTATTGCTCAGCCATGCCGACCCAGGCATTGCTAGCGGATTTTTCTGGCGCCACCTACAAACTTCCAAACAAAGTTTGGGAGAACTACGACTGGAGCATTCAGCACTGCGTTCTTCGCGGCGACAACAGCCCAATCCCGAAGCACTAACGCAACAAATGCCCAATCAATTGACCGATCGCCAAGTTTTGGCTGCCATTGCACTCACATTGGTTGTGGTGATTGGCTTGGTTCTAATGAGTGTGAAGCCAGAACAAGAGCGAGAGCCTGGTTTGCTCTGGAGAGACCAACCCGACCAACCGACGAAGTCGTTGGCCATCTGAATCAATCGGGGGGCAAATTGATGCAGCGATGCCATCGTGGAATAACTAGAGCGCCTCGAACAACCCAGTGAGTGCGCAACGACCTGATCAATCAGAGCAACGGCGCCTGCATCCACTTCCGAGGGGATTGGTTGAGCTGTACGGACTCATTGCTGTTCTGGTTGTGCTGATTCCTGAGTGGATCGCCGACGGAACCATCAACTTGGGGCAAATCAATGGGGTCGATTCGCTACCGATGCGAGCTCGGGCCTGGCGGACCTTGCCAGAACTTCGATTGGCTTCAATGAGCCTCAGCGAGATGCGCAACTTGGCGCGCGAGATGCGTCTTTTGCACTACGCCATGGACACCCGGTCTCGGCTCAACGCTCGGCTTCTACGACGACTCAGACGCCGGAATGCACTGTGATAGCTTTGGTTTGACGGGGCGTGGCGCAGCTTGGTAGCGCACTACTTTGGGGTAGTAGGGGTCGTGGGTTCAAATCCCGCCGCTCCGATTTTTTGAATCGACCGTCAAAACCTCAACAAGAAGCCACCTTCCAGCAATGGGGTGGCTTTTTATTTGGCTAATCAAACAACCCAGCGCTCGTATCAGTTTTTAGGCAGCTCAAAAAATCAGTAAGCGTCAATCAAAGACTTCGAAACTTACAAAAATCAAACCTGAGGCCTCAACAAAATGAAACCCCCGGAAGAATATTAAGCAGCGAATAAGGCTTGGTTAAGAGCAATTTAAGCGATCAATATACCTGGGCTATTTTCCATCCGCAGGTGACATAGAACACTTAATTGGAACATTTTTATGTATAAAATGAGTCGGGTTTGACAATCAAATCCGCTTCCTGTGTGAGGAACTATTCAATGAAGCTTTTCCAGCAAATGCTGGTGGCTCCTGCCACCCTGGGCCTTCTGGCCTCCGGCGCCAATGCCGCCGAGCTCAACATCAACGGCGTTTCTGACTACGCGGCTTCTGCCGATCAAGTCACCAGCGTTACCCAATTCTCCGACGTTTACCCAACTGACTGGGCCTATCAGGCGCTCAGCAACTTGGTTGAGCAGTACGGCTGCGTCGCTGGTTACCCCAACGGCACCTTCCGCGGCAACCGGGCGATGACCCGTTACGAGGCTGCAGCACTGCTGAACGCATGTCTCGACCGCATCACTGAAGTCACCGACGAACTGCGTCGCCTTCTTGAAGAATTCGAAACCGAGCTCGCCATCCTCCGCGGACGCGTTGACGGCCTCGAAGCTCGTGTTGGCGAACTGGAAGCAACCCAGTTCTCCACCACCACCAAGCTCAAGGCAAAATCTGTCTGGGTCATGGGTGGCACGCAAGCCACGGGAGACAATTACAAAGCAGAGAGCAAAAAATCGGAAGGTCAGCGGTCGGCCTACAACGCTGAGTACGGAGCTTTCTCCCTCAGCTACGACCTGCGCCTTGGCCTGAAGACCTCCTTCACTGGCAAGGATCTGCTGTACACCCGCATGCGCGCGGGCAACATGGGCGACGACAGTGTTTGGGACGGCAACGGCGTTGGCTTGAACAAGCTCGACACGGCAGCCCCCGGCGGCAACCTTGTTGAAATTGATCGTCTGTATTACCGCTTCCCACTCGGCGAAGGCTTCACGGTGCAGGCGGGTCCGTTAACTCGTAACACCGAGATGATGGGCTACAAGGCGACGGCCTACGCCAAAGGCGGTCAGAAGGTCTTGGACTTCTTCGGAGGATCCTTGGGTGTCCCTGGCGTTTGGAACAAAGAGACCGGCGGCGGCTTCGGTCTGATGTATTCCAACAAGAAGAATGTCGACAAAGGCGACGCCTACTTCACCGTCGCAGCGAACTACGTTGCTGACTCAGGCGAAGCGAATGACAGCAACCCCAACGCGGGCGGCTTCATGACCGACAACTCCGAGGGCAACATCACCTCACAACTTGCCTATGGCAACAAGCAGTGGGGTCTGGCAGCCGGTTACCGCTATGGGCAGTGTGGAGCCAAGTTCCGCACCGGCACTGAGTATGCGTCTTCCGGCAAGTGGGGCACGCCCTGCACCGTCACCAACAAAAACGGTGAGGACGTTCGTACGAATGCAGACAGCCACAGCTGGTCTTTGAATGCCTTCTGGCGTCCTGAAGACTCTGGTTGGATGCCTTCAGTCAGTGCAGGCGTGGGTGCGTCTTACTTGAACGGCAACTCGGCCTGGGAAAACAACACCAGCAAGCGCGAGATGGCGAGCTGGATGGTGGGCCTTACCTGGAACGATGTGTTCATGGAAGGGAACGCCCTTGGCGCCGCAGTTGGTCAACCTCAGTTCGTGACTGAAGTCGACAACAATGGCGGTGACAACCTCGACGATTCGAACTACGCGATGGAGCTTTGGTACAAGTTCCAAGTCACCGATAACATCTCTGTGACGCCCGCGGTGTATTGGTTGTCTCGCCCCTATGGCGACGACACCCAGAACTTCAAAGGGAACGACAAGTCCCTGGGAGTTTTCGGTGGCTTAATTCAAACCACCTTCAAGTTCTGATTCGAGAAGCATCCGCTTCAGTTCAGACGATTGACCAAAGCGCCCTACGGGGCGCTTTTTTTATCAACTCAAACAACACGTAATGGCAACAAGATACTCAATGAACCAATTCAATCGAAATGGAAATCACGATCGACAGACAGTCAATCGACAAGAGGCCACGATTCAAAAAAACGATCAATTTGACTATTAAATAGTAACAATGTGGAAGGGGTAAGAGTCAATGATTTCATTCATTGATCAAGACAACATCATTGGCAGATCAAGATCCACAAAACAAGCATTCATCGAGAGGTTAAGCGTGGGTTAAGCAACTCCTAAGCAAGAATGGGCGGCTAAAGTAAACGAGCAGATCATTTCACTCCCTAGTGAAATTCCTAGCGATGGCCCAATCAGCATGACCACGAACTTTTTCGACATTTCTGATAATCCTCGCGTACTGGTCCTGGAACAAAACAACGCAACACAAGATTCACTGTGCGACGTACTTAACGATGAAGGCTTTATAACCACAGCTGCGAATGCTAAAAATGCTAGAGATTTATTAAAACAAGACGCTTATGAGCTAATCATTTTAGATCGAAAAACAAAAGGACTGAACTGCTTCGATCTATGCAGGGAGCTTAGGATGAATAATATTCAATCCATCATTCTTATTATCAATGATGAGAATGTAGAGTCCGATTGCGTTTTAGGCCTTGAGGTGGGAGCCGACGACTATCTCGTTAAGCCATTTGGCAATCGGGAATTCGTTGCACGCTGTCGAGCCATGTTGCGCAGACACCCCTTGAGTCGATCCTTACTGGACAAATTTGAATGCTGCGATCTGGAACTTATTCCTGAGGAATGTAGGGCTACCAGAGGTGGTAAAGACCTCAAACTGTCACCCAAAGAATATAAGCTCTTGGAATTATTTATTCAGAATCCTAAACGAGTTTGGAGCAGGGATGATTTAATTGACCAAATCTGGGGAGTTGATTACATTGGCGACAGAAAAACAGTCGACGTACATATTCGCTGGTTACGTGAAAAGATTGAAGCCAATCCTTCAGATCCGACCAAGTTATCAACGGTACGGGGATTTGGATATCGCTTTTGCTAACCAAAGCTGACAATTAATTCATCAGACGCCAACAAAAAATCATTAAAATTTTCTTTTGGGTAAATGTTTCACAATAATTCTTTGGTCTTTATCGTGTAGCAACCAACCCTGATCTTTGAGAATACCCATCACCCTCGTCACTGTCACGCGAGTGGTGCTAAGAGCATTAGCAATTTCCTGATGCGTGATTCGAAGCGTCAGCAGGAGTCCCTGGTCACAGGGTTGGCCGTAATCTTGAACAAGCAATTCAAGAAGACCACAAACACGATTTTGTACTCCCCGCAGACCCAACAGGGCAATAAAAGATTCTGATTGACGGTACCGATTGATCAGACAATGCATCAAGTTGGCACTCAAATGAGGAGTCGATGTAATTTCGTCCATTGATATGCACAACAGATCGCAATCGCTCAAGGTCTTGGACTCACAAAGTTCGAGATCTGTGAATGGTTCGCCAAAGCACTGATTAGGACCCAATATCCCAAGCAGAGTGTCTTCACCCTGCTCATTGAGACAACTCAACTTGATCATTCCTCGGACAACGATCCAAACATGATCAGGCAACAAAGGGATTGAGGAACCAGCTATAAAATGGACAATATTTCGACGTTGATAACTATTTTCTAAATCGCCAAGAAAGTCATTCGCGCTGTTTGGAGTGAAAACCATACAAAAGCTCCTGAGCTGCACTGAAGCTAGGCAACATGATGCGTTCACGGACTAAGGGCAAGCAATCATCGGGTTAAGAACCTAAGAGCTATCCACCGCACAAAACCTCCTGATCCAAGCAGAAGACATCAAAAGATTCTCTTATCTATAAGGTCTAAATCAGTTGTGTCAAGGACATTCTTTTTGCAGTTCTAACGTAGAAGCAAAAAACTAGAGGATCAATCTGGTGATGAAGCCATAACAGTTCCAAAACCTTAACCCAACCTGAACTAAACACAGCAGGAGTTTGAGTTTTAATAGAACGATTCGTAGTTTTAGATTCGATGCGGGTTGGCATTAATGGTTTTGGTCGAATAGGGCGTCTCGTCTTTCGCGCTCTTTGGGGTCGTCCAGGCATCGAAATCGTACATGTCAATGAATGCGCCGGTGATGCTGCTGCAGCGGCTCACCTTCTTGTATTTGATTCTGTTCATGGACGTTGGACACCATCCACTGAAGCGAACACAAAAGGTTTTTTAGTCGAAAACCAACTGGTGAGTTATAGCTGTGAAAGTGATCCAACTGTTGCTCCCTGGTGTGAGACAGGAGTTGAGATGCTGCTGGAGTGCAGCGGACAATTTAAAAAACCAGAAATACTCGAATCAATCTTTGAGAAAGCAAAACTAAAACAGATTGTGGTGGCCTGCCCGGTGAAGGGACATATCAACGATATAGAGATCTTAAATATTGTTTATGGTGTGAATCATCATCACTATGACCCGGGTTATCACCGCGTGATCACAGCTGCATCCTGTACAACCAACTGTCTAGCCCCAGTAGTGAAAGTCGTTCACGAAAAATTTCGAATAAAACATGGCTCGATTACAACTCTGCATGATGTGACGAATACGCAGGTTGTCGTGGATGGATTTCATAAAGACCTACGGCGATCCCGTTCCTGCATGCAGAGCTTGATCCCAACAACCACCGGATCGGCAAAAGCGATCAGCATGATCTTTCCTGAATTAGAAGGAAAGCTCAATGGCCATGCGGTCAGGGTTCCTCTTCTCAATGCCTCCTTAACGGATGCGGTGTTTGAACTCGAGCAAGAGGTCACGGTGCAGGAGGTGAATATTGCCTTCGAAGCTGCTGCCAATGGAGAACTCCATGGAATCCTTGGATACGAAACACGTCCGTTGGTGTCGGTGGACTACGTCAACGACAGTCGCAGCGGCATCATTGATGCTCTTTCCACGATGGTGGTGAACAAGACACAAATTAAGGTTTATGCCTGGTACGACAACGAGTGGGGATATAGCTCCCGCATGGCCGATCTTGCCTGTCATGTTGCCGAAAATCTAGGATCATGAATTTATCCCCGTTAAAGCAATATGGCATCGTCACAACAAATTATTGGGCATTCACGCTCACGGATGGAGCCATGCGCATGCTGGTGCTGTTCCACTTCCATGCCCTCGGCTACTCGACACTGGAGATTGCTTTTTTATTCTTATTTTACGAATTTTTTGGTGTTGTTACCAACCTATATGGCGGATTAATTGGTGCTCGATATGGATTACGCCTAACCCTATGGGTTGGAACATGTCTTCAGATTCTGGCATTGTTGATGCTAATGCCAGTGTCTAGTAGTTGGCCCAAAGTATTAAGTGTGGTCTACGTGATGATAGCTCAGGCCATCAGTGGTATCGCAAAAGATCTCAACAAAATGAGTGCAAAGAGTGCTATCAAAACTGTTATTTCCGAAACCCCAGAGAATCTTCAAGTTGGAGAGAAAAGATTGTTTAAATGGGTTGCGATCCTCACTGGGTCAAAGAATGCCCTAAAGGGAGTCGGTTTTTTTCTTGGTGGCTTACTTCTCATGTCGATGGGATTCAATTCGGCCATGGGGTGGATGGCAGCCGGCTTGGCAATGGCATTAATCCCCACGCTGGTTCTCCCGGGGCAGATGGGCAAAATGAAAGTCAAGCCTGCATTGTCATCAATCCTGTCTAAGTCTCAAGGAATCAATGTTCTCTCCTTGGCACGTTTCTTCCTGTTCGGAGCTAGGGACGTGTGGTTTGTGGTTGCATTACCGGTGTTTTTGGAGGAAGCGCTGGGCTGGAACTTCTCGGAAATCGGCGGATTCCTGGGGCTTTGGGTTGTTGGGTACGGGATCGTCCAAGCATCAGCACCGGCCTTGCGACGATTCTGGGGACAATCCCAATCTCCTGGTGCCTCTGCCCTGCAATTCTGGAATGGCTTATTAACAGCAGTGCCGGCTCTTTTAGCTGTTGCGCTATGGCGCGAGGTGGATGTATCGATTGCAATTACCGCTGGTTTAGCTCTGTTTGGAGTGGTGTTTGCCATGAACTCTTCGATCCACTCGTATATGGTTCTTGCCTACACAGATTCCGAAAGCGTAAGCCTGAACGTCGGTTTTTATTACATGGCCAACGCATCTGGACGATTAATAGGAACGTTACTGTCGGGAGCTATTTTTCTTCTTGGAGGAATGCAAGCCTGTTTGTGGACGTCTTGTTTACTGGTGGGGTTAGCTTGGCTTACCAGCCTTCGCTTACCACCAACGTTGAGATCATCGTCTTTATTGCCAATTAATTAATCGTTCTAAGATAACACCCTTTGAATTGATATAGCAAATCAAATCAGCCTTGATCAGGAGGCATTATTGGCCAGTTAACAAGAAAAATTCCCAAATTTTTCACGCTTAAGAAGTCAAAATGCCGATATCTATTGATCAACTAACCTCAACTTCCCATCAAAGATGGATGAATCATTACAATTGCAATGGGCTATTTCTTGGCGCAGACATCTGTTGACAAGCTGACAGCGACCAGATGACACGTTATTGGCAGAATCTCTAGTGGCATCGCAATGGCTACTAGAAACTTCAATGCTTTTGGCAACAACAAAAAGCCCTACGCACAGTGGACGCAGGGCTCTTGTTAGTGTTTGCTTTAGAAGAAGATTAACTGTCGACTAAAAACGATACAGAAATAAAAAAAGCATTTTTCAAAGCCTTCTTTATTTCAATTATTTACCAATCTTGTTAACAGCAGCTTTAGAAGCCTTCAAGATATCTCCCTTCAGGGGGACAAATCCCAGATCAGGAGCTATGGCCTGTGCTTTAGAGCTCAGCATGTAATTGAAGGCATCTTTCACAACCTTGGCATTAGCACCATTGCCAGTTTTATAGGCCAAGGCCCATGTCAAGGTTGAGATCGGATAGGCACCCTTTGCAGAAGGATTGGGATTTTTTCCTGCTAAATCCTTATCCAGCGTAATCCCGTTCAAAGCACGAGCTCCTGCATCAACAGAGGGCTTCAGGAATTCACCAGACTTGTTTTGCAAAGCAGCTGCCTTGACATTTCCCTTGATGTAGGACTGGTTGACGTATCCAATGGCACCAACGCGATTCTGGATCACTCCAGCAACGCCAGAGTTACCTTTAGCGCCAACACCAGCTGGCCACTTCACAGATTTACCAGTACCAAGAGTCCATTCTGATGAAAAGGCCTCCATCGAATTGGTGAATGCTTTTGTGGTTCCGGAACCATCTGAACGATGGACCCAAACAAGAGTTCCAGGCTTACAGCCAAGTTCTTTCCAATTTCTGACCTTACCCATCGCCACGCTGACGGCTTGGGTTTGAGTCAGCTTTAAATCACAACCAGGCTTGTTGAAGCCAAAAGCAATCGTGCCACCCACCATTGGGATTTGGACAACACCACGGCCAACCTTACCCATATCTTTTTTCTTCATCGGATCATCCGATGCAGCAAAATTGACTGTTTGATCGATAAATGCCTTACGGCCTGAACCAGAGCCAACGGATTGATAATTCACTTGTGGCCCACCAGATCTCGCCAAATCAGCGAACCAACGCTGATAAATTTTGGCAGGGAATGATGCACCAGCACCGTTGATTCTTGGTGCTGCAGAAGCTGACATGCCTGCCCCAAGGGCGAGCAAAGAAGAAAGAACAAGAATCTTCCTAGAGACGCTCATGAGAAAATGATGCGAAAAACGCAATTGCGCTTCTTAATAATGCTTGATCCAATAACATTGAAGATCAAGGCACAAAGAAGATGTGTTTAAGGCTTGATTAAGAAAACCGTCGAGCAAGACATCTGTATCTAGAAAATAAAGGTCTTCGGCAATTCATAACAAAGCCGGAAATAGCAGAGGTAAAATAGACTCTTCAGAAAGGCTACGATGAATTAATCAATAATCTATCTTTCTGGATGCAGGGATTAAATCTATAAAAACATTCATTATGAGTACAAGTTGCACCAAATCGAACACCTCAGTTCGTGAGGACTAGTCTTACTTCCTAAGAAGCTATTCACTAATCTTGTTCACGGCAGCCCTAGAAGCCTTCAAGATATCCCCCTTAAGAGGAACAAATCCAAGGGAAGGCGCCTTGTCTTGGGAACCATCAGACAACATGTAATTCAGTACATCTTTAACAGCCGATGTTTTATCACCGTTGCCTGTTTCATAGGCCAATACCCATGTGAGGGTCGCGATTGGATAGGCACCTTCTTTGGTTGGGTTTGGATTTTTACCGGCGAGGTATTGATCGAGTTGAATGCCATTCAAGGCAATCGCCCCAGACTCCACAGAAGGCTTCAAAAACTCCCCTGATTTGTTCTGCACTGCAGCTGCCACCACATTGCCTTTGATAAACGACTGATTCACATATCCGATCGCCCCCTCACGGTTTTCAATCACACCTGCAACACCAGAATTTCCTTTGCCGCCGACCCCTACCGGCCATTGAACAGACTTACCCGTGCCGAGGGTCCACTCAGGCGAAAACGCTTCCATGGAATTCGTGAAGGCTTTGGTGGTGCCAGAACCATCCGATCGATGCACCCAAGTAATCGTTCCGGCTTCACAGCCAAGATCGCCCCAATCCTTGATCTTGCCGATGGCAACTTGAACAGCTTGCTGTTGCGTGAGCTTTAGATCACAACCGGGTTTGTTGTATCCGAATGCAATGGTTCCACCCACCATTGGAATTTGAACCACACCCTGTTCAACCTTTTCACGATCAACTGCCTTGATCGGATCATCCGATGCTGCGAAATCAACGGTTTGATCGATAAATGCCTTGCGGCCTGAACCAGAGCCAACCGCTTGATAGTTCACCTTGGACCCACCGGACTGGGCTAAACCGGCAAACCAGCTCTGATAAATCTTGGCGGGGAACGTTGCACCAGCTCCGTTCAGAGGTTTCGCGCCTTGGTTGCCACTGCATGCAGCCAGACCCACGCAACACGCGGCCAGCGAAACGCGAACCAGAACCCGATGCATAGCAGTCATGAATGACATCCAAGGCGTTGAACAGCAGCAGCAGCTTAATTAATGCAGTTGCATGCTCAGTTGTGGATTGACGAAGGAGCCGTCATTGTTGGCAGAAATCCGAGGTTGGGTCAGTCGCCACGGGTGTGAACCGTGTGGAGGTGGAGTAACAGTGCAGCCAACGGTTCACCCGTTGGCGATGCTCCGGGGGCACCTCTTCCAGCAACTGGGATAACTCGAGGGCTCCAATCCGGCGCAGGGCACGGACGTCGACATGCCATAGCGCCTCTGCCTCACGAATCAGCCGAGCCCACGTCCGCACCTGCTGCCAGTGACGCAACCTTGAACGGAGCGGCCGTTGCTGATGGTGCCGGAAGCAGGTCATGCATTCAGATTGCTGGGGCTCGATTCAGTCGGCGCAAAACAACCCAGTCGCTTCGGAGTGATAAAGCAAATACGGAGGAGATTGGACGGAGGATCAAGTTTTGCTGTCCCCGGCCTCCAGATCCACAGGCACAACGGGAAACGACAGCTCTTGGATCTCCCGCGCGCTCATCCGTCGAGCCCAGGCCCCTTTGATCGGGTCATTCCAGCGAAATCCCGCATCACGGGCGAGCTGGCGGTCGTCGTACGACACCTTGGCGCGCACCAATTGCCTGGGTTCTAAGCCTTGGAGCAAGAGCTGTTCCAGGTCGTCACAACGGGCAAACACTTCCGCCAGGTAAATGCAATCGGTGAGAGCCCGATGGGCCGCCCAAACGGGAACCCCGTAGGCCAACGCGAGATCACGCACCGAAGGCCGTGAACGCAATTGCCGATCCGCCGGCCAGCGCATGTCCTCCATGGAACACAACCAGGGCTGGGTCACCGCCGGTAACTCGCCTCGCCCAAACCATTGGCGGTCGAAGGCAGCATTGTGCGCCACCAAAACATCGGCCGCATCTAGAAGATTTTGAAACCAAAGAAGCGCTTCCTTCCACGGTTGCGAAAGACGGGTGACTGCTGCTGGGATCCGGTTAATCGGCTCTGCGGCATTGGTCTCGGCGGGCAACAAAAATGATTGCTGCGCCAAGACAGCCCTGGATTGCACATCAAACAAAATGGCGCCCACCTCGACGCAACAATGATTTTCAGGCTCTAAGCCGGTGGTTTCCGTATCGATGATCAACAGCGTCCTCGGGACGACGCTCGGTGGAGACGCTGCTCGGGTTTCGCTCTCCTCAGGTTGGCTGTCCTCAAGTGGAGGGCTTGGTACAGCTGCACGCGGTTTGGAGCTGGGTGCACTTGCGCGCACCGTGGGTTGCAATCCACCCAGCAGATCCAGTTGATCAGCCATCCCCAGAAAACCAGTCCCGACGTTGATTCTGGTGCCCGGTGGACAGCAAAAGCTGCCTAAGGTCGTTCACATCGCACAAACAACCATGGGCCTCGGCATCGGTGATCGCTTACCCAACTTCAGTGTTGAGGATCAAAACGGAGATCAACGCTCTTCCGAATCCGTGCAAGGCCGCTGGCTGGTGCTCTTTTTCTATCCCAAGGACGACACGCCAGGTTGCACGGCTGAGGCCTGTAGTTTCCGGGACAACAGCAGCAATTTTGCGGCGCTGAACGCCGAAATTTGGGGAGTCAGTGGAGACGATGCGGTGAGTCATCGTCGTTTTGCCGAACGCCACACCCTGTCGTTTCCTCTTTTGTGCGACCGGAACAACGCCCTCCGACGCCAGATGGGTGTGCCCAAGGCCTTAGGGATGCTGCCCGGACGCGTGACCTATGTGGTGGACCCAACGGGTGTGATTCGCCATACATTCAGCAATCTCCTGGACGGCCCTGCCCACGTCCGAGAAGCCGAACGCGTCCTCAAGGAATTGCAGTCCTGAGCGATGCAAAGTTGGCGACAGCAAGGAAGCATTTGGCAACTCCGACCGAAGCAGCCCCAGGGACTGATTGAGTTCATTGGTGGTAGCTACCTCGCGGCCACGCCGCAGGTGAGCTACCGACGCATCCTCGAGGATCTATGCGACGCAGGCCTAGCGATCCATGCTTGGGCCTATGTGCCTGGCTTTGATCACCAAAGCCAGGCGAAGAAGGCCTGGATGGCCTTCCGTCAGTCGCGGCGTCAATTAGAGGATCGCTGTGGAGTGCTCCCCGCTCCTCTGCGTCTGGGACACAGCCTTGGATGCAAGCTGCATCTCCTTGCCCCAGATGGAGGCCGTAGCAGCCATGGCCTGGTGGCCCTGAGCTTCAACAATTTCCAGGCAGATCGATCGATCCCGCTTCTTGGTGAACTTGCACCAAGGCTTGGGGTCGAAACGGAATTCAGTCCGAGCCCGCAGGAAACCCTACGGCTGATCACCCGTTACTACATCCAAGAGCGCAATCTCGTGGTGCGGTTCGGTCGCGATGAGCTCGACCAAAGCGATGACCTCCTTGAAGCTCTAAAAAAGCGCAGCACCGACAACACCGAAGCGTTGCAGTTGCCAGGCGATCACCTCACGCCGGCCAGTGCCGGACTACGCCGGAGCCTGCTTGGCGCATGGGCGGATGACCCAAAGCGGGTCGAGGTGATCCGCCGCCTTACGCAAACCATTGGCCAGTGGGCTGGTTAGGTCAGCCCACGACCGATTTTTAAGCCCGTAGTCGATCGAGCACGGAGCGATCTTCGAGGGTGCTGGTGTCTCCGGTGACCTCTTCACCAGCGGCGAGGGCACGCAGAATCCGCCGCATAATTTTTCCACTGCGGGTTTTTGGGAGCGCGTCACTGCAGCGGATTTCATCGGGACGGGCAATCGGTCCGATCTCTGTACCGACATGCTTCCGCAATTCAGCTTGGAGTTCCGCGGAGCCTTCCCGACCCGTTTCCAGGGTGACGAAGGCAACGATTCCTTCCCCCTTGAGATCATCAGGACGCCCCACCACCGCAGCTTCTGCAACGGCGGGATGGCTCACAAGAGCTGATTCGATTTCCATCGTGCCCAGGCGATGTCCGGACACATTGATGACGTCATCAACCCGTCCCATCACCCAGAAGTAGCCATCGGCATCGCGGCGAGCACCATCGCCAGCGAAATACAGATAGGAGCCATCCGCTGGACGAATGTGCTCCCAATAACTCTCCCGGAAACGCTGGGGGTTGCCATGCACCGTGCGCATCATTCCCGGCCAAGGAGCACGCACCGCGAGATAGCCCCCCTCGTCATCTCCACAACTGTTGCCCTCAGCATCAATGATGTCGGCCTGAATTCCAGGCAAGGGCAAGGTTGCAGAACCCGGTTTGGTTGGCGTTGCCCCAGGCAAGGGGCTGATCATCACGCCACCGGTTTCGGTTTGCCACCAGGTATCAACGATCGGACAACGGTTTCCACCAATCACGTCGCGATACCACATCCAAGCTTCTGGATTGATCGGCTCACCGACGGTGCCCAGCAGACGAAGGCTGGACATATCGAACTGATCGGGCACCGAACGTCCGCCCTTCATGAAGGCCCGAATCGCCGTTGGTGCGGTGTAAAAGATCGTGATGCCGTGCTTTTGAATCAGCTCCCAGAACGCCCCTGGCTTAGAGGGACGTGGGGCGCCCTCGTACATCACCGTTGTGGCTCCATTGGAAAGGGGGCCATAAACGATGTAGCTGTGCCCTGTAATCCAGCCCACATCGGCTGTGCACCAAAACACGTCGTCGTCGCGACAATCAAAAATCCATTGGAAGGTGAGATGCGCCCAAAGGTTGTATCCAGCCGTGGTGTGCACCACGCCCTTGGGTTTTCCTGTGGAACCAGAGGTGTAGAGAACAAATAAGCGGTCTTCACTCGCCATTGGCTCAGCCACACAGGCGTCGCTTTGGCCCGACACCAACTCATGCCACCACTGATCGCGACCCTCGACCATCGTCACGCCCTGCTTGGTGCGCTGAACCACCAACACGGAGTGAACGGTTGGGCAGGCCCCATCGGCCAGGGCAGCATCGACGGCTGGCTTCAGCGAAACAGGTTTGTCTTTACGGAAGCCACCATCGGCGGTGATCACCGCCTTCACCTCGCCATCAATCAACCGATCTCGCAATGCTTCGGCCGAGAAGCCACCGAACACCACGGAATGGGGCGCCCCAATACGGGCACAGGCGAGCATCGCAATCGCCGCTTCCGGGATCATCGGCATATAGAGCGCCACCAGATCGCCCTTGCCGAGGCCCATGGCCTTCAAAGCATTGGCAGCCTTACAGACCTCGGCATGCAATTCGCGATAGGTGAAGCGACGCACATCACCAGGCTCTCCCTCCCAGATCAGAGCTGTCTTGTCGGCCGTAGGGCCCTCAAGATGCCGATCGAGGCAGTTGAACGACAAGTTGGTGGTGCCCCCTTCAAACCAGCGGGCGAAGGGGGCATCGCTCCAATCCAGAACCGTATGGAATGGCTCAAACCAATGCAGTTCGCGACGGGCTGCGTCTCCCCAAAAGCTGTCCGGATCAGCCTTCGCCGCATCGGCCATGGCCCTGTAAGCCTCAAGGCTGCTAATCGAAGCCTCTGCAGAAAAGCTCGCGGGAGGTTCGAACACACGCTGCTCCTGCAGCACGCTTTCGATCGATGGGTTGGTGTTCGTCAAGGAAGGCTGAACGAGGCGCTTATCGCTCAGGGTAAGGAGCAGATCCATGGTTCTTGCAGACGCTTATCAATCCGTCGAATGCCGTTGAACCGCTTGACTAGAGAAACCGAACCTCCCCTACAGGGATGACGCTTCCACCGGTGGCCTGCTTATTTGACTTGGATGGGCTCCTGCTCGATACGGAGCCGTTCCATGGGATGGGCTGGCGTCAGGCCGCTGCCCAATTCGGTGGCGAACTGAGCGACGAACAATTACTGCAGCTCAGAGGGCGTCGGCGCAGGGACTGCGCTCAGCAAGTCGACGATTGGCTTCCAACCCCCATTGGAATTGACGTTCTCCTGGCGGTTCAACAACCGATTGTTCGAGCATTGCTCCCACAGGCCCCCGCGATGCCGGGGGCAGAAGGATTGGTGCAGCACTGCTGGGATCACGGCATCAAAACAGCCCTCGTCACCAGCAGCAGTCGTGAGGCGGTGGCCTTTAAAACCAGCCACCACCCTTGGGTTGAATCCATCAAAGAACGCATTTATGGCGATGATCCGCAGTTAGCAGCAGGAAAACCAGATCCAGCGCCGTATTTGCTGGCGGCCAAGCGGCTCAATGTGGATCCCAGCGATTGCTGGGCCTTTGAAGATTCAAACGCGGGAATGCAATCTGCTGTAGCCGCAGGATGCCGCGTATGGGTTTTATCGAATGAATCTCAAAATGACCCTCTAACTCAAAATCCCTGCCGGGTTGAAAGTCTTGAGGTTGTTTTAGACCAGCTCGTTAATACAAGCGGCTAAGGACAAAATCAGGCAGCTCGAGCAAGGCCCGCTTCGAGGGTGAATCAGCCATCCAAGCAATTGATTCGCGAGACTCGCGGGCAAATTTCTCGGCTAGTTCTCGGGTCCGAGGAATGGCTTGGGACGAACGGACGAGTTCGAGAGCCTGCTCAAGATCACCAGCTTCGCTGAATTCACGATCGATCAACGTTCCCAGCTCCGGATTTTCTTCCAGTGCATAAAAAGTGGGCGCTGTTAAGTAACCAGTCGCTAAATCACTGGCAGCTGGCTTACCCAACTGCTGATCACTACCCGTGAAATCAAGAATGTCGTCGACAACTTGAAAAGCCAAGCCCAATTGGCGACCGAATTGATAGAGAGAATCCAACTGTTGTGGATTGCACTCACTCAAAACACCGGCAGCTCTCGAGCTATTGGCAATTAAGGACGCTGTTTTGCAATAGCTTTTTTCGAAGTAGGTCTCAAAACTCTGGGACGTGTCGAATCGATAGAGCCCTTGTTTGACCTCGCCATCAGCGAGATCCATGATCACACGACTCAATAATTTGACGACATCCAGATCATCCAGATTGGCAAGATGCCAACTTGCTTGAGCAAAAAGAAAATCGCCAGCAAGAACAGCAACGCGTGCATCGAATCGACTGTGAACGGTGTCCACACCCCGACGGGTCGATGCTTCATCCACCACATCGTCGTGAACCAACGATGCGGTGTGGATCATCTCAGTGATTTCAGCCAAACGCCGATGGCGCTGTGTGAGCTCTCCATCAGCTGCGAGGGCTCTCGAGATCAACAAGACAATGCCAGGGCGAATTCGCTTCCCGCCAGCACTGAATAAATGTTCCGCTGCAGCTTGAAGGATGGGGTGTCCAGCACCAATCAAATTGCGCAAATCGCCGAGCAAAGTCTCGAGATCGGTCTCAACCGGTTGCAGTAGCTCGGTGACGGTGATCATGAAACCCCTCGGCGCCGCGATCCTAGTGGCCTCAGCTTCAGGATTGCAGCACTTCAAGCTGGACGCGTGGACGTTCGCCGAGCCAGGGGGTCGCCCGCGTCGCGAACCCATCCGGATCAGCCGTGACACAGAAACGGCAATCATCAAGATGAAGCCCTTCCCCAACGGATAGTTTCGGAGCTCCGAGAACCGAATCCAGCTGACGCGCCACACCCACAGCCGGATCAATCAACTGGACTGAATCCGGTAACAACTGGCGCAGCACTGGCTCCAACAACGGGTAATGGGTACAGCCCAGCACGATCGACTCCACCGAGGCTTCCAGCAGGGGATGCAAGTACTCCTTTGCTGTACGGCGAAGCTCATCGCTGCTCAAGTCGCCGGACTCAATCAGGGGCACAAACTCTGGACAAGCCTGTTCAACCACCAGGGTGCCGGGATGAAGCGCTTCGATGCTGAAGCGATAGGCCTCGGAGGCAACCGTCGCTGGCGTCGCCAAGACGCCGACCCGTGAGGTTTGAACCATGGCCGCCGCCGCACCGATCAAGCCAATGACCGGCCCCCCTGCCTGCCCCTCGGCCACATCACGGGCCAAGGCATTGGTGGTATTGCACGCCATCACCACGGTGGAGACCTGTTGATCGCGCAACCAAGCCACCACCTCCGCCGCAATCAAGCGAATTTCAGGGGCCGAACGGCTGCCGTAGGGGACGCGGGCCGTATCGCCTAAATAAATGCACTGCACCGGGCCGTGACGTTCCAACACCTGACGAAGCACCGTGAGGCCACCGATGCCGCTGTCGAAAAACCCCAGAAGCGGTGTCATCGCACCTCCTGCTTCAGATAGTTCAAAGTGCCCGCCGCAATCGCTAAGGCCAAGCGGCGACGGTGATCGGCGCGGGCGAGACGCGGTGAATCAATGGCCCCGGTGACGAATCCCATTTCCACCAAGGCTGACGGCATGGTGGTTCGACGAATCACAAAAAATCGGCCCCGCCGTACGCCGCGATTGGGGGTACCCGGCGACACATCCATCATTTGCTGCTGCAGATAGGTCGCCAGACGTCCAGAGCGTGGATCCGAGAAGTAGAAGGTTTCAATCCCATTCACATCCGGCCGTCTCATGCTCAAGGCATTGGCATGAATGCTGATGAAAGCTGTGGCCTCGAATCGATTGGCCAAGGACACCCGCGGCGGTAAATCCACATCGATCTCACTGGTGCGCGTGAGCCGAACATCCACACCGCGGGCCCTCAGCAACGCGGCAACCTGCAGCGATACATCCAGCACCACATCGGATTCGCGAAGCCCACGAATTCCGACAGCGCCAGGATCGGGGCCGCCATGGCCGGGATCAATCACGACCCGATAGCGATTTTTTGGAACGGTTGGGAGGCCCGAGGGGTCGACGGGGGTTCGCGATGGTGCGAACCGGGGGGAGGTTTGCCAGGCCGTCGCCCGTCCCGTGAGATCTCCTTCTCCCATGTCGTTGAGCCCCCGGATGGGTAAGCCGACAAAGGCCATTTCCCATCGATCCGGTGCCGTCCCCCGAAGCCGCAAATCCTCTGGATTCAGATCCACATCGGAGCGAAACTCCACCACGAGCCGGGTTGCCCCAGTCCGCGGTTTACCGATGCGGATTTCCTTGACCGCACCCCTGCCAGCCAGACGGCGGGGAAAGCGCAATTCACCGGGGAAGTCGATCCAGACCCGGGTTCCACGGCCATCACCTGCGGCCTGAAAAAAGGCTTTGAGCTTGGCATTGCGACTCGTACGCAGCTGCAAGACGCCTTGATCCGTCATCGCCCATGCCGCCAGTGCACTCGCCGCTTGGGCGGGCATGGCAGCCAATAGAGCTGGGCACTGCAACACGGCAGCAAGCAGCCAGGCCATTCGGCGTGAAGGCGCCGCAACCATCACTCAGAACAGGGCGGGCTTGCGGTGACGCAGGCTCGGCATCTGATTACGAACACGGCTGAGATGGTCGGTGTTCACCGGGGCAATCGCCGCACCGGTCTGAACACCAGCGTCGGCCAAGACCGTTCCCCAAGGGTCGATCACCATCGCGTGGCCATGGGACTGACGACGGCCGTAGTGAACACCCGTTTGCGCGGGAGCGAGCACATAGGCGGTGTTTTCAATGGCACGAGCCTGGAGCAGAACATCCCAATGATCTTTTCCAGTGAAGGCTGTGAATGCGGCGGGAATCATCAACAAGTCAGCCCCGGACGCCACGAGATATCGATACAGCTCAGGGAAGCGCACGTCGTAACAAATGGACAGCCCCACCCGACACAAACCTGGGATCTCCACCACCGGCGGAGGCGCCTGTCCAGATTTAATCGTTGCTGATTCCCGATAGGTATTGCCGTCGGGCAGATCAACATCAAACAGGTGAATTTTGTCGTATCGGGCCAGGAGCTGGCCATCGCGATCCACCAACTCCGAACGGTTCAACGTTTGGGCACCATCCCCAGCAGGAACAGGAAATCCACCACCGAGCAGGGCCACTTGATAACGCCGCGCCATCGTCACCAAGAAGCGGCTGCACTGTTCAGACAGAGCTGAAGCCATCTCCAATCGACGGGAATCGTCGCCCATGAAGGCAAAGTTTTCCGGGAGGCCAATGAGCTCTGCCCCACGACGAACCGCCAGGTCGATCTGCTCCTCGGCGGCGTTGAAATTCAACTCGGGGTCCTGACCACTGGTGAGCTGAATGGCAGCAGCCAGAAAATCGCTCACAGAATTACGGCAGTCGTTGATTTTTGGACTTTACGAGCGTCTATGCAGCCTTGAGAACTCCAGGTTCGCCTTGGATAGGAACCGTGCTCAGCTGATCAAGGCCGGCGCAACACTGAAAATCTGCATCGTGATTACCGATGCGAATGAGGCGTTGCCCATGGGTCGCCGTTCGCAGGCAAGCCTCGGGGTCGTGCATCCACTGTTTCCAAAGCGCCAGGGCCGCCGTGGCTTCATCATTCGCTGCAGCATTCGCAGCCGCATCCAGTTCCAGCAGACGATGAACCAAGGCCCCGGCAGCCAAGGAGTCTTCGAGCGAATACGACCCTTCCCAACCGCTGCCGACGATGGCAAGCGTGTCGGGCTTGTGCTGATGCAAGCGCTGGGCCACCGCTTCACGGTTAGGCAATGCGGCCGTCATCAATAGGGGAACATCACGAACCCGATCAAGGGCGCGGGTTCCATTGGTGGTGCTCATAAACAGGCGTTTACCAGAAACGATTTCGGGGCCCACGGTCACTGGGGAGTTACCCAAGTCAAACCCCTCCAATTTCTGACCACCTCGCTCCCCCACCAACAGGCGTGCGTCCGCAGGCCAAGCCGCGGCCGCAGTTTGCAAAGCATCGACATCGGCGAAGGCTTGGATGGCCTCGGCGCCGTTATGGAGGGCCCAAGCGATGGTGGTGGTGGCACGCAACACATCAATCACCACAGCAGCACTGGGATGAACGCTCTGCGGCATCTCAGCTGGCACATGGAAGTAAGAAATCTGCATGGCCACGCTGTTGAGCAACGTGCGACACAGTACCGAGATCGATCGCGCCGTTTCTGTCTCCCCATGGCTCTGTTCCAGTCCGGCCCGGCAACGCGTGATCTGAGGGGCTTCCTCAAATTGCTGGAAGAGCGTGGGCAGCTCAAGCGCATTACGGCGCCCGTCGATCCCGATCTGGAGTTGGCCGCGATCGCTGACAGGGTGCTAGGTCAGGGCGGACCGGCCCTGCTGTTCGAAAACGTGATCGGCTCTTCCATGCCGGTGGCCGTCAACACCCTCGGCACCGTCGAACGGGTGGTGTGGAGCATGGGATTAGAACGCGCCGAGCAACTCGAGGACTTGGGTTCGCGACTGGCGTTGCTTCAACAGCCACGTCCCCCCAAAGGCCTGCAAGAAACCAAGCAATTTGCGCGGGTGTTCTGGGACTTGGTGAAAGCCAAACCCGACCGAGATCTCAACCCTCCCTGTCGTCAACAGGTGTTCCGTGGCGATGAGGTGAACCTTGATGCAATCCCTTTAATTCGCCCATGGCCAGGGGATGCCGGTGGCGTCATCACCCTTGGGCTGGTGATCACCAAAGATCCAGAAACGGGTGTGCCCAACGTGGGGGTATACCGCCTGCAACGCCAGTCGGTGAACACCATGACGGTGCATTGGCTCAGCGTGCGCGGCGGTGCACGTCACCTCCGCAAGGCGGCTGCGATGGGTAAAAAATTAGAGGTTGCTGTCGCCATTGGCGTGCATCCCTTGCTGGTGATGGCGGCAGCAACCCCCATTCCTGTGCAACTCAGCGAATGGCTCTTCGCCGGGATTTACGCGGGGGAAGGCGTGCGCTTGGCACCGTGCAAAACCATCGATCTGCAAGTTCCCAGCCACAGCGAAGTGGTGCTGGAAGGAACGATTACCCCCGGGGAAGTCAGCCCTGATGGTCCGTTTGGCGACCACATGGGTTTTTACGGCGGCGTGGAGGACTCCCCGCTTGTGCGGTTCCACTGCATGACGCAGCGACGCGATCCTGTGTTCCTCACCACCTTCAGCGGCCGTCCACCGAAGGAGGAGGCGATGCTGGCCATCGCCCTTAACCGGATTTATACGCCGATCCTGCGACAGCAGATTCCCGAGATCACCGATTTCTTCCTTCCGATGGAAGCGCTCAGCTACAAGCTGGCGGTGATTTCAATTGACAAGGCCTATCCGGGCCAGGCAAAACGGGCCGCCATGGCCTTCTGGAGCGCCTTGCCCCAATTCACATACACCAAGTTCGTGGTGGTGGTCGACAAGCACATCAACGTGCGGGACCCTCGCCAAGTGGTGTGGGCCATCGCTGCCCAGGTGGATCCGCAGCGGGATTTATTCACCCTGGAAAACACCCCCTTCGACAGCCTTGATTTCGCTAGCGAGCAGCTGGGGCTTGGCGGACGCCTCGCCATTGATGCCACGACAAAAATCGGGCCTGAAAAAAATCATGAATGGGGTGAACCCCTCAGCCGGCCAGCCGACCTTGAACAACGGGTTTCGGAGCGGTGGTCTGAGCTGGGGCTCGACGATCTCGGCGATGGGGAAGCTGATCCGAGCCTGTTTGGCTACGCCCTTGATCGGCTCATCCAGGGCATGAAGCTGGGCCAATAGGATCAAAGAAGCATTGCCTGAGCCTTGAGCGCGTCCGCATCCCGAGATCTCAAGACTGGGGGATGCCTCCAAGGGCGCGTCAAAGTCCCCGGCGACAAGTCGATCTCGCACCGTTCCCTCTTATTTGGTGCCATTGCCGAAGGCACCACCACGATCGAAGGCCTCTTACCGGCGGAGGATCCGATCAGCACCGCTGCTTGCCTGCGGGCCATGGGGGTGAGCATCAGTCCGATTGAAGCGGGTCAACTTGTGACCGTGGAAGGGGTGGGCCTTGATGGTCTTCAAGAACCAGACCACATTCTTAATTGCGGCAACTCCGGCACCACGATGCGGCTGATGCTCGGCTTGCTAGCTGGCCGAGCCGGGCGGCATTTCGTGTTGGATGGCGACGCTTCCCTACGCCGACGACCGATGCGTCGGGTGGGCCAACCATTGGCCTCCATGGGTGCCGATGTGCGAGGACGCGACAGCGGCAACTTGGCTCCGCTGGCGGTGCAAGGAACCACATTGCGTGGAACCATCGTTGGAACGCCGGTGGCCAGTGCCCAGGTGAAGTCGGCCATCCTGCTGGCAGCGCTCACGGCCGATGGGCCCACCACCGTGATCGAACCATCGCAATCACGGGACCACAGCGAACGCATGCTGAGGGCCTTCGGAGCCAACCTGGAGGTGGGCGGAGAAATGGGGCGTCACATCAGTGTGAAGCCAGGGGCAACGCTTCACGGCCAAACCGTTGTGGTTCCCGGTGATATCAGTTCAGCAGCGTTCTGGCTCGTGGCTGGAGCCCTGGTGCCCGGATCGGATCTCACCATCGAGAACGTGGGGCTGAACCCCACGCGCACCGGAATCCTGGAGGTGCTGGATCAAATGGGCGCCAACATCGAAATAGTCAATCCCAGGGATGTTGCTGGGGAACCGGTGGGAGATCTCCGGGTGAAGCACGGCCCACTGAAGCCCTTCCAATTCGGGGAAGAAATCATGCCCCGCCTCGTGGACGAAGTGCCAATCCTCAGCGTTGCGGCCTGTTTCTGCGACGGGGAGAGTCGGATCAGCGGTGCAGCAGAACTTCGGGTGAAAGAAACCGACCGATTGGCGGTAATGGCCCGTCAGCTCAAAGCGATGGGGGCCGAGATCGAGGAGCACGACGACGGGATGACCATCCGAGGTGGCAGGCCATTGCATGGCACGGCCTTAGACAGCGAAACCGACCACAGGGTGGCGATGAGCATGGCCGTGGCGGCATTGATGGCCAATGGCCCATCAACCCTGGCCCGCAGTGAAGCGGCAGCTGTGTCTTATCCCACCTTCTGGGACGACCTTGAGCGATTGCACCGCTAAGTCAGGCGATTCGATAGATCTGGGGGAACTCCAGGCCTTTCCGACGGCCGATGGGAGCTTCAGTCTCCACAGCGTGCACTTTGGCGAAGCGTTCCACAACTCCGCTGGTGCGCTCAACGAGGCACGGGCCAAATTCGTTGGCCCCGCCGAACTCGACCGTTTTAAGGGCGGTGAACCGCTGCACATCCTCGATGTGTGCTTCGGGCTTGGTTACAACACCGCCGCCGTGCTGGGGTCCTTGCCGACACCAACCCCTGCCGTGCGTTGGTGGGGACTGGAATTGGATCGTCGCCCGCTTGAACTCGCCTTGTCGCAACCCAGGTTTCAAGCGCTGTGGTCTGAGGATGTGCTTCACAAACTGGCTGCCATCCGCGACCAAGGGGGCTGGTCGACACCAGGGGATGAGGGCAAACAACTCTGGGGGGATGCGCGCGAGATGCTTTCCACCATTCCCGAGGCGGTGCGCTTCGATCTGATCCTGCACGACGCCTTTTCCCCGCAGCGATGTCCGGAGCTTTGGTCGGAGGAATTTCTTGGAGCTCTGGCCCAGCGGTTGGCGCCCGGGGGGCGTCTGCTCACTTACAGCCGAGCGGCGGCGATCCGAGGCAGTCTGAAGCGGGCGGGCCTAGAGCTTCGATCGTTATCACCCGCTCCAGGCGAACGGACGGGATGGAGCAGTGGAACCGTTGCCATCAAGCAGGACAAGTCAGTAGTGGGATGCCGTCCGCTTTCGGCGATGGAACAGGAGCACCTGCTCACCCGTGCCGCGGTTCCCTTCCGCGATCCAGACCAGCGGGATCTGGCCCCCGTCATTTTGGAGCGCCGTCGACAAGAGCAACTGCACTGCGGCCTCGAAGCCACCAACAGCTGGCAACGGCGCTGGCGTGCTGCTGATGCGAACGGGGGCATAGGCAGCACCAAACTCTCCCGGTAGATTCCGCCGGACCCATTCCTGCTCCGCATGCTCGCTGTTGCCGTTCTTGCCGCTGGGAAAGGCACCCGCATGAAGAGTGCCCTACCGAAAGTGCTGCAACCCCTGGCGGGGGCAACGTTGGTGGAACGGGTTCTCGCCAGCGCCAAGAACCTGCAGCCTGAGCGACGCCTGCTGATCGTTGGTCACCAGGCCGAACGCGTTGAACAAACGCTGGAGCACTTGAACGGTTTGGAATTTGTGCTGCAGTCGCCCCAAAACGGCACGGGCCACGCAGTGCAACAACTTCTGCCGGTGATGGACGGATTCGAGGGAGAACTTCTCGTTCTCAACGGTGATGTGCCGCTCTTGCGGGCCGCAACGATCGATGCCCTCGTGCAAGGACACCGCAGTAGTGGTGCCGATGTGACGCTGCTTACGGCGCGGCTGGCCGACCCAACCGGCTACGGCCGTGTTTTCGCCGATACGGATGGCCAAGTGAGCAGCATCATTGAGCATCGCGATTGCAGCGAAGAGCAACGCGGCAACAACCTCACCAACGCCGGTATTTATTGCTTCAACTGGGCAGCCTTAGCAGACGTGTTGCCCCAACTCAGCACAGACAACGATCAGGGGGAGCTCTACCTCACAGACACCGTGGCGATGTTGCCCCGCGCTATGCATCTGGAGGTGGATGATCCGGATGAGGTGAACGGCATCAACAACCGCAAACAGCTCGCCCAATGCGAAGGGGTGTTGCAGCAACGCCTTCGGGACTACTGGATGGATGAAGGCGTCACCTTTGTGGACCCAACCAGTTGCACCCTCAGTGAAGACTGCCGCTTTGGTCGTGACGTGGTGGTTGAACCACAAACCCATTTCCGTGGATGCTGCTCGATTGGAGACAACTCCAAATTGGGGCCGGGAACATTGATCGACAATGCAAGCTTGGGCGATCGCGTCGAGGTCGTGCAGTCGGTGGTGCGAGAGGCAAAGGTGGGAGATGACGTAAGCATTGGACCCTTTGCTCACCTGCGGCCCGCTGCAGACGTCGGCCATGGCTGCCGCATCGGCAACTTTGTTGAAGTGAAAAAGAGCAGCTTGGGGGCCGGGAGCAAGGTGAACCACCTCAGCTACATCGGCGACGCCAGCTTGGGCGAGAACGTGAATGTGGGAGCAGGAACGATCACCGCGAACTACGACGGCGTGAACAAACACCAAACCGTGATCGGAGATCACAGCAAAACCGGTGCGAACAGCGTTCTCGTCGCGCCAGTCACCATCGGTGATCACGTCACGATTGGAGCCGGTTCAACCATCACCAAGGACGTCCCCAGCAAGGCGCTCTCCATTGGCCGCGCCCGTCAAATGACCAAGGACAACTGGGCAAATCGCTCGACCTAGATCCCCAGGCCTAGAAGGACGGCAACAGGGGAAGCAGCCGCTCAAGGGCCACACCGCGGCTGGCCTTCAGCAACACCACATCCCCGGCCCTGAGCCATTCCTTTAAAGGTTTTGCAGCGTCCTCCGGCGAAGACACCACAGCGAGATGGGGCAAGCCAGCGGCAGCGTTCGCCATCGCCCGCCCCTCAGCACCGCCATCCACCACCACCAAACCATCCAGCTTCAGCGCTGCAGCCTGCGTTGCCACATCAGCGTGAAGCTGCAGGCTTTGTGCACCCAACTCGAGCATCGTGCCGAGGACTGCAAACCGCCGACCGGGCTGGGACGACAACAAAGCAAGGGCAGCCATGACCGCTTCAGGAGAGGCGTTGTAGGTCTCATCGAGAAGCGTGAGTCTCCCCTGAACCAAACGGCGATTGCGCCCGCCCGGCACCGACACCTCCATCGCGTTGAGGGAGGCGCTATCAACACCGAGCTGGTCTGCCACCGCCAGGGCCAGCAAGACATTACGGGCGTTATGGCGCCCCTCCAAGGGCAACGGCAGGCGATGCGCACCAACCTCAAGGTGGCCAGCGTCGATGACACCGATGCAATCAGCCGCCACAGGGGTGTCGTCTGCCAACCGAACCCGCACAACCCGGCCGCTCCACACCTTCGAAAGGGCTGACTCGAGCAACGCATCACCGGCTGGGATCACCACCACACCATCGGGTTTCAGGGCGGCTGTGATTTCACATTTCGCGGCGGCGATCGCCTCCCGGCTGCCAAGACGGCCGATGTGGGCTGTGCCGATGTTGGTGATCACCGCCACATCCGGCTCGGTGCAGCGCGACAAGCGTTCAATTTCACCAGGACCGCGCATGCCCATTTCAATCACCAAGGCGCAATGGTGGGAATCCGCAGACAGCACGGTGAGCGGAACGCCAATGTCGTTGTTGTGTTCC